>NZ_BCAV01000011.1:0-72986 GCF_001320125.1 Pseudomonas sp. NBRC 111119
GGGTGATTAGCTCAGCCGGGAGAGCATCTGCCTTACAAGCAGAGGGTCGGCGGTTCGATCCCGTCATCACCCACCACTCGATGTATAGCGCAGCGGTAGTTCAGTCGGTTAGAATACCGGCCTGTCACGCCGGGGGTCGCGGGTTCGAGTCCCGTCCGCTGCGCCATATTCCGCTTCAAGGGCCCACTGAACACCCTGAAGCAATAAAAAAGCGACCTTAGGGTCGCTTTTTTCGTTCTGGCGTTTTCACCGCACGTTCAGTGGCGGCCACGCTCTTCATCGCGCAAGGTCAGCACTTCATAGCCTTCTTCGGTTACCGCCACGGTATGCTCCCACTGGGCCGAGAGGCTGTGGTCACGGGTGATCACCGTCCAGCCATCTTTCAGCGTTCGGGTACCGCGCCCACCTTGGTTGATCATCGGTTCGATGGTAAACACCATGCCAGGTTTCAGCTTCATGCCCATGCCGCGTTGGCCCACGTGTAGCACTTCGGGCGCCTCGTGCATCTGCTGGCCGATGCCATGGCCGCAGTACTCCCGAACCACACTGTAGCCTGCGCTCTCGGCGTGAGCCTGGATAGCGTGGCCGATATCACCCAGCGTGGCCCCCGGGCGGACCTGTTCGATGCCTTTCCACAGCGCATCGTAGGTGGTCGCTACCAGATGGCGGGCCTCTTCGCTTACCGGCCCCAGGCTGTACATCTTCGAGGAGTCCGCAATGTACCCACCCTGTTCCAGGGTGATATCGACATTGATGATGGACCCCGCCTGAAGCACCTCATCGGCCTTGGGCATACCGTGGCACACCACGTGATCCACCGAGGTGTTGAGCGCATAGGGGAAGCCATACTGCCCCTTGCTGGCGGGGCGTGCCCTGAGTGTGTCGAGGATGAACGCCTCGGCCCGGTCGTTGATCTGCAGGGTGGTGACACCCGGGCGGATAAAGCTGTCGAGATCGGCGAATACTTGCGCCAGAAGCTGGCCGGCGCGGCGCATCAGGTCGAGTTGGGCGGGGGTCTTGATGATGACCTTGGACATGGGGGAGGGCAGTTGCTCATGCGGAAATTTGCTCAAGCATAGCGCTTGCCGCACCCAGGTTGCCAATGCGGCGGGGCCACAGGGGGCACGGCCTTGCCGACAATGCGGTAAGCTGGCGTCATGAACCTCGACACCCGTATCAAGTACCGCCACCTACTGTGCTTTCTGGAGATTGCCCGACAGGGCAGCCTGGCCAGGGCGGCAGACGTGCTCGCCATCAGCCAGCCGGCGATCTCCAAGACCCTCAGGGAACTCGAAGACCTTCTGCAGGCCAGGCTGTTCGTGAGGGGCCGCCAGGGCGTTGAACTGACCCCCGCTGGCACACGCTTCATGCGTTATGCAGGGCCCAGTGTGCAGGCCCTGCGCGATGGCGTCAGCTGCCTGCGCGGCGAGGCGCAGGTGCCGTCCCAGGTGCGCATCGGTGTGTTGTCCACGGTCGAAAGCCTGTTGATGCCCGAGGTACTGTGCCGCCTGCATCAGCGCCACCAGGCCTTGGTCATCAACGTGGTGACCGGCGTGAGTGCGCAATTGCTTGGCCAGTTGCGCGTGGGTGAACTGGAGCTGGTGGTGGGGCGGATGACCGACAGCCCGCAGATACAGGGCCTTTCGTTCGAGCACCTGTACAGCGAGTCCATGACCCTGGTGGTGCGCGCCGGTCACCCGCTGCTGGCTGTTGCACCGCTCGAACGGGCGCGTGTAGGGCAGTACCCACTGGTAGTGCCGCCGGCCGGTACGACGATCCGTCAGCATGCCGACAGCCTGTTCGTGCAATGCGGCATCCAGATGCCCGCACAGCGCCTGGAAACCTTGTCGCTGGTCCTGAGCCGGCGTTACGTGCAGGGCAGCGACGCGGTTTGGGTAGCCCCGCGCGACGCTGTGCTGCTGGACCTGCGCCGTGGCGACCTGGTCGAACTCGACCTGGGCGTGCGCGAACCTGGCGGTTCGGTGGGCATCTGCCGCAATGCTGCACTGGCACAGAGCCTGCCGGGGCAGTGGGTGTGCGACGTGTTGCGTGAGGTGGCCGCGCAGTATCGGGAGCGGGTATACCCTTGAGCCTCGCTGCGAGGGAGCGCTTGAGGCTGGCCAGCGCCCCAATCAGCGATTGTTGGTTGATCAAGTGGGCCGCATGGATATGGCGATTACGCCTGGAACGTTGAAGCCAGGCGTTACCTCCATATTGCCGCTGATCAACAGGCGCTTATGCGCGGCGTCGTATACAGGCGGCGCACCAGATGAGTAAAAACCGTCGTCGCCTCGGGCACCGTATTGCCCATAGCCTCGGGGTGGAACAAAGGTGTCATCAAACGTGCCAGCCGCAGTCAGGCGAAAAGCGAGTGTGTAGGTATAGAACTGTCCATAGCCCACAAGCCCGTTTCCATCTTCCATGCCTGAGGTCCAGGCACCTGGGCGCTCGAACACAAGCATGTTGCCGTTGTTGAACTCTTTTGCCGGCTTACCGGCGTAGTCTATGCGGTAAATGGCCGGGAATTCCGGGCCATCCTCGTCGGGCATTATGCTGCCGTAGAAGGAAATGCGCTTGGCCTTGACGTCGACGGACAGGCCGTAAAGGATCACATTGTCATCGGACCAATACAGGCCGTCATCACCAAACGAGGTGTCGAATTTACCTTCGGTGGTCAGTGCCATTGCAACGCTGTAGATCACGTCATCGCGCAGAAGGTAGAGTGTGACGAGCAGGCGCTCGGTGCCTGCTTGCGGAGCGAAAGCGACAATGCCATCGATGATGTGCTGGCTGGTGTCAGGAATGAGTTGAGTGCCATCCAGTATCCCGTCAGTGCCGAAGTCTCTGCGCAGTCTGCCGTCGTTATCGAAGGCTACAATCACCGGCTCGAATTTTTCAGGCCCTCGGCGCAGGCCGGCGACGAAGATGCCTTGCCCAACCAGTGCCAGGCGCTCAAGCACCAGCGCCTCGTCGATCAGGCCGCGGGTATCCACATAGCCTTTCCCCTGACCGAAACTCAGGTCGGGCTCACCGCTCGCTGTCAGCCTCCATATGTGGCTGGCTGACTCGCCATCCAGGCTCAAGATGACCAGCAGGTTGCCCTGCCTGTCTTCGATGATGCTGTTGAGTGCTGCGTAACGGGTGTCGCCGATTGTGTTGAAATCAAAAATCCCGTCCGCATGGAAGCTTTTGTCCAGCTGGCCGTACTCCGTGAGGCAGGCTACGAATACCGTGGTGTGCGACGTTTCCAGGTTGGTGCTGCGGCCAATGCCATAGGTCCGCCCCGGCTGGGTATGGCTTTTGATAAATCCTGTGCTGGTACTGCGGCTGCCCCTTTCCTGGGGTAAGAAATAGCCCAGCCCTTCCACGCCATAGCGTGTATCGATGGGTGCGGCGGCCACTTCTCTGTCAGCGTTGTTTACGGACGGTGGCACGCGGGTCGAGCGGTTGGGCTTGCGTGAGATGTTCATAACCTATCCTTCGTAGTGGCAAACTCAGGTCAGGCTTTCTTGCGAATGCCTTGTCAGCCATTGGAAGGCAGGCGCTTGTGGTGCGCTACTGTCAGAATTATCAGTTTTGTCGCGGGCTTGGCCGGCTTTTTCGTGCGCGCCCACACCTTTTTGCTCGGTGCTTCAACGAAGAGAATGACCAATACTGGCGTCCGGCTTGGCAACAGGCGACGCCGTCCGTGGCCTGCTGAACTTATTGCGTGAAACCCGCTCCTATGCCGGTAGCCATTGGTGACGACCGCCTGCTAAGCTCGCGGCCTACACCCTGATTGCCCTTATGGCGCATGAACAAGGAAATAGCATGAAACAGCATCGTTTGGCGGCTGCGGTTGCCCTGGTAGGCCTGGTACTGGCTGGTTGCGACCAGCAGGCCAGCAGCCCCGAACTGAAGACCCCCGCGCAGAAAGCCTCCTACGGTATCGGCCTGAACATGGGCAAGAGCCTGGCTCAGGAAGGCATGGATGACCTTGATTCGAAAGCAGTCGCGCTGGGTATCGAAGACGCCGTTGGCAAGAAAGAGCAGCGCCTGAAGGACGAAGAGCTGGTAGAGGCCTTCACCGCACTGCAGAAACGCGCTGAAGAACGCCTGGCCAAGGCCAGCGAGGAAGCGGCCTCTGCCGGCAAGAAGTTCCTGGAAGAAAACGCCAAGAAGCCGGGCGTGGTTACCACGGCATCGGGCCTGCAGTATGAAGTGGTGAAGAAGGCCGACGGCCCGCAGCCCAAGCCTACCGATGTGGTGACCGTTCACTACGAAGGCAAGCTGATCGATGGCAAGGTATTCGACAGCTCGGTCGAGCGCGGCAGCCCGATCGATCTGCCGGTGAGCGGCGTGATCCCAGGTTGGGTCGAAGGCCTGCAACTGATGCACGTGGGCGAGAAGTACAAGCTGTTCATCCCGGCTGAGCTGGCCTACGGCGCACAGAGCCCAAGCCCGCTGATCCCGGCAAACTCGGTATTGGTGTTCGACCTTGAGCTGATCGCCATCAAGGACCCGGCTCAGCTGCAAGGCGCCGAACCTGAAGCAGACGCCCCAGCCGAAGCCCCGGCTGAAGCACCTGCCAAGTAAAAGCCGCTTGCTGCAACCCTGAACGCCCCGTCCCGACGGGGCGTTCGTGTTTGTGCAGAGTGCTTGGTCGAACCGGCAAGTGCTGATAGTGTCCGAGGACATGCAGCGTGTAGAAGCAGGAAGCGTCTAACCTGAGCCGTTTGGCCCGTACGCGTATGCGGGGCTGTAACGGCTGTGTAAAAAACGCCCGATCTGACCTTGGCCCTTGCCTGATAGGCACCTGGCGTCAGAAACACTGCCCTGTTCACAAGGTTATCCACAATAAATGTGGATAACCTTTTCCGTCCTGGAGGCTCCATGAATGCACCCTGGAATTTCGCTCGCTTTCTGCCGCTGGCCGAGCGCCTGCTCAGCCGCGGTCGGTTGCCTGCACTGCTGTTTGCTGTGGCTCGCAAAGGCCCGCGGCTGGGCAAGTTGCGTGAAGACGTGAAGCTGATGCAGTCACTGTGCCTGGCATGGTGGCGCGGCGAGTACCGTGCCATAAGCCCCAAAGCGCTGGTCACGATCGTGGCAGGTCTGCTGTATTTCGTAAGCCCCATCGATGCCATCCCCGATTGGTTGCTGGGGGTGGGCTTCCTGGATGACATTGCCGTGCTGGGCTGGGTAATGAAGACTGTGGCCGATGAGCTGGCGCGGTTCAAGGCGTGGCGCGACAGCCAGGCCCCCGAGCGCCTGCGCGTGGTGGAGCGGTTGCCAGCTACCCCCGAAGCCCTGCGCCTGGAGCGTCCTGCGCCCTGATACCCGCCCCTCTGCCTGGCCGCGAAGGTGCCTGGCTGCACAGATCGCGGACTTGGACATATAATTGGCATAAGGATTATGCCAACGGATTACATGCCGTAATCCTCTTGAGGGGTTCGTAATGGGTATTCAGGTCATCAGCCGGGACGGTCAGCCAGAGTACGCCGTCGTTCCGTGGGAGCACTATCAGGCGTTGCTGAAGGCTGCAGGGCAGGCCCCGGCAACGCCACCTGTCACCGGCGACGAAAGCGGCGAGCAGCAGCCACCTGCACCGGCGCCCGCCTTCAGTGAGGTGGGGGATATCCGCAGAGCGAAAGGGATCGCTGCCGAGCAGTTGGCCCGAAATGTAGGGGTAAGCCCCGCTTACCTGGCCATGATTGAAGCCGGCGAGCGCCAGCCTGATGCTGCCATCCGCCGCGCATTGGCGTGGCACCTGGGCGTGGCTGGCTGGAGCGAGGTGTCATGAGCCACGTCAGGATCAGCCGCCAGCATTGGGATAACCTGCTGGGCGAGCTTGATCTGGCCAGGCGTCAACGCCACCTGCTGACCTACCGTGCGCTGATCGAGCGCTTGCAATTGCCCAGCCCGGCCATGCAGACACTGACCGCAGCGCTGGAGTACCTGGCGGTGCTGGATGCCCGGGCCGAGCAGCCACTGCGAAGTTCGCTGGTGATCAGCCAGGGTGCCAGCCGGCTGCCCCGTACCGGGTTTTTCGAGTGTGTCGAAAAGCTGGGTCGCTTTTCGGGCCCGGTCGATGGCATGGAGGCAGCGTCCTGGCATGCTTCCGAAGTGGTTCGGGTATTTGAGTACAGCTACCCCGAAGCGCCTTAGCTGCAGTGTTATCGGGTGATCAGAAGCGGTCTAGGCGGTATGCCCGGGTTTCAGGGCCACCAAGCGCCTCGGCCAGCCGACCCACCCATTGCGCTGTGACCGCTGCCTGGGTCAAGCCCAGGTGCTGATGCCCGAAAGCCAGCAGCACCCGGCCTTCACACACCCGGTCGATCACCGGCAATGAGTCTGGCAACGACGGGCGCATCCCCATCCAGGGGCTCGCACCCTCGGTGCTCAAGTCTTCCCTGAACAACCCCTTGCTCAACCGATGCAGTTGCCACGCCCGCTGCATGCTCGGGGGGGCTTGCAGGCCGGCGAACTCGACCGTGCCGGCCAGGCGTAACCCCCCGGTCATGGGCGTCATGATGAACTTGCGCTCGAGGGATGTGACGGCGAACGGCAGGCGTTGGTGCTCGGCCGGCAGCATCAGGTGGTACCCCCGCTCGGTGTCCAGTGGCACCTGCTTGCCCGTGAGCGCAGCAGTGAGGTGCGCCGAATGCGCGCCACAGCTCAGCAATACCTGGCGGGCATGCAGCGCACCGCAGTTGCTGGCAAGGGTTACCCCGGCGCTGTGCAGCCGCCCACCGTCGACCTGAGCCTGCATGAAGCGCACGCCCTCGGCCTGGGCCGCCTCGAACAGCTCGCACAGCACCTGATAGGGGTCGATGAAGTGGCCGGTGGACGGGAAGAACAAACCGCCCAGCAGGCTTGGGTTCAGCTGCGGCGCAGCGGCCTGTACCTGCCGCGCAGACCACAGCTCCACCGGTACGGCCTGTTGCTGCATGCGGCTGCGCAACGCCGCCAGCGCCTCACTGGATTCTGGCCGCTCGAACACCAGCAGCGAGCCGTCCTGATGAAACAGGTCGCTGCGCCCGATCGACCCCAGCAGCTGCTGCCAGGCCGCCAGGCTGGCTTCGTTGAGCGCGCGAATACCCGCGACGCTGCGCTGGAACGGTGCCGGGCGCAGGTTGAGCAGCAGGCGGGTGAACCAGGGCATCGCCTTGGGCAGGTACTTCCAGTCCAGGCGCAGTGGCCCCATCGGGTCCAGCAGCATGCGCGGCAGGCGCTTGAGAATCGACAGGTCGGCGATGGGGAACACCTGCTCGGTAGCCAGGTGCCCCGCATTGCCCCAGGATGCCCCCTGGCCGGGGAGCTGGCGGTCAACCAGCAGTACCTGCCGGCCCTGGCGTGCCAGCTGCAGGGCGCAGGCCACACCGATGATGCCGGCACCCACTACCACGATATCGTTTGCGGGGGTGTGCTCCATGCTCAGCCTTCCCGCTTGCCGTCGAGCAGGCGCCGCAGTTGCAACGGGTTGGTGTGCTGCAACGCCTCAGGCAACAGCGCGTCAGGAAAGTCCTGGTAGCACACCGGTCGCAGGAAACGCTGGATGGCCGCGGTGCCCACCGACGTGCTGCGGGCATCGGACGTGGCCGGGAATGGCCCACCATGCACCATGGCGTCACACACCTCTACACCGGTCGGCCAGCCATTGACCAGAATCCGCCCAGCCTTGCGTTCCAGGGTGGGCAGCAGGGCGCGGGCGCTGTCGATGTCTGCGTCGTCCAATTGCAGGGTAGCAGTGAGCTGGCCCTCGAGGTGATCGGCCACTTCACGCATCTGCTGGTCGCTGGCACAGGCCACCACCAGCGATGTGGCACCAAATACTTCGGCCTGCAGTGTCGGGTCGGCGAGAAACGCCTCGGCCTCGGCCACGAACAGGTGCGCTTGGCCCTGGTTGACGCCCTCGGCCGCAAGGCCGCTGGCCACCTGCGAGGCACCTCCATTTTCAGCCAGGGCACCGATGCCTGCCTGGTAGGCGGCAAAAATCCCGGGGGTGAGCATGGTCTGCGCTGCGGCCTGGCTCACATGTTGGCTGGCAGCCTGGATGAAGCGTTGCAAATCAGGCCCCTGCTTGGCGATCACCAACCCTGGGTTGGTACAGAACTGCCCTGCACCTTGAGTGAGTGAGCCAATGAACCCCTGGGCCATGGCCTCAGCGCGAGCCTGCAAGGCCGCATCGAACAGGAACACCGGGTTGATCGAGCTCATCTCCGCATACACCGGAACAGGTTCGGGTCGAGCCTGGGCGGCTTGGCACAAGGCCAGGCCGCCGCTGCGTGAACCGGTAAAGCCCACGGCCTTGATGCGGGGGTCGCTGACCAGCGCGATGCCCACTTCACGGCCCGAACCGTACAGCAGCGAGAACACCCCTTCAGGCAGCCCGCACTGCTGGACGGCGTTTGCCACGGCCTGGCCTACCAGTTCGCTGGTGCCTGGGTGAGCGCCGTGCGCCTTGACCACTACCGGGCAGCCGGCCGCCAGCGCCGAGGCGGTGTCGCCACCGGCTACCGAGAACGCCAGCGGGAAGTTGCTGGCGCCGAATACCGCGACCGGCCCCAAGGCGATGTGCCGTTGGCGCAGGTCGGGGCGGGGCAGGGGTTGGCGCTCCGGCATGGCCGGGTCGACCCTTACGTCCAGCCACTCACCGGCCCGCACCACGCGGGCGAAAGCGCGCAACTGGGTGCAGGTGCGGCCGCGCTCGCCCTGGATACGCGCCGTGGGCAGGCCCGTTTCGGCGACGGCGCGCTCGATCAGTGTATCGCCGAGGGCTTCGATGTGTGCGGCGATTGCTTCCAGAAAGCCGGCACGCTGTTCCAGTGTGGTTTCGCGATAGACGTCGAACGCCGCCCAGGCCAGGGCGCAGGCCTGGGCCACGTGTTCGCCCGTGCCGCCCGGGTACGCCGGCTCCAGTGCCTGGCCGCTGGCCGGGTTGATGGCGCGCAGGGCTTGGCGTGTACCGGCTACCGGGGTTTGGCCGATCAGCAGTTTGCCTGTGAGGGGCATGGTGACTCCTTGTGAATGCAATGCAGGTGCAGGGAGATGGCGGCTGCGGTCAGGCCACGTTCTGCTCGGTCGACCACTGCGCATACCAGCTACGGAACAGCGCGTACTGCTGCTCGGCGTAGTTGCGCTGGGCATCGGTCAGGGCATCGGTTTCGTTGAAGTGCAGGGTGTACTCCGTGTCGCCGTTGAGCACCATCAGGTGCTTGTAGTACAGCACCAGGTCGCAACCTTCATCGAACGACGACAGCACCCCCAGTGCCGCTTCCAGCTCACGGGCCAGGCGGCGGGCTCGGGCGTCGCCCTTGGCAGCCTGCTTGCTCAGGCTCACCAGTTGCAGCACCTCCCGTGGCAAGGCGTTACCAATGCCGGTGATGGCGCCGGTGGCGTTGCAGTTGACGAAGCCATGCACCACCTGGGTATCCACGCCCACCATCAGCGTCACACCGTCATCCTGGGAGGTGATGTGCTCGGCCGCATAGCGCAGGTCCGCGCCGCCGCCGAACTCCTTGAAGCCGATCAGGTTGGGGAATTGCTGGCGCAGTTCGAAGAACAGGTCGGCGCGGGTGGCGAAGCCGTAGTACGGGCTGTTGTAGATCACTGCCGGCAGCGCAGGCGCGGCGGCCAGAATCGCCGCGAAGTGGTGCTTCTGGGCAATCAGCGATGCCCCCCGGCTGAGCACCCGTGGAATGACCATCAGGCCCGCGGCGCCCACCTTGGCCGCGTGGGCAGCGTGGGCGACGGCCTCGCGGGTGTTCACCGCGCCGGTACCGACGATGGTCGGGATGCCCGCTGCCACCAGCCGCGCCACACCCTCCTGGCGCTCGGCTTCGCTGAGCAGTGGCCAGTCACCCATCGAGCCGCAGTACACCACTGCGCTCATGCCAGCCTCGATCAGCTCACGGCCCTTGCGCACCAGTGCGTCGTAGTCCGGTTTGCGCTCGGCGGTGCAGGGGGTCATCAGGGCGGGCACGGTGCCGGTGAAGATGTTGTCAGTCATTGTTAGTGCTCCTGGCGGTGTCGGGTGGTCAAGGAAAACAGGGGTCAGATGCCCCAGGCGAAGGGGTCCTGTTCGTCGATCAGCAGCGTGCTGTCGGCGGTCATGTAGGCGCGGCCGGTAATGAACGGGCGAATCCGCTCACCGTCACGCTCGTAGCGGCCAGTGAACTGGCTGCCGGTGATGCTGGCCTGTACCCAGGCCTGGCCCTCGGCCAGCTTGCCGTCTGCCGCCAGGCAGGCCAGCTTGGCGCTGGTGCCGGTGCCGCAGGGCGAACGGTCGTAGGCTTTGCCCGGGCACATGACGAAGTTGCGGCTGTCGGCTGCGGCGTCTTCGGCAAACAGCTCGACATGGTCGATGGGGGCACCGTGCTCACCGGTAATGCCTTGGGCTTCGAGGGCCTTGAGCATGGCCCAGGTGTAGTCGGTGAGGGCTTCGCGGTTGCTCAGTTCAAGGCGCTGGCCATGCTCGCTGACCAGGAAGAACCAGTTGCCACCCCAGGCGATATCGCCGTGCACTACGCCATGGCCGGGCACATCCACCGCCACCTGCTGGCGGTAGCGGTAGGCGGGCACGTTGCCGACGGTGATGGCGCCGTCCTCATGCAGGGTGGCGCTGACCTGGCCGACCGGGGTGTCGATCTTGTGCACCCCGGGTGCGATCAGGCCCAGGTGTTGCAGCGAGGCGACCAGGCCGATGGTGCCGTGGCCACACATGTTCAGGTAACCGGCGTTGTTGAAGAAGATCACCCCGCAGGTGGCGTCAGCCGACACCGGCGGGCAGTACAGCGCCCCCACCAGCACGTCGTTGCCCCGCGGCTCCAGCAGGCAGGCCCGGCGCCACGCGTCGTGCCGCTCGCGCAGTTCGTCGCGCTGCTCGGCCATGCTGCGACCGTGCAGGTGCGGGAAGCCTTTCATCACCAGGCGCGTGGGTTCGCCGCCGGTATGCGAGTCGATGATGTGGATCTGTTTCATGGTCGTGTCCGTCGTGTGGTTGGCCAAGTCTTGCGCTGTGGGAGTGGGCCCTCAGGGCGCCGTTACCGCCGTGCGTTGGGCGACCACCGGCGCTTGGCTGGCTTCGCTTTCATCCTCGCCTTCCAGGCGCACCAGATGTGCCGGCACCCCGGTGCACGCGCCCCAGTAGTAAATGCCAAGCGCACATGCGGCGACGATCACGGTGTCGAGCGGGTGGCCGATCACCCCGGTGCCGCCAAAACTGCCCAGCCAGGACAGCAGGATGGTCACGGCGTAGAAGCCGATCAGCCACGCCGACGAGCGCACCTGCTGGGCCAGCGACACGTGCTCGGTGGGCACGAAGCGCGCGCACACCAGGTACAGCACGAACATCAGGATTTGCAGCGCCAGCAGCCAGGACACCGTGCCCCAGCCCGACCAATACACGATCAGTGCGGCGATGATGAACGACAGCGGGCCCAGTACCCCCATGCCCTTGACCCGGAACGGGCGCGGCATGTCGGGCGCGTTTCGGCGCAGGGCGGCGACGGTCACCGGGGCGACGGCGTAGCTCAGCACCAGTGCAGCGGACACCACGTTGATCAGCGCTTCCCACGAGGGGAACGGCAGGGTCCAGAACACCGCCAGGCCGAAGGTCAGCCACAGGGCCGGGCGCGGAATGCCAGACTGTTCATCGACGCGGGTGAAGTACCGGAAGAACGTGCCGGTCTTCGCCCAGCCATACACCACGCGGGGGGTGGCGTTCATGTAGATGTTGCCGCAGCCGCTTGGGGAGATCACCGCATCCGCCACCACCAGGTAGGCCAGCCAGCCCACACCCAAGGCCAGGGCGATGTCGCGGTAGGGCAGTGCCAGTTCCTGGGTTACCGCCGACCAGCCATTGGCCAGCATGTCAGTGGGCACGCTGCCGAGAAATGCCAGTTGCAGCAGGGCGTAGATCGCGGTGGACAGCAGCACCGACAGTATCAGCGCAATAGGAATGGTGCGTTGCGGGTTCTTGACCTCGCTGGCCACCGAGATGATCGGTGTGAGGCCCAGGTAGGCGAAAATGATGCCGCCGGCCGATACCGCCATTTCCACCCCGGACAGGCCAAACGGCGCAAAACCCTGCACCTGGAAATTCTCGGGTTTGAAGAAGGTGAACAGCACGCCGATCACCAGCAGCGGCACGATGAACTTGAACACGCTGACCAGGTTGTTGGCTTTGGCGAAGGTTTTCACGCTGCGGTAGTTCAGGATGAAGAACAGCCCCAACAGCGCGAACTGCACCAGCCAGCCGAGCACGGTCGGGTCGCTGGAGCCGGCCTTGGTCAGCCCGGGGAACCAGGCGGCGGCGTACTGGCGCGAGGCGACCACTTCGATGGCGATCAGGCTGGAAAAGGCGATCAGGGTGATGAACCCCATCAGGTAGCCCAGCAGTGGCCCGTGGGAATACACCGGGTAGCGCACCACGCCGCCGGCACGCGGCAAGGCCGCGCCCAGCTCGCAATACACGATGCCCAGCAGCAGCACGGCAAAGCCGCCCAGAAACCACGACAGAATGCCTGCAGGGCCGGCAATGGCTGATACGTGGCTGGCAGCGAACAGCCAGCCGGAGCCGAAGATGGCCCCTAGGCCGATGAAGGTGAGGTCCAGCAATGACAGCTGTTTCTTGAATTTGCCTGACATGGGTTCGCCTTTTTGTTGGTTATTGGATAGGCAGGTCTGATGTCACGAGGTGCGGCGTTTCGGCCGCGCTTTTGTGGAACATAGGCGGCTTGCATGGGGCATAGAGTGAACCGATCGGCGGGGCGGTTCTTGATGGTTTTCTGCAGGGGGCATGACGAAATCGGCACAGTCACGAAAAACCGTTGGCGTGCCGCAAGGCCGTGGAGATAGGCTCGAAGCCTCACTGAACATGGGCTTTAGAGATGATGCCTACCCCCTTGGCTACCCTGTGCCCGGCGCTGGAGCGGTACCGGCCGGCCAACCTTGAGGCGCTGCTGGGCGGCGTATCGCTGCTGCTGCCCATCCTTGACGCCATCCCCAACGCGGCGATCTTCATCAAGGATGAAGCTGCCCGCTATGTGCTGGCCAACACTACCCTGGTGCAGCGTTGTGGGCTCAAAGGGCTGGCGCCGTTGCTGGGCAAGACCAGCGCCGAGGTGTTTCCGGCGCAGCTGGGCCCGGGCTACACCGAGCAGGACCGCCGCGTGCTGAAAGAGGGCCTGGTGCTCGAAGACCAGCTGGAGCTGCACCTGTATGGCAGCCGCGAAGCCGGCTGGTGCCTGACCCACAAGCGCCCTTTGCACAACGTGGAAGGGGCCATCATTGGCCTGATCGGCATTTCGGTGGACCTGCAGTCAGCGGCAGACACGCACCCCGCCTATCAGCGCCTTGCCGCTGTGGACGAGCACATTCGTCGCCACTTCCAGCAGCCGATCAGCATGCGGGAGCTGACGCGCATAGCGGGCATATCCGTCGCTCAGCTGGAGCGTTACTGCAAGCGGGTGTTTCACCTCACCCCCCGGCAGATGATTCACAAGGCGCGCCTGGAACAGGCCCACCGGCTGCTGCATTCCGAGCTGCCAATTACCGAGGTCGCCCTACGCTGCGGCTACACCGACCACAGCGCCTTCAGCCGCCAGTTCAAGCAACTGACCGGGTTCACCCCGCGCCAGTACCGGCAGGCGACCAGTGTTCAGGGCGCTTGAAACAGTGCTTTCGCCTCGGTAAAGCACTGCTCGGCAATGGCCGAACGCGGTTCGCTGCGGCGCAGCAGCAGGCCCACGGGGCTGTGGATGGCGGCATCCACCACCGGCAGGATGCGCAAGTGCTCGCTGAGGGCTTCCAGGCCGCAGCCCAGTGGCATGATTGCGCAGCACAGGCCGCTGCTGATGGCCTGGATCAGCTGGAAACTGGAATCGCTTTCCAGCACGGCATTGGGTTCCAGGCCCCGGCTGCGCAGGCTCAGGTCCAGTGATTGGCGGTAGTGCATGCCCTTGCTCAGTAGGCCCAGGGGCGTGTCGCCCAGCTGGTCCCAGCGCAAGGCATCGCCCGTAAACTGGAAGTGCCGCGTGTCATGCAACAGGCCCATGGTGGTGATGCCCAGTTCGATGACCTCGAAGAACCGGGTATTGACCTGGTCCAGGTAGCAGATGCCCAGGTCGAGCTGGTTGCGGCTAAGGCCATCGACCACCTGCTCCGAACTCAGCGAACTGAGTTGAAAGTGCAGCCCAGGGTATTTTGCCCGCAGCGGCAACAACAATTGCATGGGGTTGAAGCTGGCCAACGGTACCGTCCCCAAGCGCAGGCTGCCTACCACCTGGCCCCGGCAATTGGCCGCCTCGGCCTGCAGGCCATCGTGGGCGGCGAGCAGGGTGCGGGCCCAGGCCAGGATGCGTTCGCCGGCCTCGGTAAAGCCTTCGAATCGCTGGCCCCGTTTGACCAGCACCAGGTCCAGTTCATCTTCAAGGTTGCGCAAGCGCATGGACAGGGTCGGCTGGGTGATGTGGCACAACGCCGCTGCCTGCCCGAAGTGGCGGGTCTGGTCGAGGGCGAGGAGAAACTTCAGCTGCTTGATGTCCATGCGCTTGCCTGGTAACGGGGTGTACAGACCTTAACCCACGTCTGCGATAGATGCTATTGATCGGCCAGTACGTGATATCGATTGGACGCCTGCAGCCCCGGCCTCTAGCGTGGCGATACTGACTTCGAGGGGGCTTTACCGTGCGTGTTCAACCTGATGCGGCCTTTGTACCGCTCAACATCGCTGTGCTGACCGTCAGCGATACCCGTACTTTCGACACCGATACCTCGGGTGAGCTGCTGGCCTGCCGCTCAGTGGAGTTTGGCCATCGCCTGGTGGCGAGGGCACTGCTGAAGGATGACCTGTACAAGATCCGTGCGCAGGTCGCCAGCTGGATTGCCGACGAGCAGGTGCAGGTGGTGCTGATCACGGGCGGCACCGGTTTTACCGGGCGTGACAGTACCCCGGAAGCGGTGGAGTGTTTGCTGGACAAGCGCATCGACGGGTTTGGCGAGTTGTTCCGTGCGCTGTCGATTCTGGATATCGGTACCTCCACGGTGCAGAGCCGTGCCCTGGCAGGGCTTTCCAACCGTACCCTGGTGTGCTGCGTGCCTGGCTCCACCGGGGCTTGCCGCACGGCCTGGGAGGGCATCCTGGCCGAACAGCTGGACGCACGCCACCGGCCATGCAATTTCGTCAAGCATCTGAAACCGATCGCGCCCTGCGAGACCCGCGGCTGAGTTTTAATCACCCGATACCCACCCGTGCGCCAATGCACCGTCAACTCAACACATACCCCACCGGCAACAACGCCGGTGGCAACGGCGTTTCCCCCAGCCCAGCCAGCACATCGCGTTCCACGGTGCGCACCATGGCGTCGGTGGGCAGGTCGTTCTCATCGCGCCCGAACGGGTCTTCCAGCTCGTTGCCGATGGCATCCAGCCCGAAGAAGGTGTACCCCACGATGGTGGTGAACAACGGCGCCAGCCACCCCAGCGGTTCGGCCAGGGCAAAGGGCAGCAACAGGCAGAAGATGTAGATGGTGCGGTGCAGCAGCAGTGTGTAGGGGAACGGCAACGGCGTGCCCTTGATACGCTCGCAGGTGGCCTGCACCTCGCTCAAGCCCACCAGTCGCTGTTCCAGCAGGCTGTAGCGCCAGTCGCTGATCTGTTGTTGCTCGGCCAGGTGCGAGCACTGCGCACCGACCTCACGCAGAATCCCGTCGCACACGTTGTGCGCGCTGATCCGTTCGGGTTGCGCCAACCAGGGGTGCGCGGCCTCCGCATCATCTTCCCCGCGCAACCGCGCATTCAGGGCATGGGCAAATCCGCACAGGTTGCGCAGCAGCTCGGCCCGCAACCGGGCATCGGTGATCACCACACTTTCACGCACGAACGAGCGGGTTTCGATGATCAGCTTGCCCCAGGCCTTGCGCCCCTCCCACCACCGGTCGTAGCAGGCGTTGTTGCGAAAACTCATGAAGATCGACAGCGACAGCCCCAGCAGGGTGAAGGGCGTGGCGCTGACCGGGTAGAAGAATGCCGGGTAATGGCGCTCGGCCAATACAATCAGCGCCGCCAACAGCGTGACCATCAGGCAGCGCAGCGCGATGCGCTTGAGGATCGACCCTTTGAGGGTGAACAGCACCCGCAGTACACCATGGGTGGGATGAACGATCATGGAAATCCAGAGACGGCTGCTCAGCCGCCGGTCATGTTCATGAAACGCAGGATCTGTACGTCGCCACCCACTTCAAAATGGTGGCGATAGGGTTTCAGGTGCAACGAATCGCGAATGGCTGTTTCCAGCCGCTGCGGGTTGCCCGGGTGAGCGCGCAGCACGTGTTTGAGGTCAACGGAGTGCTCGTTGCCCAGGCACAGTAAAAGGCGGCCTTCCACGGTGAGCCGCACCCGGTTGCAGGTGGCGCAGAAGTTGTGGCTATGGGGCGAGATGAAGCCCACCCGGGTGCCCGGCGCTTCGGCCAGCCGCCAGTAGCGGGCAGGGCCTTGGGACGATTCGGTAGATTCGACCAGGCTGAAGTGCTCGGCCAGGCGCTCGCGCACTTCGTCGCTGGAGCAAAACGACTCACCGCGCTCATGCTCGTTAATCACGCCCAGGGGCATTTCTTCGATGAAGGTGATGTCCAGCTCGCGGTCTATGGCAAAACGCACCAGGTCTACCAGCTCATGGTCGTTGCGGCCCTTGAGCACCACGCAGTTGAGCTTGGTACGGCGAAAACCCGCCAGACGCGCCGCGTCTATGCCCGCAATCACTTGATGCAGGTCGCCGGTACGTGTCAGTTGCTTGAAGCGCGCAGCATTCAGGCTGTCGAGGCTGATGTTCAGGCGTGTGACGCCCGCGTCGAACAGCGGCTGCGCCAGGCGCCCCAACTGCGAGCCGTTGCTGGTCAGGCACAGCTCGCGCAGGCCGTGCAGGGCGGCGATGCGCTCGCACAAGCCGACGATGCCTTGGCGCACCAGTGGCTCCCCGCCGGTCAGGCGGATCTTGCGGGTGCCCAGTGCCACGAAACGCTCGGCCACCTGGAACAGTTCCTCGAGGCTCAGGATCTGCTGGCGCGGCAGAAACTGCATGTCTTCGGCCATGCAATACACGCAGCGGAAATCGCAGCGGTCTGTCACGGACATCCGCAGGTAGTCGATTTTCCGGTTGAAGCCGTCGATCAGGGCCCGGCTGTTCTGTTCCACGTGCACACTCGAATGGGTGGGGTACGCCTCCAAGCTATAACCTGGGGGCAGGGCAGTCAAATTGCTTTGCCCGACCGTATGATAAACAGGCTCTATCGCGGCTTGGGGCGCATCATCGAAACCGCTTATCACTCCGTAAGATCTTTCGATTGGACGCCCCAGCACCACGCTCCGTAGGCTGAATGAAAGCACCGTAGCGTGAGGATTCACCGCATGAGCCAAGACGACCACATCAGGGACTACAAAGGCGCCGCCGCCGGCTGGGGGGCGCTCAAGAGCGTCACCAAAAGCTGGCTGGGCAGCGAAAACGCCTTCAAGAACCTGCGGGCCATGCTCAAGACCAACCAGAACGGTGGCTTCGACTGCCCCGGCTGCGCCTGGGGCGAGTCGCCGGAAAGCGATATGGTCAAGTTTTGCGAGAACGGGGCCAAAGCCGTCAACTGGGAGGCCACCGGCCGTTCGGTGGACCCTGCTTTCTTTGCCAAGTACAGCGTCAGCGCCCTGGCCGAACAGACCGACTACTGGCTGGAGTACCAGGGCCGGCTCACCCACCCCATGCGCTACGACGCCGCCACTGACCATTACGTGGAAACCAGCTGGGAAGAGGCGTTCGCCCTGATCGCCCGGCACCTGCGCGCACTCGGTTCGGCCGATGAGGCCGAGTTCTACACCTCAGGCCGCGCCAGCAATGAAGCCGCCTTCCTCTACCAGCTGTTCGTGCGCGCCTATGGCACCAACAACTTCCCCGACTGTTCCAACATGTGCCACGAGGCCAGCGGCGTGGGGATGTCCGAAACCCTCGGCGTGGGCAAGGGCACGGTGGTGTTTCACGACCTGGAACTGGCCGACGCCATCTTCGTGATCGGCCAGAACCCCGGGACCAACCACCCACGCATGCTTGAACCGTTGCGCGAGGCCGTGAAGCGCGGCGCGCAGGTGGTGTGTTTCAACCCCCTCAAGGAGCGCGGGCTGGAGCGCTTTCAGCACCCCCAGCACCCGTTCGAAATGCTCAGCAACGGCTCCGAGCCTACCAACACGGCGTATTTCCGCCCGAACCTGGGCGGCGACATGGCAGTAATGCGCGGCATCGCCAAATACCTGTTGCAATGGGAACGCGAGGCCCAGGCCAGCGGTGCGCCGGCGGTGTTCGACCACGCGTTCATCGCCGAGCACACCAGCGGCGTGGACGCCTACCTGCAAGCCGTGGATACCACGCCCTGGGCGCATATCGTGGAGCAGTCCGGGCTTACCCAGGCCGAGATCGAGCTGGCTGCGCGCATGTACCGCAAGGCCGAACGGGTGATCATGTGCTGGGCCATGGGCGTCACCCAGCACCGGCATTCGGTGCCTACCGTGCAGGAAATCGTCAACCTGCAGTTGTTGCGGGGCAACGTTGGTAAACCGGGGGCTGGGCTTTCCCCGGTGCGCGGTCACAGCAACGTGCAGGGTGACCGCACCATGGGTATCGACGAAAAGCCCAAGCCGGCGTTGCTCGATGCTCTCGAGAAGCGCTTCGAGTTCCGCGTGCCCCGTGCCCACGGCCACAACGCTGTGCTGGCGATCAAGGCCATGGAAGAGGGGCGCTCGAAGGTATTCATCGCCTTGGGCGGGAACTTCTCCCAAGCCACGCCAGACACCCCGCGCACCCACGCGGCGCTGCGCAAATGCGCGTTGACCGTACAGATTTCCACCAAACTCAACCGTTCGCACCTGGTCACTGGGGGCGATGCGCTGATCCTGCCGTGCCTGGGCCGGACCGAAATCGACGTGCAGGCCAACGGCCCGCAAGGGGTAACGGTGGAGGACACCTTCAGCATGGTGCACATCTCCCATGGGCAACTGCGGCCGCGCTCGCCGCACCTGCGCTCGGAGCCGTGGATTGTCGCCGGCATGGCCCAGGCCACCCTGGGCAAGCAGCCAATCGACTGGGAATACGCCGTGGCAGACTACGGCCGTATCCGCAGCATGATTGCCGACGTGATCCCAGGCTTTGCCGCGTTCAACGAGCGCCTGCAAGCACCTGGCGGCTTCCACCTGGGCAATGCCGCCGCTCAACGCACCTGGCGCACGGCTACCGGCAAGGCCCGCTTCAGCCCGCATGCATTGCCTGAGCAACTGGTCAACGCCAAGGTGCTGGCCCGGGGTGACACGCCTGACCTCATTCTGCAGACGCTGCGCTCCCACGATCAGTACAACACGACCTTGTACGGCCTGGACGACCGCTATCGCGGCGTATTCGGGCTACGTGAAGTGGTCTTCGTCAACGAAGCCGACATCCGCCGCCTGGGTTTCGAGCCCGGTGAGCAGGTAGACCTGGTGTCGCTGTGGGAGGATGGCGTGGAGCGTCGCGTATCGGGCTTCCGCCTGGTGGCCTATGACGTGCCTGAGGGGCAGGCCGCGGCCTACTACCCCGAAACCAACCCGCTGGTGCCGCTGGACAGTTACGGCGACGGCACCTACACGCCGACCTCCAAGTTTGTGGCAATCAAGGTCGAGAAGGCCAGGGCGGGCAACCGGATCGAGGCGGTGCTGGCGGCTGATTGACGGCGGCAGGCCCCAGTACAGCCACTCAGCATCAGGAACGATGCACCGGATAAGCCGTGGTGTACTTCATCTGCTCCATGGCAAAACTGGACGTGATGTTCGATAGCCCATCGGTACTGTTGATCAGCTTCTTGTAGAACCGGTCATAAGCGGCGATGTCCCCCACCACTACCCGCAGCATGTAGTCCCAGTCACCGGACATGCGATAGAACTCCATTACCTCCTCGAACGCGGTTACGGTTGCCGCAAACTGCTCAAGCCAGGCGCTGTCGTGCCGCTGGGTTTTCAGTTGCACGAACACCGTCAGCCCCAGCCCTAGCCGTTCAGGGTCCAGCAGGGCGACGCGGCCTACGATGTAACCCTCGTCCTCCAGGCGCTTGACGCGCTTCCAGCAGGGGGTGGTGGACAGGTTTACCGCCTCGGCCAGGTCCTTGAGGGACACCGAGGCATCGCGCTGCAGCAGGGTGAGAATGTGTTGGTCGAAGCTGTCCATGTCAGGCGCAGGCCTTGGCGAAGAAGTTTTCACAGGTTACCCCAAGGCCAGCACTTTGGGGTTGTGCGATAGTGGCAGCTTCACCTCTGCCAATGGGCCTGACCATGTCCGACAAGCCGCGCCATTTCGCCACCCGAACCATCCATGCCGGCGAGCAATTCAGCGTTGCCGACAATGCCATCTTCCCGGCTATCGTCACTGCCAGCTCGTTCATCAAGCGCGGCCTGGACGACAAGCCCGAGTATTCCTACAGCCGCGTGGGCAACCCCACCCGGCACGCTTATGAAACCTGCGTGGCGGCCCTGGAAGAGGGCGCCGGCGCGGTCGCCTGCGCGTCCGGGGTAAACGCCACGGCCACCGTGCTGGAACTGCTGCCCAAGGACGCCCACGTGGTGGTGATGAACGGCGTGTACGGCGGCACCTTCCGCATCATGGAAGATTACCGCAGCCACACCTCAGGCCTGACCACTACCTATGTCGACCTCAACGACCTGCAGGCTGTGGCTGCGGCCATCAAGCCGGAAACCCGGCTGATCTGGATCGAGTCGCCCACCAACCCCCTGCTGCACCTGGTCGATATCAAGGCGGTGTGCGACCTTGCCCGCGCGCGGGGCATCCTCACCTGCATCGACAACACGTTCTGCTCCCCCTGGAACCAGCGCCCGATCACCTTGGGTGTAGACCTGGTGATGCATTCGGCCAGCAAGTACATCGGTGGCCACTCCGACCTGACTGGCGGCGTGGTGGTGGCCGCCAGCGACGAACTGCTGCACCGCCTGCGCCGTATCAGCATGGCGATCGGTGCGGTGCAGGGCCCGTTCGACTGCTACCTGGCGCTGCGTGGCCTGAAAACCCTGGACGTGCGTATGGAGCGCCAATGCGCCAACGCGCTGCGCGTGGCGCGCATGCTCGAACGCCACCCCCAGGTGCAGCAGGTGTACTACCCGGGCCTTGAAAGCCACCCGCAGCATGAACTGTGCAAGCGCCAGATGCGCAGTGGCGGGGCAGTGGTGGCCATGAAGGTAAAAGGCGACCGAGCTGCCATGAACCGCCTGGTGGAGGCGTTGCAGATTTTTGTGCTGGCCGATTCGCTGGGCGGGGTGGAAAGCATGATCAACCATTCGTGGAGCATGTCCCACTGCTCCCTCAGCCCCGAGCAGAAGGGTGTGATGGGGATCAGCGAAAACCTGCTACGGCTGTCGGTGGGGATCGAAGACAGCGCTGATCTGATCGAGGACCTTGAAAACGCCCTCGGCGCCCTGATTACCCGGTAGCCACCTTGGCGTAAACCTTGATGCCCATCTAAAGGAGTAGATATGAGCGTCGTTCTCTACAGCTATACCCTGTGCGTACTGGTGTTGTTCGGCAAGATGTTGGCGATATCGTGCTACCAAGGGTTTTACCGTATCGGGCGCATGACCTTCAAAAATGCTGAGGATGCACGCCTGGTTGGTCGCGCAGCGAGCGCAGAAGAGCTTCCGCAGGTGGCCCGGGCGTCGCAGGCTTGGTCGAACGATTTGGAGAATATTCCCTTGTTCTTCGTTCTCGGGGGGCTCTATGTAGCGCTGGACGGGCCGGCCGGTCCCGCACCCTGGTTATTTGGCGCATTCACGGTCGCGCGCATCATGCATACAGTTACCTACTTGGGTCGCTGGCAACCATGGCGTACGTTGTCTTATGCCGTGGGGACGATATGTCTGCTTTGGCTGGCAGGTCTGATCACCACCCAATTGGTGACCAGCAGCCGTTGAGACACGGCTGCTGGCATGGGCGACACTGCTATGGGTATGGGCGAAGAGGTTCAAGCGCCGGGAGGGGTCATGCTCCCGGTGCGTGAATGACGCGCTCGATCTTGTCCTTGATCAACAGCCGCTCCTTGCGCAGCCGGTTGACAACATCGTCATTGGTGCCATTGCTTTCTGCAGCGAGCACCTCCTTGTCCTTGGCGTTGTATTCCTTGTGCAGTGCGTGCAGCGTCTGGTCCTTGTCAATGAGCGCCTGGAAGGCATCGGCGGTTACGTGCAAGTCAGCGAGCAGGTCATGCGGAACTGGCATTTCTTCACCTCGGTCAGGTTGGTCGGTAAGGTCCTGACCACTGAGGATAGCTGCGTTTGGCCGGCTCTGGCGGCCGGGGTTGGCTGAACGCCAGCTGAACAAGTTGCATTGCGCACATGAAAACAGGCGACTCACGGAATTGTAACGTTATTTTTCACATAAAATTGATGGCACGCTTTCTAGAGTTCGCGCAGTTTGCTCCCGGTGCCATCCGGCCCGGGAGGTCTCATGCCTGGTTGTGAACGCCCATGCCCAACATCAAACCCCTGCGGACCGAATGGGTCACGCTGCTGGCCAGCCTGTACCTGCTGATCGGCTTCAATTTCTTTCTCTGGCAGCACCTCGAACAAGTGGTGCCGCCTGGCTTGCCGGGTTTGTGGCTGAGCCTTGCGTTCGCCGTGCTGATGCTGTTCGCCTTCAACCTGATATTGACCCTGTGCGCCTTCCGCTACGTGCTCAAGCCGTTGCTGATCGTGTTGTTCATGAGCGGCGCGGGTGTGGCGTACTTCATGAACCGTTACGGTGTGCTGATCGACGCCGGCATGTTCGCCAACATGGCCGAAACCAACGTGGCCGAAGTCCGCGACCTGATGTCGCTGAAGTTCGCTTTGTACATACTCGGGCTGGGTGTGGTGCCTTCGCTGCTGCTGTGGAAAGCCCCTGTTGTGTACCGCACCTGGCAGCGCGAGCTGCTGGGCAAACTGGTGGTCAGCGCGGCGTGCGTGGTGGGTTTGGGCTCGGTGGGCCTGGCCAACTACCAGGGCCTGTCGTCGCTGCTGCGCAACCACCATGAATTGCGCCTGATGCTGACGCCCAGCAATATCGTCGGCGCATCCATGACCTATGTGAGCGAGCGCGTGTCCACAGCCTCGCGGCCGTTCCAGCCATATGGTGAAGATGCCAGCCGCGACGCTGCCTGGCACAGCCACCAGCGCAAGTCGCTGACCGTGCTGGTGGTCGGGGAGAGCGCCCGTGCAGACCACTTTGGGGTGTTGGGCTACAACCGCGACACTACGCCGCACCTGGCGAAGGAACAGGGCCTGCTGGCGTTTTCCGATGTGCACTCGTGTGGTACCGAAACGGCAGTGTCGGTGCCGTGCATGTTCTCTGGCATGGCGCGCAAGGACTATGACGCCCGCGTGGCAAAAAACCGTGAAGGGCTGCTGGACATCCTCAAACGTGCCGGCCTGGACGTGCAGTGGCGCGACAACCAGTCCGGCTGCAAGGGCACCTGCGACCGTGTGCAGTACGTCAACCTCACCAACCTGAAAGACCCGCAATTGTGCGCAGGCGGCGAATGCCACGACCAGGTGCTGCTGCAAGGGCTGGGCGAACTGATCGACAACCTCGACAAAGACACCGTGCTGGTGCTGCACCAGATGGGCAGCCACGGCCCCGACTACTTCAAACGCTACCCGCAAGCCGACCAGCGCTTCACCCCGGTGTGCCAGAGCAACGCCCTGGACCAATGCAGCCAGCAGGAGATCATCAACGGCTACGACAACACCCTGGCCTATACCGACCGTGTGCTGGCGTCGCTCATCGATACCCTGCGCAGCAAGCAGGACAAGGTGGACACGGCCATGATCTACCTGTCGGACCATGGCGAGTCGCTGGGCGAGTACAACCTGTTCCTGCATGGCACCCCTTACGCCATCGCCCCCGAGCAGCAAAAGCACGTACCGTTGCTGGCCTGGTTCTCCGAGAGCTACCAGCAGGACTTCGGCGTGGACACCGGTTGCCTGGCCAAGCTGGGCGATGCGCCGTTGTCCCAGGACAACCTGTTCCACTCGATGCTCGGCCTGTTGCAGGTGCATACCGGGGTGTATCAGCGGTCCCTGGACCTGTTTGCCGGCTGCCGCCCCTGGCTTGCCGCTGCCAACGGCCAATAGCACCCTTGGTCGGTAATGACGATGGCCTGGGTTTCACCCGCAGTGCCCGCGCCGTATATACTGCGCGCCAATGTTAGTGGGAGAGCCTCGTGGCCATCGAAATACACTGGATCCGTGACGACCAGAGCCTGGCCGCACATTGCAGCGACTGGCGCCAACTGCCTTTCGTCGCCGTCGACACCGAATTCATGCGCGTCGACACCTTCTACCCCAAGGCCGGGTTGATCCAGATTGGCGACGGCAAGCGCGCCTTCCTGATCGATCCGTTGCTCATCGGCAACTGGCAACCCCTTGCCGACCTGCTCGAAGACAACGGTGTGGTCAAGGTACTGCATGCCTGCAGCGAAGACCTCGAGGTGCTGCTGCGCCTGACCGGGCGTTTGCCGCAGCCGTTGTTCGACACCCAGTTGGCGGCGGGTTACCTGAACCTGGGTTTCTCCATGGGCTATTCGCGGCTGGTGCAGGAGGTGCTCGGCATCGACTTGCCGAAAGGCGAGACGCGCTCCGACTGGCTACAGCGCCCGCTTTCCGATACCCAGGTCAGCTACGCCGCCGAAGATGCCGTGCACCTGGCGGAGCTGTTCATTGCCGTGCGCCCGCGCCTGTCCGACGACAAGTACGCGTGGGTGTTGGAGGACGGTGCCGAGCTGGTGGCCCAGCTGCGCCGTGACGTGGAACCCGAGGGCCTGTACCGTGACGTGAAGCTGGCCTGGAAGTTGGCGCCTCAGCAGTTGGCGGTGCTGCGCGAGCTGTGCGCCTGGCGCGAGCGCGAGGCGCGCCAGCGTGACGTGCCCCGCAACCGCATCCTCAAGGAGCACTCGCTGTGGCCCATGGCCAAGAGCCAGCCCAGCAACCTGGCAGCCTTGGCTCGCATTGACGAGATGCACCCGCGCACCATTCGCCAGGACGGCGAGTTTCTCGTCCAACTGATCAAGCGTGCGGCCAGCCTGCCCCCGGAACAGTGGCCGCCGGTACTGCCCGAGCCGTTGCCCATCGAAGCCTCTGGCATTTTGAAACAGCTGCGCGCGGTGGGGCAGGCCGAAGGTGAGCGCCTGGGCATTGCGCCCGAGCTGATGCTGCGCAAGAAAACCCTTGAGGCGTTGCTCAAGAGCGGCTACCCCAATGGCCCTTATCAATTGCCCGATTCGCTGCGCGGCTGGCGTCGCGAGCGCATGGGCCAGGCCCTGTTGAACAGCCTGGCCGGCGGCGGAGAAACCCGATGAAACGTATCTGCTCCATCTACAAGAGCCCGCGCAAGCGCGAAATGTACCTGTACCTGCTCAAGGCCGATGGCCTGGAGCGCGTGCCCGAAGCCCTGCTGCCGTTTTTCGGCCCCCCCCAGCATGCCTTTGACCTGGTGTTGACCCCAGAGCGCAAGCTGGCCCGTGAAGACATCGCCAAGGTGCTGGAGAACCTGGAAAACCAGGGTTATCACCTGCAAATGCCGCCACCGGACGACGACTACATCGAGCACCTGCCCGAAGAGTTGCTGCGCCGTAACGACCCGGCCTGATCATGCGTGTACTGATTGCCGAGCATAAGCATGCGCGTTATGCCGAACTGCTGGCCCAGGCCGCACCTGACCTTGAAGTGCTGACCAGCGGTGACTCCGCGCAACTGTCGCGCTTTGCTGCGCAGTGCCCGGTGTGGCTGGGCCAGCCGGACCTGCTGGCCAGCCTGCTGCGCCAGGGCCATGTGCCGCAATGGGTGCAGACCACCTGGGCCGGGATCACGCCGCTGCTGGCGCCGGGCCTGCCACGCAGCTACCGCCTCACCCGGGCAGTGGGCATTTTCGGCCAGGTGATGGCGGAGTACATGCTGACCTACATGCTGGGGCATGAGCGGGAGGTATTGTCGCGCCTGGTCAGCCAGGTGGAGCGGCGCTGGGATGACCGTCAGGGCTGCTCCCTCGAAGGGCGCAAGGTGCTGGTGGTGGGCACCGGTGATATCGGCCAGCGCGTGGCGGCGTTTCTGCAGCCGTTTGGTGTGGTGCTCTATGGCGTAGCGACTAGCGCCCGGGAGCAGGCGCCGTTCGTCGAGGTTGCGGCGCTTGAGAACCTGCCACGCCTGGTGGGCGAGGTGGACTATGTATTGAACTTGCTGCCCGATACACCGGCCACCCATGATATCTATGACGCAGCCATGTTCAGGCGCTTCCGGCCCACGGCGTTGTTCATCAACGCCGGGCGCGGTGTGTCGGTGGTCGATGGCGACCTGGTGGAGGCCTTGAAGCAGGGCCACCTGGCCGGTGCGGTGATCGATGTGTGCCGCCAGGAGCCGTTGCCCCGGCAGCACCCATTCTGGACCGCCTGGGGCTTGTTGCTGACCGGCCACAGCTCGGCGCCGACCTCGCCTGCCGCGATGGTGCGGTTGTTCGTCGAAAATGTGCGAGCTTATGGCACCGGCCAGGCGCTGCGCGGTGAAGTCGACTTCGCTCGCGGCTATTGACCGCAGCTGCAAGCTACAAGCTGCAAGCGGCAAGAAAAAGCCGTACGCGCTGCCTTTGCTTGCAGCTTCTAGCTTGCAGCTTGTAGCTGCCCTAATGCAGGAAAACCGTGGGATGAACGCTGAAAACGCGCCGTTCTGGCGTGGTAAAACCCTTGAACAACTCAGCCTGCAAGAGTGGGAATCGCTGTGCGATGGCTGTGGGCTGTGCTGCCTGCAAAAGCTCGAGGATGAAGACGACAACAGCGTCTATTACACGCGCATTGCCTGTAAGTTGCTGGACCTGAACACCTGCCAGTGCAGCGATTACCCCAACCGCTTCGCCCACGTACCCGATTGCATTCAGCTTACCCCGGGCAAGGCCGACCAGTTCCGCTGGCTGCCCAGCACCTGCGGTTACCGGCTGGTCAGCGAAGGCAAGGACCTGCCGGCCTGGCACCACCTGGTTTGCGGTGACCGCCAGCAGGTGCACGAACAGCGCATCTCCCAGGCTGGGCGTATGCTCAGTGAGCAGGCCGTGCACGAAGATGACTGGGAAGACCACCTGATTTTCCGCGCCAGTTAACGGCGCGCCTCGCTGCGGCGGGGGACAAGGAGTTGTGTTATGCGTTGCCACCCGTTGTTGCTGTTGGGCCTGCTGGCCGCCTCACCCGCCTGGGCGAAAAAGGTCGACCTGGACTACCAAGTACGCTTGATGCCCGCCAGCGGGCAGGCCGAAGTTCGCGTCACCCTGGCTGACGGCAGTGCTGTGCGCAGCCTGGATTTCGACCTGGGCAAGCTCGGCGCGTACAGCGGTTTCCAGGCCGACGGCCAGTGGCAGCTGCGTGGCCAGCACGGTGTGTGGCAACCGGCCTCCGGCAAGACCAGCCTCAGCTACCGCGTGCAACTGGACCAGAAGCACAGCAACGGCGCCTATGGTGCCAGGATCACCCCGCACTGGGCGCTGTTTCAGGGCGATCAGCTGATTCCACCTGCGCATCTCGACCAGCAGGACGGCACCGAACTGGTCGCGCGGCTCACCTTCGACCTCCCCGAGGCCTGGAAAAGCGTTGAAACCGCCTGGGCGCGTATCGGCAAGGACAAGTTCCGTATCGACGACAGCTCGCGGCTGTTCGACCGCCCGACAGGCTGGATACTGGCCGGCGACCTAGGCAGCCGCCGCGCCCGCCTGGGCGACACCGATGTGACCGTGGCAGCGCCCGTGGGGCAGGGTATGCGGCGCATGGACAGCCTGACCTTGCTTACCTACGTATGGCCACAGCTGCAGGCGACGTTCCCGCGCAACCCACCCAAACTGTTGGTGGTCGGTGCCCGGGACGGCATGTGGCGCGGGGCAATGGCGGCCCATGGCTCGCTGTACCTGCACAGCGGCAGGCCAATGGTGAGCGAGAACGGCAGCAGCCCATTGTTGCGCGAGGTCGTGCAGCTGTTTACCCAGATTCGCGCACGCGACGGCAGTGACTGGCTGGTGGAGAGCCTGACGGATTATTACGCCAGTGAACTGCTGCGCAGGTCTGGTGGGATGAGCGACGACCGTTATCAGGCCTGGCAGGCACGGCTCAGCAAGCAGGGCGCCAAGGTCACCACACTCAAGGGTGACCAGGCCAGCCCCGCTCAGGTAGCGCGGGGCGTGATGTTGCTGCAGGCCCTGGACAAGGAAATCCGCATCCATACCCAGGCCAAGCGTTCTCTCGATGACGTGGCGCGCGGGTTGATGCGCCTGCCAAGCGTCAGCACGGAGGAGTTCGTGAAGATCAGCGAGAACGTGCTGGGGCGCAGCTCCGACGTGTTACAGAGCAAAGCCTTGCGTTAAAGGCTCCACGCCCGACGCATCAGGTATCAGCCACAGGGTCCTTGCCGGTCACCGTGACGCCTTCGGTAGCCGCTTTGGCGCTGTCTTTCAAGGCCTCCAGCTCGGCACCGCTGCGTTGCAGGTCTGTACGCAGCCGGTTGTATTCCTGGCGGTTGCGCTGCAGCCAGGCCTTGGTGGCGCAGTGGCCGCTCAGGCCCCGGGCCAGCGCCAGGCCGCCCACAGCTACCTTCAGCAGCCCAAGCACACCGCCCTGACGCAGCCCCCTGGTGACCATCAGCGCCCCACCCGCCAGCGAGCTGACGCGCTCGATGCCGTGAACGTTCTGGTCCTTTGATGGCGCAGTAGCATGGTTATCAAGCATGGCAAGCCCTCCTTGTGAAGTGTATGCAGCTGACCCGGCTGCCCTTGGCGTCGTTCAGTCGGGTTGCCGGGCAGCCTCGCCAGCGGCACGTGCACCTACTTGAACTTGGGCCCCGAGCGGGTATTGAGCCCTTTGGCCAGGCGGTCATACAGCACCACGTTCACGGTCGCCGCCAGGTTCATGCAGCCTTCGGTAGGGATGTAGATGGTTTCTTCGCACCAGGCACGTACCTCGGCACTGAGGCTGCCGTCTTCGGGGCCGAAGATGTAGAGGGCGCGGTCTGGGTGGGTGTATTCGGGCAGCGGGCGGGCGCCCTCCACCAGTTCGACCGCCACAGGCGTGCAGCCTAGCGGGATGATGCGTTGCAGGTCGTCGATGCCGATCAGCGGGATGTCGTAATGCACACGCTTGGTGTCGGTGACGAAGTCACGGGCGCGCTCGTAGCGCTTGCCGGTATAGAACACCGAGTTGACCCCGTAGCAGCCGGCTGCGCGCATGACCGAGCCAACGTTTTCGGCCGACTTGGGGTTGAACAGGCCAATGCAACTGTATCGTTTGTTAGCCACGTACCGGGGCCCTTCGCAAAAAAGCGCGATTATACGGGCTGCCCGGCCGTAGCGGGGGCTCGATGGTCAGTCCTTCTTCAGCAGGCCAGCCAGGCCGGCGAACGGGTTGTGGGTGGCCTTGGCGATGCTGGGGGTGCTGGTGGAGCCTTCGCTGAAGTATTGCTGGTCGGTGTAGCGCGAATGTTCGTTGTCGTGGCAGTACAGGCACAGCAGTTCCCAGTTGGAGCCGTCCTGCGGGTTGTTGTCGTGGTTGTGGTCGCGGTGGTGCACCGTCAGCTCGCTCAGGCGCTTGCCGGCGAATTCCCGGGCGCAGCGGCCGCACACGTGGGGGTACATCCTCAGGGCCTTGTCGCGGTAGCCCATTTCCTTGTCGCGCTTGGCATCGGCCAGAATACGGTCCAGGCGCGCAGTGGCGGCGGAAGTGGAGGAGG
Source organism: Pseudomonas sp. NBRC 111119 (assembly GCF_001320125.1). NCBI lineage: Bacteria > Pseudomonadati > Pseudomonadota > Gammaproteobacteria > Pseudomonadales > Pseudomonadaceae > Pseudomonas > Pseudomonas sp. NBRC 111119. The sequence goes on from NZ_BCAV01000011.1 coordinate 29,773, forward strand.
TCATGGTGTTTCCTTCGTTCTTATCAGGCAGGTGACGGTTATGCCATCGAGTCTAGCGCGCTTGCAGGGCTGACGGACAGGCACAAACTGCAATATCAGCGTAGCCTGTAGGAAGTTTCTAGACAGGAGGTTGCTGATGCTCGCTGCGATCCTCGCCATGACGATGCTGGCAGGCGTGCCGTTGGCCGAAGCCGCCAGCACACCGCCCAGGTTGAGCACGCCGGTGCCCGGCGCACCCGGCACGCCAACCCCAACGCCCTACCCGCAGATCACCCCAAGCAGCCCGCCCAAGGCCTACGACCCTGAACCAGGGGCGCCGCTGCTGCCGCCGATGCCCGTGCCCGGGCCGCCGAAGGACCAACCACTGCCAGGTTTGCGCCAGGAGGCAGACAAACCCGTGACGCCCGGCAAGTGATCACAGCGCCGGCAGGTGCCGGCTACATCCCCAGCTCACCCAGCACGAACGCATATTCCAGCGCCACGTCCTTCAGCCCCTGGTAGCGCCCGCTCATACCGCCGTGGCCAGCGCCCATCTCGGTCTTGAGCAGCAGCAGGTGGCTGTCGGTCTTGCAGGTACGCAGGCGCGCCACCCATTTGGCGGCCTCCCAATATTGCACGCGGCTGTCGTTGTAGCCGGCCACCACCAGCATGGCGGGGTAGGCTTGTGCCTTCACGTTCTCGTAGGGGGCATAGGCCTTGATCCGCTCGTACACCTGCGGCTCCTGCGGGTTGCCCCATTCATCGTACTCGGTCACCGTCAGCGGCAGCTCGGGGTCGAGCATGGTGTTGAGCACGTCGACGAACGGCACCTCGGCAATGGCGCAACGCACCAGGTCGGGGCGCAGGTTCAGCACAGCACCGATCAACAGGCCACCCGCACTGCCGCCACTGATGGCCAGCCGGTCGCTGGCCGTCACGCCTTCGCCAATCAGGTGTTCGGCGCAGGCAATGAAGTCACTGAAGGTGTTGTGCTTGTGCGCCTGCTTGCCGGCGCGGTACCAGGCCTCACCCAGTTCACCGCCGCCGCGCACGTGGGCAATGGCAAAGGCCACGCCGCGCTCGAGCAGGCTCAGCCGCGCGTGGGAAAACCACGGGTCCAGGCTCTCGCCGTAGGCGCCATAACCGTACAGGTACAACGGTACCGTGCGGCCCAGGTCCTGACGGCGACGCACCAGGCTGATCGGCACCCGGGTACCGTCCGCTGCGGTGGCCCACAGCCGTTCGCTGACATAGTCGTCAGCATCGAAGGGGCCCAGTACCGGGGTTTGCTTGAGCACCACCTGGGCACCGTCGGCCAGTTCCAGCTGGCGCACCTGGGCCGGGCGGTTGAGTGCTTCGTAGCGCAAGCGCAGGCGCGGGCTGGCGAATTCCAGGCTGTCCTGCACATACAGGCTATAGGCAGCGTCAGGCAACTGCACCCGGTAGGCAGGCAGGCCCTGAGGGCGTACTTCGATGATGGGCAAGCCACCCTCGCGCAGGCTCAGGGTGAGCGCCTCGGCATTCAGGCTCAGCCCCTCCAGCATGATGTCGTCACGGTGCGCGACCAGTTGCTGCCAGGCGTCACGGCCTGGCACCGGCATGGACGGGGCGTGGTACAGGGCGAAGTTGATGCCGTCCTGGTTGGTGCGGATGAACCAGCGCCACTCACCGTCCAGCTGGCCGTGGTCGGGGAAGTATTCGTGGCCTTCCTCGCGTGATGCCAGGCAGGTGAACGGCTGCTGCGGGGTATCGGCATCCAGCACCCAGGCTTCGCTGGTGGTCTTGCTGCCCAGCAGCAGCACCAGCTGGCGTTCGGAACTGGTGCGGTAGCAATGCAGGAAGAACCGCCCGTCTGGCTCTTCGAACACCGTGTGCGCAGCATCGCTACCCAGCGTGTGGCGGCGCAGGCGCCAGGGGCGATGGGTGTCGTCAAGCTCGGCGAAGAACAGCGTCTGGCTGTCGTTGGCCCAGGTCAGGCTGCCGTCGCAATCTACGAAGGGCAGGGTGGTAAGCGCGCCGGTGGCGAGGTCCTTCACGTAGAGGGTGTAGATTTCGTCGCCGCTGGTATCCAGGCTGTAGGCCAGCAGGCGGTGGTCCGGGCTGACATTGAAGGCGCCCAGCGACAGGAAGCCACCGCCTGCCAGGGCGTTGGGGTCGAGCAGCAGTTGCTCCTGGGCCTGGTCGACGGTGTTGGAGTCGTCGGCAGGGCGCGGGCAGCGGTAGTGGCGTGGGTATTCATCCCCCGCCGTGGTGCGGGTGTAGTACAGGTACGGCCCCCATGGAGTGGGCAGCGACAGGTCGGTTTCCTGGATGCGGCCCTTTATTTCTTCGAACAGCTGCTCGCGCAGGGGCGCCTGGTCTGCCAGGCAGGCTTGCTGGTAGTCGTTTTCGGCGTGCAGGTAGGCGAGCACTTCAGGGGTGTCGCGCTGTTGCAGCCAGGCGTACGGGTCGGCGGCATGGTCGGCGCGGGCGATGGGCGGCTGTGGCTTGCTGGGCATTGGGGATCTCTTGGCCGAAACAGGGAGACGCTGTCTGCGCCCGGAAAAGTGTTTATCATAGGCATCTATTTGCCTGGCTTGCACCCACACCATGATCGAGAACGACTACACCCTTGCCTGGGGCCTGTACGCAGTGGCGGCCTTGGGTTGCCTGCTGGTGGGCTTCAAGCTCACCGCCTGGATGTGGCGCTGGCTGCGCGAGCCGCTGCTGGTAGTACTGGCCGTGTTGCTGTTCACCCCGACCGTGGTCGACCCGGTGAAGGACAACTTCGCCCCGGCCATCGCCATCACCGCCCTGGACGTCGCCTTCAAGGTCGGCAACAACGCCTGGCGGGCGGTGTCGGACTTCGCCATGTACGGGCTCATCGCCTTTATCCTGTATGGCGTCTTCGTGCTGCTGCGCTGGCCGCTGGAAAAACGCGCCCGTGAGCGCCGCCTGCGCGCAGAAGCGGCTGCCCAGCGCGAGGCGGCCGAAGGCGAGCAGCTTGCTGCGCAGGCACCGTTGGCTGCGGAGCGCCACGACCGTTACCGCGACCCTGCGCCAGCCGCCCCCCAGGGCGGTGGCCGGGTCGAGCCCCGTTTGTAAGCGGAGACACAGCCATGTGCGAACTGCTGGGCATGAGTGCCAACGTTCCCACCGATATCGTATTCAGCTTCACCGGCCTGATGCAGCGCGGTGGGCGTACCGGCCCGCACCGTGACGGCTGGGGCATTGGCTTCTATGAAGGGCGTGGCCTGCGCCTGTTCCAGGACCCGGCCGCCAGCAGCGAGTCGGAGGTGGCCAACCTGGTGCAGCGCTACCCGATCAAGAGCGAGGTGGTGATCGGCCACATTCGCCAGGCCAACGTGGGCAAGGTCTGCCTGGCCAATACCCACCCCTTCGTGCGGGAAATGTGGGGCCGCAACTGGTGCTTTGCGCACAACGGTCAGCTGGGTGATTTCAAGGGCGGCAATGGCTTCTATCGGCCGGTGGGCGACACCGACAGCGAAGCGGCCTTCTGCGACCTGCTCAACCGCGTGCGCAGCGCCTTCCCCGACCCCGTACCGGTTGAGCAGCTGTTGCCGGTGCTGGTCGAAGCCTGTGCCGGTTACCGCAGCCTGGGGGTGTTCAACTGCATGCTCAGTGACGGGGACTGGCTGTTCTGTTTCTGCTCCACCAAGCTAGTGCACATCACCCGCCGGGCCCCCTTTGGCGCGGCGCGGTTGAAGGATGTCGACCTGATCGTCGATTTCCATACCCAAACCACCCCCAATGACGTGGTCACGGTGATCGCCACCGAGGCCTTGACCGAGAACGAGACCTGGAACCGTTACGAGCCAGGTCAATGGGCCCTGTGGCGGCACGGAGAGTGCACCGCGCACGGCCAAAGCTAAGGACGCTGCATGTTCAGAAGTTACCTGCGGTTGCTGCTGTTCACCTTCGGCCTGCTGGTCGGTATCCAGGTCCCGGGGCTGGTCAAGGACTATAGCCAGCGTGTCGAGGCGCACCTGTTCGAATCCCGCGAGGCGCTGGACGGCTTCCGCCAGACAGCCGAGCGCTTCTTCAATGGCGACCTGCAAGCCCTGCTGCGGCACTACCGCAGCAGCGACGACCCGGTGTTCAACAGCGATGCCAACAGCATCGAAAGCCTGATGATCCGCAACCAGTTGCTGGAAACCGAATGGCAGGCCCTGCAAGGGTCATGGGCGCAGCGCACCTGGCATGTGCTGGTGCAGGCCGACCCGCAGCTGCGCGAAGAAACCCTCAATGGCTACACCTACCAGATCGTGTTGGTCCCTGAGGCGATCGGCTGGGGCGTGGGGGGCGGGTTCGTGCTCGCACTCCTGGTGGAAAGCGTGTTGCTGGGCATAGGCTGGTTGATAGTGGGTGGGCGCCGCCGGGTGGTGAAGGAGAGTTGGCGCTGACGGTCAGGTATCGGGAGGCTTCACATGCTGCTCAATTGTGACATGGGTGAGAGTTTCGGCAGCTGGCGCATGGGCCTGGATGCCGAGGTGATGCCTTACATCGATTGCGCCAACATCGCCTGCGGCTACCACGCTGGCGACCCGGGCACCATGCGCCGCACCGTGGCACTGGCGCTGGAGCATGGGGTGAGCATCGGCGCCCACCCGGCCTACCCGGACCTGGTCGGCTTTGGCCGCCGCTCCATGGCCTGCAGCCCGGAAGAAATCCGCGACCTGCTGCACTACCAGATCGGCGCGCTGGGCGGCATCTGCAAGGTGCAGGGCGGGCGTGTGGCCTATGTGAAGCCCCACGGCGCGCTGTACAACGACATGATGGCCGACCCGCTTGTTCTGCGTACCGTGCTGGAAGCTGTGGCGGCCTACAGCGGCGACCTGCCGCTGGTGCTGATGGCCACCGCCGACAATCGCCCCGCCCAGGCCTTGGGTGATGAGCTCGGCGTGCCATTGTGGTTCGAGGCATTCGCCGACCGCGGCTATACGGCCAGCGGCCATCTGGTGTCGCGCCGCTTGCCCGGTGCTGTGCACCACGACCCGGTGCGGGTGGTGGAGCAAGCGGTTAGCCTGGCCCGGGGCGACACGCTGGTAGCGAACGATGGCAGCACCCTGTGCCTGGAGGCCACCACGCTCTGCGTGCACGGCGACAACGACAGTTCGGTGGCAGCGGTGCGGCAGATACGTCAGGCCCTCGATGCGCTGGGGGCTCGGTGACGCCGCGCATCGAGGTCGTCGCCATCGATACCCTGATGGTGCGGCTGTTCCAGCGTATCGACGAGGCCAACATGCCGTGGATGCTCGCCGCCAGGCAGCGCATCAGCACGGCATTTGGCACGCACCTGTTAGACCTCGTGCCTTCCTACACCACCTTGATGGTGCAGTTCGCCTTGCCACCCAGCGAGGCGAGGGCGTTGATCACCCAGGCGCTGGAAGGCCTGCAGCCAGACGCCGGGAGTGGTGGCCGCCGGCATGAAATTCCGGTGTGGTACCACGCCAGTGTCGGCCCAGAACTCCCCGTGCTGGCAGCCCGCAGCGGGTTGAGCGAGGCCGAGGTGGTTCGCGTGCACAGCGAGCGTGATTACCCTGTGTTCGCCCTGGGCTTTGCCCCCGGCTTCGGCTTCATGGGCCTAGTGGACGAACGCCTGGCCAGCCCGCGCCTGAGCACCCCGCGCAAGCAGGTGGCGGCGGGTAGCGTGGGCATTGCTGAGCGCCAGACGGCGGCGTACCCGGCGGTATCGCCAGGTGGCTGGAACCTGATCGGGCGTACCCCGGTGCGTTTGTTCGACCGTGAGCGTGAAGGCTTCAGCCTGCTGCAACCCGGTGACCGCGTGCGTTTCGTGCCGGTTTCGCGCAGCCAGTTCCTGGCGTTGGGCGGCGATGACGAGGCGCAGCCATGAATCATTTGCAGATCCACGCCAGCACGCCACTGTGCCAGTTGCAAGACGCCGGGCGCTTCGGGGTGCGCCACCTGGGCGTGACCCAGGGCGGCGCGCTGGATTGGGTGGCCCTGTACTGGGCCAACTGGCTGCTGGGCAATGCGCTCGGCGCGCCGGTGGTCGAGGTGGCGCTGGGTGGCTTTTGCGTCGAGGCCCGGCAGGATTGCGTACTGGCCTTGGCCGGCGCCCACCTGCATGCCTGCATCGATGATGAGCCTCTGCAGCCTTGGCGCAGCTTCGCGCTGGCCAAGGGACAGCGGCTCAGCTTCAAACACCCCGGACACGGGGTGCGGGCCTATCTGGCAGCCCCAGGCGGCTTTCACGGCACGCCGGTACTGGGCAGTTGTGCCACCGTGGTGCGTGAGGGGCTTGGGGGGATGGACGGGCAGGGTGCTGCACTGGTGAAAGACCAGTGCCTGACGTTTGCCGGTACTGTCGCCCCGCTGCGCGAGGTGCCGCTGGCGCAGCGCCCACCCGTTGCACAAAACCCTGTGCTTGATATGGTGATAGGCGCGCAAATTGGCGATTTCAGTGGTACCAGCCTCTTCGAGGCATTCAACCGGGAGTGGACGCTGGACAGCCGGGCCGACCGCATGGGTATTCGCCTGTTAGGCCCGCAACTGGTCTATCAGGGCGCGCCGATGATTTCCGAAGGCATACCACTGGGTGCGGTGCAGGTGCCGCCGGATGGCCAGCCGATCGTGTTGCTCAATGACCGGCAGACCATTGGTGGGTATCCGCGGCTGGGCGCGCTGACACCCCTTGCGCTGGCCCAGCTGGCGCAGTGCATGCCAGGGGCGGGCGTGCGGTTCAGGCCGGTGGTGCAGGATGAGGCCTGGCGTGAGCAGCAGCGTTGCCTGGGCCGTTGGTTGTAAGGCTTGTGGCCCTATCGCGAGCTTTGCTCGCTCCTACGGTTATTGCAGCGTAATTGGCCCAAAAAATGTAGGAGCGAGCGCAGCTCGCGATGCGCCGCGCGGCTGCGCTCGATCTCATAGGCGTAAACCGTGTTGCAGCGAACACATGCCACATGCCCCAATGCTCACTTCGACAAATACCGCATCCCATCTTCCAGCCCCTGCAAGGTCAGCGGGTACATCTTGTCTTCGATCAAGTCCCGTACCAGGTGGGTGGACGCGGTGTAGTCCCAGGCCTGCCTGGGGTACGGGTTGATCCAGATGATCTTCCTGAATTTCTCCATGAAGCGCTGCATCCACACATAGCCGGCCTCTTCATTCCAGTGTTCCACGCTACCGCCGGGCTGAGTGATTTCATAAGGCGCCATGGCGGCGTCCCCCACGAACACCACCTTGTAGTCATCGCCGTACTTGTGCAGCAGATCAAAGGTTGAATACCGCTCCGAGGTGCGGCGCAGGTTATTCTTCCACACCGACTCGTAGACGAAATTGTGGAAGTAGTAGTACTCCAGGTGCTTGAACTCGGTCTTGCACGCCGAGAACAGCTCCTCGCACACTTTGACGTGGGCATCCATCGACCCACCGATGTCGAACAGCAACAGCAGCTTCACCGTGTTGCGCCGCTCCGGGCGCATCTGGATGTTCAGCAGGCCGGCATCGCGGGCGGTATGGTCGATGGTGCCGTCGATATCCAGCTCTTCTGCAGCACCTTCCCGGGCGAACTTGCGCAGCCGCCGCAGGGCCAGCTTGATGTTGCGGGTACCCAGTTCCACCTGGTCGTCCAGGTTGCGGTACTCGCGCTGGTCCCACACCTTCACGGCCTTGCCCTGGCGCATGCCGGCATCGCCCACGCGGATGCCTTCGGGGTTGTAGCCACCCGAGCCGAACGGGCTGGTGCCACCGGTGCCGATCCACTTGTTACCGCCGGCATGGCGCTCCTTTTGCTCTTCAAGGCGCTGCTTGAACGCTTCGATCAGCTTGTCCAGGCCACCCAACGACTGGATTTGCGCGCGTTCCTCGTCGCTCAGCGAACGCTCGAATTCCTTGCGCAGCCAATCTTCGGGGATCAGCGCCTCGATGTGCCTGTCGAGGTTCTCAAGGCCGTTGAAGTAGGCGGCGAAGGCGCGGTCGAACTTGTCGAAATGACGCTCGTCCTTCACCAGAATGGCGCGGGCCAGGTAGTAGAATTCGTCCATGTCGGCGAACACCACGTGCCGCTGCAGGGCCTGGTGCAGGTCGAGCAGTTCGCGTACCGACACGGGCACCTTGGCCGCGCGCATTTCATTGAACAGGTTGAGCAGCATGGCCCGGCTCCATCAGCGGTTGCCGCGCCGGCTCATGAAGGCCAGGCGCTCCAGCAGTTGCACGTCCTGCTCGTTCTTGACCAGCGCACCGGCCAGCGGCGGAATGGCCTTGGTGGGGTCACGCTCGCGCAACACGGCTTCGCCGATGTTGTCTGCCATCAGCAGCTTGAGCCAGTCTACCAGTTCGGAGGTGGACGGCTTCTTTTTCAGCCCTGGCACCTTGCGCACGTCGAAGAACACATCCAGCGCTTCGCTGACCAGCGACTGGCTGATGTTGGGGTAGTGCACATCGACGATCTGCTGCAGGGTGCTGCGGTCGGGGAAGGCGATGTAATGGAAGAAGCAGCGACGCAGAAAGGCGTCAGGCAGTTCTTTTTCGTTGTTCGAGGTAATGATGATGATCGGCCGCTGCGTGGCCTTGATCGTCTCATCCGTCTCGTAGACGTAGAACTCCATCTTGTCGAGTTCTTGCAGCAGGTCGTTGGGGAACTCGATGTCGGCCTTGTCGATTTCATCGATCAGCAGAATGACCCGCTCCTGGGCCTCGAACGCCTCCCACAGCTTGCCCTTCTTCAGGTAATTGCGCACATCGTGGACCTTGTCCACGCCCAGTTGCGAGTCGCGCAGGCGGCTGACCGCGTCATACTCGTACAGGCCCTGTTGGGCCTTGGTGGTGGACTTGATGTGCCAGGTAATCAAGCGCGCACCGAATGAAGCCGCCAGTTGCTCGGCGAGCATGGTCTTGCCGGTGCCCGGCTCGCCCTTGACCAGCAGCGGGCGTTCGAGGGTAATCGCCGCGTTCACGGCCAGTTTCAGGTCGTCAGTGGCGACGTAATCGCGGGTGCCTTCGAACTTCATGGGGTTGTCCTCTGCGGGTGGCCGGCCCTGTGTTGGTACCGGCAACACCAATATTTGATTAGCCCTCGACTATAACGCGGGGCTACCCGGCTGCAAATGCACACCCGGTATTCAGCCCTTGAATGCCCAGTCACGGGCGCTCAGTCGGTATCCGGAGCGCCACGTTCGTAGCGCGCGTTGAATGCCTGGACAAAGCCGTTGCGCAGAATCTGCAGAAACGCCTCGAACGCGCTTATGTCTTGTTTACGCACGCTGCCGCTCAACTCCACGCGGGTGGCGAACTGGTTCTTGGGTTGGTTTTTCAGCACGGTCTGCGTGGCACCGACCAGCGCTTCCCATACCGAGCGCAGCACCCCTTTGTCCTTGTTCTGCACGTCTTGTTGCCAGTCGAACACCTCCACATCGCGCAGCAGCGGCTTGATGTACCCGCTCAGCCGGCCGTTGGTGGCCTGGGCCTCGATCACCACGTCACCGCGCCCGGCCTTGAAGTCGAACTTGCCGTAGGCACTGGCGAAGTCGTTGAGCTTGCGCAGCTCGATGCCGGTAGCCCGCAGGCGGAATTCGAAATCGTCAAAGTCGCTGAAGGGGTCGAACGTGGCGCGGCTTTCCACCTTGGCATCCCCCGCAATCAGCGCCGTGGCCTGGAAGCTGGCATCTCGCCGGCCTGCTTCGTCGCGAATATTGGTGAGGTTGCGCACGTTGGCCTGCAGACTCGTGGCCTTGAGGGTGACCGGGGGTTTGGAGTTGAAATTGCGGAAGGTCAGCACACCGTCGTTGATGCGTACTTCGTTGAGGGTGATCGGCAGCAGCTTTTCCAGCTGCTGGCGCCAGTCGGTGCCCTGGCCGGTCTGGGAGTTCTGCTTGTTGCCGCCGTCGACGAAGTTCAGTTCGGGGCGCACGAACGCCACTTCCGCCACCACCGCATGGTCGTACCACAGGGCGTGCCAGCTTACCGACAGGTCGATGACCGGGGCATTTAGCAGCGGCACCGGCACCTTGCCGGTGGTCTTGACGATCTGCAGCCCGTTGATGGTGTAAGCACCGCGCCACCAGGCCAGGTCCACGTCGGTCACCTGGCCGCGGTAGTCGCCCATGTCGGCAAGTTTCTGGTTGAGGTAATCGCGCACCAGATAGGGCAGGGCAAGGTGCAGGGCCACCAGCAGCACGATGAAGCTGGCAAGGCCGATCAGCGGCCAGCGATAACGGGCTCTCATGGCAGTGTCTCCAGGGCGGGATGTGCGGTTGACCGCAGCCTGCGCAGGGGAGTTCGAACAGGCTTTACGGGCTGCCGGCACCGGCTTACCCTTGAAGCCTTTCTGTGCCTCTTCATGCCAAGGACCCCTGCCATGAGCCGTATCTACGCAGACAACGCCCATTCCATCGGCAACACGCCGCTGGTGCAGATCAACCGCATCGCCCCGCGTGGCGTGACCATCCTGGCCAAGATCGAAGGGCGCAACCCGGGTTACTCGGTCAAGTGCCGCATCGGCGCCAACATGGTCTGGGACGCTGAAAGCAGCGGCAAGCTCAAGCCCGGCATGACCATCGTCGAACCCACCTCCGGCAATACCGGCATTGGCCTTGCCTTTGTCGCCGCCGCCCGTGGCTACAAACTGATGCTGACCATGCCCGCGTCCATGAGCCTGGAGCGGCGCAAGGTGCTCAAGGCGCTGGGCGCGGAGCTGGTGCTGACAGAACCTGCAAAAGGCATGAAGGGCGCCATCGAAAAAGCCAACGAAATCGTGGCTTCGGACCCGGCGCAGTACTTCTTGCCAGGGCAGTTCGAAAACCCCGCCAACCCGGCCATCCATGAAAAGACCACCGGCCCGGAAATCTGGAACGACACCGACGGCGCCGTGGATGTGATCGTCGCCGGCGTGGGCACGGGCGGCACCATCACCGGTGTGTCGCGCTACATCAAGCACACCCAGGGCAAGGCCATCACTTCTGTAGCCGTCGAGCCCGTGTCGTCACCCTTGATCACCCAGACGCTGGCGGGTGAAGTGCTGACCCCAACGCCGCACAAGATCCAGGGTATCGGCGCAGGTTTCGTGCCGAAGAACCTCGACCTGTCCATCGTCGACCAGGTGATGACGGTGTCTGACGAGGAAGCCAAGGCCATGGCCATTCGTCTGATGCAGGAAGAGGGTATTTTGTGTGGTATCTCCTGCGGCGCCGCCATGGCTGCCGCGGTGCGCCTGGCGGAAAAACCCGAAATGCAGGGCAAGACCCTGGTGGTGATCCTGCCTGACTCCGGCGAGCGGTACCTGTCCAGCATGCTGTTCAGCGATATGTTCAGCGAGCAGGAAAACCAGCAGTAAGGCCGCCTGGCGCTGACCCGGCGCAACACTTTCTCGCGCGCTTCATTGCACAATCTTGATGAGTGAGATCCCGCCCAGGTTGTTTTTACCTCGGCGGGATCGGTTTATGATGGCGGGATGATTTTAAGGAGGGCGGCCGCCCGGGCCGGTCCCTTCCCCTAGGAGTGATGCATGACCTTATCCTTTGCAGCCAAGGCGGGTGTCTTGCTGGTGTTCTTCGGCAGCGTGCTGTATGTGCACCTGCGAGGCAAGGCGCGCCTGCCGGTGCTGCGCCAGTTCGTCAACCATTCAGCGCTGTTCGCACCCTACAACAGCCTGATGTATCTGTTTTCCGGTGTGCCATCCAAGCCGTACCTGGACCGCCAGCGCTTCCCGGAACTGGACGTGCTCAAGGACAACTGGCAGGAAATCCGCGAGGAGGCGATGCGTCTGTTCGACGAGGGTTACATCCGCGCAGCCGAAAAGGACAACGACGCCGGCTTCGGTTCGTTCTTCAAGAAGGGCTGGAAGCGCTTCTACCTGAAGTGGTACGACAAGCCGTTGCCTTCGGCCGAGGCCCTGTGCCCACGCACCGTGGAGCTGGTCAGCAGCATCCCCAACGTCAAGGGCGCCATGTTCGCCCTGTTGCCAGGTGGCAGCCACCTCAACCCGCACCGCGACCCGTTTGCCGGCTCGCTGCGCTATCACCTGGGGCTGTCCACGCCCAATTCCGATGCCTGCCGCATCTACGTTGATGGCGAACCTTATGCCTGGCGTGATGGCCAGGACGTCATGTTCGATGAAACCTACGTGCACTGGGTCAAGAACGAAACCGACGTCACCCGGGTGATCCTGTTCTGCGACATCGAACGCCCGCTCAGCAGCCCGCTGATGGTGCGTATCAACCGCAAGGTCAGTGCTTTCCTGGGCCGTGCCACGGCGCCGCAAAACACCGATGAAGAGCGCGTAGGCGGGATCAACCAGGCCTACGCCTGGAGCAAGCGCTTCAGCAACCGCATCAGCACCCGTGTGAAGCAGTTCAAACGCGCCAACCCCAAGGCCTACCGCATTCTGCGGCCGGTACTGGCGGTGGTGGTGGCCTACCTGCTGTACCGCTGGTTGTTCTAAGCCCTCGCGCAGCCGGCCCTGGCCATACCTGATGGCCAGGGCCGGCGGTTAGCGCAAATCGTCAGGGATGCGATGGCGCAGTACGCCTTCTTCGAAATCGAGCACGCCGGCTTCGCGCTGGGTCACCAGGTAGTACAGCAGGGTATCGGGCACCTGCTCCGGCAACACGTGCACCGCCAGCATCCTCACGGCCTTTTCTGCCTCGCACACGCAACCGAACTCCACCAGTGCGGCCTGCACCTGCTGCAGGGTTTCCGGCGGCCTTACAATGACCCGGAACACCGAGCTACCGCCACTGTGCAGGACGCCCTCGAACCAGGCATCTGCCCCTTCCTCACGGGCGGCGACCAGGTCGCCCGGTGCGACGCCATAGACATGAAAAGGGATGCTGTCGACCCGGTAGCCACCCTGTTCTGGCCGTGCCCACAGCCCTTCCACCGAGGCCGGTGGGTAGCCGCTCTCGTCCTGTGCCAGGCGGAACAGCACCTTGCGGTAGCCGCTGCTCATCGGCGGGCCGGGCGCAGCACCAGCCACAGCGCCGCGCCGATCAGCAGGCCGCCGTACAGGTGCGCCATGGACAGCGGCTCATCCAGTAGCCAAGCCCCCCACAGCACCCCGAACGCCGGGATCAGGAAGGTCACGGTGCTGGCCTTGACCGGGCCGATTTCCGCCAGTAACCGGAAGTACAGGATATAGGCGAAGGCGGTGCACAGTAGCCCCAGGCCCAGCAGCGACAGCCACACCTGCCAGCCGCCCCAACTGGCAGGTGGCTGGCTGAGCGCGCTCCAGGCGAATACAGGGCTGAGCAGCAAGGTGGCGCCGAGCATGCTGCCCAGCGCCGACAGCCGGCTGTCCAGGCCGCCGACCCAGCGCCGGGCCAGAAAACCGGCAAACCCGTAGCAGGTGGTCGCCGCCAGGCAGGCCAGCGCACCTTGCAGCAGGGCCGCATCCAGTGCCACTGGCCCGGCGCCACTTAAAATGGCGACGCCAAACAGGCCCAGGAAAATGCCGCACAGCTTGGCGAGGGTCATGGGCTCCTTGAAGAACAGCACGCCGATCAGTACACCCATCAACGGTGTCGTGGCATTGAAAATGGCTGAATAGCCGGCTGGCAGCACTTGAGCTGCGACCGAGTAGAAGGTTGCCGGGATGCCCGAGTTGATCATGCCCAGCACCAGGCAAGCGCCCAGTTTGCCTTGGAAATCCCAGCGCACACCTGCAGCGGCCACAATGGCGATCAGCCCCAGGCAGGCGATGGACACGCGGAAAAACGCCGTGGGCACCGTGCCCAGTTCGGGCGCGATGATACGCATGAACAGGAAGCTCGCGCCCCAGACGGCGGCAAGGGTTAGCAGGCGGGCTAGAGCGATGGGGCTCACGGCAGTCTCCGGGGGCGTGGCTGGGGGCGCGAGTGTACGCGAGGCAGCAGGGGGTTTCTTGTGCTTTCTTGCGCTGTAACCTGGCCAGCTACATTTGCAGGCAGGGGCCTCACACGCCAGGGCGAGCGGCTAAGCTGTGTATCTCCACCCGCCACCGAGGTGCCCGGTATGCCCCATTCCTGGCCTGCAGCCGCCATCGCCCGCCTGATGCTCACCGGCTTCGACGGCTATCGCGAGCATTTCCAGCGCATCACCCTAGGTGCTCGTGAGCGCTTCGAACAAGCCCGCTGGCAGGAGATCCAGCACACGGCCGCTGCGCGCATCAACCTCTACGAGGAACAGGTCGCTGTGGCCAACCAGCGGCTGCGCGAGAGCTTTGCCACGCAGGTGCTGCTGGACGTGGCCCAGTGGCCGCAGGTTAAAAGCGCCTATGTCCAGCTGATTGACCCGCGGCTGGACGATGAACTGGCCGAAACCTGGTACAACTCGGTGTTCTGCAGCCTGTTCAGCCATGACCTGATCAGCGACCGTTGCATGTTCATCCACAGCACACGCCCAACCTTGCGCCGGCGCGCCGCACAAACCCGTACCTATCGCCCCGACGGCGCCCTTGCCGGGCTATTGCAGGCCATCTTCGCCGACTACTGGTTCCACATCCCTTACGCCGACCTCGACGGCGACCTGCTGCGGCTGGAAGCGCAGCTTCGTGAATGCCTGCCCGATTGGGTGTGCCGCGACCCAGCGCTGGCGGTGGAGCTGTTCGTGCCGGTGCTGTACCGCAACAAGGGCGCTTACCTGGTCGGCCGGTTATACAACGGCGATGAACAATGGCCGCTGGTGATTGCCCTGGTGCACCGGGAGGGGCAGGGCATCGAGGCCGATGCCTTGATCACCGACGAGGCTGAAGTCTCGATCATCTTCTCCTTCACCCGCTCCTATTTCATGGCCGATGTGCCGGTGCCGGGTGAATTCGTGGGCTTTCTCAAACGCATTCTGCCGGGCAAGCATGTGGCCGAGCTGTATACCTCCATTGGTTTCTACAAGCAGGGCAAGTCCGAGTTCTACCGCGCCCTGATCAACCACTTGGCCAGCAGTGACGACCGCTTCGTCATGGCACCTGGGGTGCGTGGCATGGTGATGAGCGTGTTTACCCTGCCGGGCTTCAACACCGTGTTCAAAGTCATCAAGGACCGTTTCTCGCCCTCAAAAACCGTCGATCGCGCCACGGTGATCGACAAGTACCGGTTGGTGAAGAGCATCGACCGGGTAGGGCGCCTGGCCGATACCCAGGCCTTTGCCGACTTCCGCTTCCCCGCGGCGAGGTTCGCGCCGCAGTGCCTGGCCGAGTTGCTGGAGGTGGCGCCCTCCACCGTGGTGCTTGAGGGCGATACGGTGCTGATCCGCCACTGCTGGACCGAACGGCGCATGACGCCGTTGAACCTGTACCTGGAACAGGCCAGCGAGGCCCAGGTGCTGGAGGTACTGGAGGATTACGGCCTGGCCATCAAGCAGCTGGCGGCGGCGAACATCTTCCCCGGTGACATGCTGCTGAAGAACTTTGGTGTGACGCGTCATGGCCGGGTGGTGTTCTACGACTACGACGAGATCAGCTATCTGACGGAGGTCAACTTCCGCCATATTCCACCGCCGCGTTACCCGGAAGACGAGCTGTCAGGCGAGCCGTGGTACTCCATTGGGCCCCATGACGTGTTCCCCGAGGAATTCCCGCCCTTTCTGTTTGCCGACCTGGGCCAGCGGCGCCTGTTCACCCGCCTGCATGGCGAGTTGTTCGATGCCAGCTATTGGCAAGGCCTGCAGGCGGCGATACGCGATGGCAAGGTGATCGACGTGTTCCCCTATCGGCGCAAGGCACGTTGAACGTAGCTTGGCCCTTAGTCCTTCAGGCACTTGAGCGTGCTGAAATCGGTGCGCACTTTTGCCAGCCGTGCCTGCAGCACCTGGCGCTGCTGCGGCGTGCTCTGCTGTAGCAGGTCTACCAATAGGCTGCGGGCCTGTTGTTCGGTGTTCTGGAAGGCCTGGCGGTATTCAGGCGTCCACAGGCTCTCCTTGCTCTGCAGCAGCGTGGCCATACGGGTCGGGAAACTGGCATCGTTGCGTTGGTCGACCGCCAACAGCAGCTGCTGCTGCCAGTGGGCGCGGTTGGCAATCCATTCGCGGTTCTGGTCCCCCAGCGCTTGCGACCAGGCGACCACGCGCTGCTTCTGGCCGGGGCTCAGTTCACCCAGCCAGGGCTTCAGGCGTTTCTGCATACGTTCGGCCCGCTCGGCAATTTGCTGGGGCAGGGGAGTGTCTACGTATTCCTTGCGGCGCTCGGCGATGTCATCACGAAAAGCCTCGCGCATTTCCGCCACTTGCGCATCGCTCATGCCGCGCAGCAGTTCAGTCGCGGAAGGGGTAATTTCGGCTGCCACCCGGCCAATCGCCTCGCGGGCCTCATGGGTACGCTGCTGCAAGGCCTGGTCGGTGACCTGATTGTTGGCCACCATGTCGCGCAGCCGGTCGAGCCAGTCGAGGTAGCCAGGCAGCTGGGTCTTGCAGTGCCACGCCAGATGCTCCCTGAGCCGATCGTCGAGCAGGGTCTTCTGGTCACGGTTCATGTCCAGGTAGTCGCCCAGCGACCACGGCACCAGGCGGTCGAGGTTGCGGTAGGCCAGGTCGATCCGGCTGCAGGCGCCCAGGGCCAGAACCACCCCCAGCGTGACAAGCGCGGTCTTGAGCAGGCGAAGCGGCATAAGCTGTTCCTTGCAGTGGCGGCCAATCGGTAGACGCAGCAGGGCGGCGACGGTTCAACCGGGTCATCTGCCTGTAGCATGGGAGGCCGGTAACCGTCCGGAAGCTTTGACACCACCCGCTGTCTATCCGGAAAATAGCCCCCTTGACTTGAGGATGTACCGAAATGGCTCTGCTTGGGCGTTACAACAGTTTGCAAATTGTGAAACACGTGGACTTCGGGTTGTACCTGGACGGCGGCGCCGACGGGGAAATTCTGCTGCCAGGGCGCTACATCCCGAAAGGCGCAGAAACCGAGGTGGACGACTGGCTCAACGTGTTTATCTACCTGGACAGCGAAGACCAGCTGATCGCGACCACCGAAAAGCCCAAGGTGCAGGTGGGCGAGTTCGCCAGCCTCAAGGTCAAGGACATCAACGGTGCAGGTATCTTCCTGGACTGGGGTCTTTCCAAGGACCTGCTGATGCCGTACTCCGAAGAAGCCCGCCCGCTGAAGATCGGCGACTACTGCGTGGTGCACGTCTACCTCGACAAACGCACCCGGCGCATCACCGCCACCTCACGCCTGGACCGCTACCTGGACGTCGCGCCTGCGGACTACAAGCCAGGCCAGCCGGTGGAGTTGCTGGTTGCCGGTGAAACGCCCATGGGGTTCAAGGCAATCATCAACAACCGCCATTGGGGCCTGATCCACAAGAATGAGGTGTTCAAGTTCCTGCGCTCTGGCATGCACGAGAAAGGCTTCATCAAGGAAATACGTGCCGACGGCAAGATCTCCTTGAGCCTGCAGCCAGTGGGTGCGGCGCTGTCCGACGACCTGCAGGCGCAGATCATGGCCCGCCTGGAGGCCGAAGGTGGGGTGCTGGGCGTGTCTGACAAGAGCGACCCGGCGCTGATCAGCAAGCTGTTCAATGTCAGCAAGGGCAACTTCAAGAAAGCCATTGGGGGCCTGTTCAAGCAGGGCCGTATCGTCATCCATGACGACCGCATCGAGAAAGCCTGATCAGCCCTGCACGAAGCTGCGGAAATCCAGCTGCTCGCCGCCTGGGCGGGTGTCGCGCAGCAGTGAATCGCGGTCGGCGCTCAGGGCCAGGCTGATGGTGGAGCGGCGCTTGCCAGGGTTGCGCACCTCCATCTGCTCCTGATGCGCGCGCAGGAAGTTGACGGGCACTTTCAGGTGTTGCAGCTCGTCGCTTTCCGGGGTGTGCAGCAGCAGGTTGACCCAGTCTGGCTGGCCCTTGCGCAGCAGTGCCACCGGCACGTCGAACCCCCACAGGTTGCGCTTGTGGTCGAGGATGGCGAACAGGGTGTTGGCGCTGGTCAGCACAGGCCGGGCCAGTGCATCGTTGCGCCGCGCGATGGCGGCGGGTTTGTCGAGTTTCATGCAGGTTCCTGCGGGTTGAAGCCTTGAAAGCCTTCATTGTGAGGGGTGGCACCGGGCGCGGCAAGGCTTGGCGCTGTGGTGTAGTGCAGGTGCGCTACGCCTACCGCTTGGCATTGTGTGCAAAATTTCTTGAAACTCTTGCGCAAGCGGCCGAGTCCACCTTTTGTCGGCACGATACGCGTGTCACATCACAGGAGTTTTGCCATGAGCGGTACTGGAGATAAAGCGAAAGGCTTGGCCAACGAAGCGATGGGCAACGTCAAGCAGGGCATCGGCAAGATGACCGACAACGACAAGCTCAAGGCCGAAGGCAAGGCGCAGGAACTCAAGGGTGAAGCGCAGCAGGTCAAAGGCGATGTGAAGGACGCTGTTAAAAAAGCAACCGACAAGTAATGCCCGATGCTTGGCCGCCTTCATGCCGGTGCGCAGGGGGCGGCAACAAGCTGGGTGAGTTTTTTGCATTTTTTGTAACACTGCCGGGAGCAGCGCGCTCAGCGCATGGTCTATTAGACTTAACAGTCACATCGATAGAGCGGCGAAAGGAGACGCTATGATTTTTTCCGCCCTGCAGGGCCTGCCCCTGCACCGCGTGTTGGTGCGCACCGTCAAGGAGTTCCTTGATGATGAAATGTCCACCTACGCCTCCGCGCTGGCTTATCAGGCGCTTTTCTCGTTATTCCCCTTTCTGCTATTCCTGATCGCCCTCATCGGCTTCCTGCACCTGCCTGACTTTTTCTCGTGGCTGCGCTTGCAGTCCGAGCTGGTGCTGCCACCGCAGGCACTGGAACAGGTCAACCCGGTGATCGACCAGTTGCAGCAGTCCAAGGGTGGCTTGCTGTCGGTGGGTATCGTGATTGCTTTGTGGACCGCGTCGGCCGGTGTGCGGCTGATGATGAGCGCCATGAACGCCGCCTATGATGTGCCCG
Source organism: Pseudomonas sp. NBRC 111119 (assembly GCF_001320125.1). Lineage (NCBI taxonomy): Bacteria > Pseudomonadati > Pseudomonadota > Gammaproteobacteria > Pseudomonadales > Pseudomonadaceae > Pseudomonas > Pseudomonas sp. NBRC 111119. The sequence goes on from NZ_BCAV01000011.1 coordinate 48,589, forward strand.
AGGGGCGGCCGGTATGGAAGCGTATCCCGCTGTCGATCTTCTATACCGTCGGCCTGGCCGGCATGCTGCTGGCCGCAGCAGCACTGATGGTACTGGGGCCGCAGGTGATGGAGTGGATCGCCTCGCAAATCGGTATGCAGGAGTTCATCGTTACGCTGTGGACCATTCTGCGCTGGCCGGTGATCGTCATTCTGCTGATGGTGGCAGTGGCGCTTATCTACTACGTGATGCCGGATGTGAAACAGAAGTTTCGCTTCATTACCCCAGGCTCGGTACTGGCGGTGGTGGTGTGGATCGTGGCCTCGTTGGGCTTTGCCTACTACGTGAAAACGTTCGCCGACTACAACGCCATGTACGGGAGCATCGGGGCGATCATCGTGCTGCTGCTCTACTTCTACATTTCAGCCGCCGTGCTGCTGCTTGGCGCTGAAATGAATGCGGTAATCGAGCACATGTCTGCCGAGGGCAAGGACCCTGGGGAGAAGGACTTCGACGGTGAGAAGTCGCAAGAGAACGTGAAAGTGCTGGGGCATGAGCACCCGGCGCCCACAGAGCCTGCTACTGCCCAGCCTCAACCACGCTGACAGCGTCGCCATACTGGCGGCGTTGCAACGCTACCAGCGCCTTGCTGCGCTGGTAGCGTTGCAGCCGGCTCGCCAGCGCCTCCGGCAGGTGCTCGGCGGGCCCAAAGCCAACATTTGCATAGAACGGCCGCAGTGTCGGGTGGCAGAACAGCCAGGCCGTACCATACGGTTGGCACAATGCTGCTTCCATCAGCGCACGTGCGATCCCCGTACCCCGCCGTTGTGGCGCCACGAACAGGCCAGTCAGCCACCAGCCACCCTCGATACAGGACAGGCTTAGCCCCGCAACGATCTCTGGCGCCCTCGCCACCCACAGTTGACCCTCGCCAGAGGCACGCATGCGTGAGCCCTGCTGGCGGTAGAAATGGTCGAGAAGCCGGCGTTGCGTGTGGCAAAGCTGTGTGCAAGCGAGAGGCTGTGAAATAGCGCGCTCCTGGAAATGGCGGTGACGGATGGCGCGTACGTTGTCGCAGATTGTTGCAAATACGGCAAGGGTGAATATCCGACTGCGGGGTTCAACTATTACCTGGCAGGCGTAGAATTTCCTCATCCCCCCTGCAGTAAGAAGCGGGATCGGTACTTCGTGTCATCGGTAGCCCGATGGCAACTTCTCCGGGCCGGCGACGGCATCAGAAGTCAATCGATCAGCTTGAAACATGAAGGCATTCAACATGAAACCACTCCTGATACTTGCGTTGGTCGGTATGTCCTCGTTCGCCCTCGCAGACCCTTCTGCGCCTGCTTCCAATGAGCCGGTGGCGCAGCAGTACGACTATTCCATGAACCTCGACATCAAGCGCGTCATCAACCTGTCGACCATCCCCAACGTGTGCGAAGTGGTGCCTGCCACCATGACCTACGAAGACCACCAGGGCCAGGTGCACACCGTTCAATACCGTGCCATGGGCGGGGGCTGCCAGCAGGGCTGACGGCCCAGATACCCGCCTCGGCGTAAACGGGTGGGGAGGCAGTGCCCACTCCACCTGTTAGCGCTTTCCAGCTACTGCGCAGTCGTGGCAGGCTCTACGCCGCCCATCTACACCTTCGCAGAGCCCCACATGCCTTTCTCCAATGGTTTTCTCCTCAGCCTGTCCCTGTGCCTGGACATCGGTATTGCCAACATCGCCATGATTACGCTGGCCATGCAGCGTGGCTTTCTGCAAGGGTTCTGGCTTGGCCTTGGCACGTGTGTGGGTGATTTGCTGTATGCCATCGCCGCGTTGGCAGGCATGACCGTGTTGCTGCAATTCGAAGCCGTGCGCTGGGTCTTGTGGCTGGGCGGTTCGGCGCTGCTGGTGTGGTTTGCCATCAAGATGGTGCTGGCCGCCTGGCGCGGCGGGCATATGAACGCGAGCACCAACGTGGACGTGGAGTCCGGTTGGCGCGAGTTTTTACGCGGCATCTTCCTGGCGATGTCCTCACCCAGCGCCATATTGTGGTTCGCGGCAGTAGGGGGCGTGCTGATATCCCGCTCTGGCGGCGGCAGCCTGGTGGAGGCGGGGTTGTTTCTGTCAGGGTTCTTCGTGGCCGGGCTGGTATGGTGCATGGGCATCTGCGGCATTGCCAGCCACGGCGGGCGCCTGCTGGGTGATCGCCTGCTGACGTGGTCGTATGTGCTGTCTGCGCTGATCTTCTGTTATTTCGCAGTGTACGTGATCGTATCGGGTTACCAGGAATTCATCCTCGGGCGCGCCGCCTAAGCGCGCTTGCAGGGGCTGCGCAGGCAGCCCCGGCCATGCCGCAAGCCAGGTTCAGCTGGCAACGAAATTCGGTGGCGATACCAGTTCTACGGTCTGTTGCTTGCGCGGCGCCAGGATCTCGGCCTCGCCCTGAACGACCAGCTCGTCGTTCTGGTTGAACACGTTGGTGGCGATACGCACCTTGAACTTCGGCAGTTTTTCGAGGATCTCCAGGCGCACGGTCAGGGTGTCGCCGATTTTCACCGGTTTCTGGAAGCTCATCTGCTGCCCCAGGTAGATGGTGCCAGGGCCGGGCAGGGTGCAGGCCACTGCCGCGCTGATCAGTGCGCCGCTGAACATGCCGTGGGCGATGCGCTCGCGGAACATGCTCTTGGCGGCGAATTCAGCGTCCAGGTGCACCGGGTTGTGGTCGCCGGACATGGCGGCGAACAGCTGGATATCGCGCTCTTCCACAGACTTCTTGTATTCGGCCTTCTGGCCGACTTCTAGGGCTTCGTAAGGCGTGTTGCTGACCTGGGACATCGGGGCTTCCTTAAGCAGTACATGTCGGTGGTGGTCGCGCACGGGGCGTCGGCCAAGACGGGTGAGACGCTTGCCGGTGGCGACCGGATCACATTCGCGCCCAACACAGTGTATGCCCAGCGGGCCAGATTGCAGGAAGGGCACAAATAAGATTCACAATGTTAATGGCGGCATCAGGCGTGTGGGCCGCGCTGCGCTTACCTGCTAACGTCGAATCAACGCCTGGCCGCTACGCGCCCGGGCACCTGGATAAAAGGACGCAGTGCAGGTCCCGGCAGAGGAACAATAATAAATGCAAGCCGACTTCTGGAACGACAAACGCCCGGCGGGCGTGCCCTCCACCATCGATCTTCACGCCTACAGCTCCGTGGTCGAAGTATTCGAGCGCTCCTGCAAGCGCTTTGCCGATCGCCCCGCCTTCAGTAACCTGGGGGTGACGTTGACCTACGGCGACCTGGAGCGGTTATCGGCGGCATTCGCCACCTGGCTGCAGCAACACACCCGCCTGAAACCTGGCGACCGTATCGCTGTGCAGATGCCCAACGTGTTGCAGTACCCGATCGCCGTGTTCGGCGCCCTGCGCGCCGGGCTGATCGTGGTCAACACCAACCCGCTGTACACCGAACGGGAGATGCGCCACCAGTTCAAGGACAGCGGTGCCCGCGCGCTGGTGTACCTGAACATGTTTGGCCAGCGCGTTCAGGCGGTGTTGCCCGATACCGGTATTGAATACCTGATCGAGGCGAAGATGGGCGACCTGTTGCCTACGGCCAAGGGGTGGCTGGTCAATACCGTGGTGGACAAGGTGAAGAAGATGGTGCCGGCCTACCATCTGCCCCAGGCCCTGTCATTCAAACAGGCGCTGCGCCAAGGGCGCGGTGGTTCACCGAAGGCTGTGCCGCTTGGCCTGGACGACATCGCGGTGCTGCAGTACACAGGCGGTACCACGGGCCTGGCCAAGGGCGCCATGCTCACCCACGGCAACCTGGTTGCCAACATGCTGCAGGTACTGGCGTGTTTCTCACAGCATGGGTCAGATGGCCAGAAGCTGCTCAAGGACGGCGAGGAGGTGATGATCGCCCCTTTGCCGCTGTACCACATCTATGCGTTCACCGCGAACTGCATGTGCATGATGGTGACTGGCAACCACAACGTACTCATCACCAACCCACGGGATATTTCCGGTTTCATCAAGGAGTTGGGCAAGTGGCGGTTTTCCGCATTGCTGGGCCTCAACACCCTGTTCGTTGCCCTGATGGACCACCCCGGGTTCCGCCAACTGGACTTCTCGGCGCTGAAAGTCACCAACTCTGGCGGCACTGCCCTGGTCAAGGCCACGGCCGAGCGCTGGGAGCAACTGACCGCGTGTCGCATCGTCGAAGGCTACGGCCTTACTGAAACCTCCCCTGTAGCCAGTACCAACCCTTATGGTCAACTGGCGCGCCTGGGAACGGTGGGTATCCCGGTGGCAGGTACTGCATTCAAGGTCATCGACGACGAGGGCAAAGAACTGCCGCTGGGTGAGCGGGGCGAGTTGTGCATCAAGGGGCCGCAGGTAATGAAGGGCTACTGGCAGCAGCCCGAAGCCACGGCCCAAGCGCTGGATGCCGATGGCTGGTTCAAGACAGGCGACATTGCCGTGATCGACCCGGACGGCTTTACCCGCATCGTCGACCGCAAGAAGGACATGATCATCGTCTCGGGCTTCAACGTGTACCCCAACGAGGTGGAGGATGTGGTCATGGCCCACCCACAGGTTGCCAGCTGCGCGGCCATCGGTGTGCCCGACGAGCGCTCCGGGGAGGCGGTCAAGCTGTTCGTGGTGCCCCGTGAGGGTGGCGTGAGCGTGGATGAGCTGAAGGCCTACTGCAAGGCCAACCTCACCGGTTACAAGGTGCCCAAGCACATTGTGCTGCGCGACGCGCTGCCGATGACGCCGGTTGGCAAGATCTTGCGCCGGGAGCTGCGCGACGCCGGTTGAACCGCCAGCATGCGGCAGGTTAGGGCGGCTTGGATGCTCTAGGCTGCCGCATACAGGTTTCAGAAGGCTGTCTTAAGTCACTCGCTCTCGATGTGACCATAATTAGCTAAATAGTCATTTTTGTGACCTTTCGGCCTGTCGTAGCCTCTGGTCGACCCCAGGCAAAGCTGCTAATCTCGCCCCGTTTTCAGATGATCCGGTTTGCAACGCGCCGTCATCTCATATCAATAATAAGCGCCTCGATGCGCGAATCGAACTTCGCTGTTGCTGAAGGAGTGGGCTTGAATGATCGACCATTTTTGGCAGGATAAGTACCCAGCCGGGATAACGGCGGATATCGATCCGGACGAATTCCCCAACATCCAGGCGGTACTCAAGCAATCCTGCCAGCGCTTCGCCGACAAACCGGCCTTCAGCAACCTGGGCAAGACGATCACCTATGGCGAAATGTATGCGCTGTCAGGTGCGTTCGCGGCCTGGCTGCAACAGCATACCGACCTCAAGCCCGGTGACCGTATCGCCGTGCAGTTGCCCAACGTGCTCCAGTACCCTGTGGCCGTGTTCGGTGCCATGCGTGCAGGGCTGATCGTGGTCAACACCAACCCGCTGTACACCGCGCGGGAAATGGAACACCAGTTCAACGATTCCGGTGCCAAGGCGCTGGTATGCCTGGCCAACATGGCCCACCTGGCCGAGAAGGTGGTGCCCAAGACCCAGGTCAGGCACGTGATCGTCACCGAGGTGGCCGACCTGCTGCCGCCGATCAAGCGGCTGCTGATCAACAGCGTCATCAAGTATGTGAAGAAGATGGTGCCGGCCTACCACCTGCCTCAGGCCGTACGCTTCAACGACGCCATCGCCCTGGGCAAGGGCCAGCCGGTGGTTGAAGCCAACCCGCAGGCCCATGACGTGGCGGTGCTGCAGTACACCGGCGGTACCACGGGCGTGGCCAAGGGTGCGATGCTCACCCACCGCAACCTGGTGGCCAACATGCTGCAGTGCAGGGCCCTGATGGGGGCCAACCTGCATGAAGGCTGCGAAATCCTCATTACCCCGCTGCCGCTGTACCACATCTACGCCTTTACCTTCCATTGCATGGCCATGATGCTCATCGGCAACCACAACGTGCTGATCAGCAACCCGCGGGACCTGCCGGCGATGGTCAAGGAGCTGGGCAAATGGAAGTTCACCGGTTTTGTCGGCCTCAATACCCTGTTCGTGGCCCTGTGCAACAGTGATGCCTTCCGCAACCTGGACTTCTCCGCCCTGAAAATTACCCTGTCTGGCGGCATGGCTTTGCAACTGAGCGTGGCCGAGCGCTGGAAGGCCGTTACGGGGTGCGCCATTTGCGAGGGGTACGGCATGACCGAAACCAGCCCCGTGGCGGCGGTGAACCCGGCCCAGGCCAACCAGGTGGGCACCATTGGCATTCCGGTACCGTCCACCCTGTGCAAGATCATCGACGACGCGGGCAATGAGTTGCCGCTGGGCGAGGTGGGGGAGTTGTGTGTGAAGGGCCCGCAGGTAATGAAGGGCTACTGGCAGCGCGAAGACGCCACTGCCGAAATACTGGACAGCGAAGGCTGGCTGAAAACCGGCGACATCGCCTTGATCCAGCCAGACGGCTACATGCGTATCGTTGACCGCAAGAAAGACATGATTCTGGTGTCGGGTTTCAACGTCTACCCCAACGAGCTGGAGGACGTGCTGGTGGCGTTGCCGGGCGTGTCCCAGTGCGCGGCCATCGGTATACCGGACGAGAAGTCCGGCGAAGTGATCAAGATGTTCATCGTGGTCAAGCCGGGCATGACCCTGACCAAGGAGCAGGTGATGGAGCACATGCGCGCCAATGTCACCGGCTATAAAGTGCCCCGCCAGATCGAGTTCCGCGATGTGCTGCCTACCACCAACGTGGGCAAGATCCTGCGCCGCGAGTTACGTGACGAAGAGCTGAAAAAACAAGGTTTGAAGAAGACCGCCTGAGCCTTAAACGCCGTTGGTAGGGTAACGGCTCAGGGCGCAGATGGGGATCGAGGGCTGCTTCGCAGCCCATCGCCCTTCGATCAGCGCAATCTCTCCAGCATCTGGTAGTACCACATGCCTGCTGCCAGCAGCGGGTTGCCCAGCAAGTCCCCCATCGGCACACGCACATGCTTGCACTGAGCAAAGGTATCGAACCGTTCCAGCGTACCGGTCAACGCCTCGGCCATGATTTCACCCATGATGTGGCTGGTGGCAATACCGTGCCCCGAGTACCCCTGGCAGTACCAGACGTTGCCCGACAGCTTGCCCAGTTGTGGAATGCGGTTCACCACAATGCCCATGGCGCAGCTCCACTGGAACTCGATGGGTACGCCTTTCAACGCCGGGAACGTGCGCTCGATACAAGGCCGCAACTCACCTTCGATATCCCGCGAGTCCCGCCCGGAATAATTGGCACCGCCGCCGAATAACAGCCGTTTGTCCGCGGTCAGCCGGTAGTAGTCGAGCACGAAGCGGCAGTCATACACGGCCAGGTCCTGCGGGTTGATCTGCTCGGCCAGCTCGCCCAGCGGCGCCGTGGTGACGATGCCGCCCATGGCCGGGAAAATCTTGCCCTTGAGCTGGCGCTTTTCAAGCGTGTGGTACACGTCCCCGGCCAGCATCACCTGGCGCGCTTCTACCCGGCCATGGGCGGTGACCACTGCCGGGCGCGGGCCGTGCACGATGTCCAGCACCTCGGAGTTTTCGAACACCAGCGCGCCCAGGCCATGGGCCGCCCGTGCTTCGCCCAGGCACAGGTTGAGCGGGTGCAGGTGCAGGTTGCGCAGGTTTTTCAGCGCCCCCAGGTACAGCGGGCTTTGCAGGTGGTCTGCCACGGCGGCCTGGTCGAGCATGTGCACCTGATCGCCCATGCCCCGGCGCTGGGCCTCGGCCTGGAACGCGTGCAACTCCCGCAGGTGCGATGGCTTCATGGCCGCGTGCAGGTGGCCATGCTTGAGGTCGCAATCGATACCGTAGCGCGCCACGCGCTGCTCGATGATCTGGTGCCCGCGCCAGCGCAGGTGCCAGATGAAGTCGTCCACCTCGGCGCCCAGGTGCTGGCGCATTTGCGAACGCATGGCTTCGTCGCCAGACAGGCTGCCAGTGACCTGGCCGCCATTGCGCCCGCTGGCGCCCCAGCCAATGCGGTGGGTTTCGATGATGGCGACCTTCAGGCCGCGCTCGGCCAGCTCCACGGCGGTGGCCACACCGGTGAAGCCACCGCCGATGATCGCCACGTCCACCTGCACCGTGCCCTGAAGCTGGGGGTACTGCGTGTGGTCGTTGAGTGTGGCGCTGTAGTAGGACGGTGCACGCTGCGCCGGGCCCTTGTTCAATGCTGCATTCATGGCATTTCCTTGTTTGATGGGGGCTCAGGCCTGGTGCAGGTACCAGCGCCAGTCCTGCTCGCTGACTTCGGCCATGAACTGGCGGTACTCGGCGCGCTTGACCTTCAGGTACACGTCAAGGAACTGCTCGCCAAGCGCCTGCTGGGCCCAACGTGAATGCTGCAGGGCATCGAGGGCGGTCAGCCAGTCGGTAGGCAGGTGTTCGGTGGCCTGGGCATAGCCGTTGCCTTGCACCGGCGCGCCTGGGTCGAGTTGCTCGCGGATACCGCAGTGGGTGGCGGCGAGGATCGCTGCGGCAGCCAGGTAGGGGTTGGCATCGGCACCGCAGATCCGGTGCTCCACGTGCCGGCTGGCCGCAGGCCCCCCCGGCACCCGCAGGCTCACTGTGCGGTTGTCGACACCCCAGGTAGGGGCCAGCGGCGCATAGCTGTTGGCCTGAAAACGCCGGAACGAGTTGGCGTTGGGGCAGAACAGCAGCAGCGAATCATGCAGGTGGCGCAGCATGCCGGCGATGGCCTGGCGCAGCAGCGGGGTGCCGGCCTTGTCCTCACTGGCAAACAGATTATGGCCGGCGTCATCGGCCAGGCTCAGGTGCATGTGCATGCCGGTCCCGGCCAGTTGCGCGAACGGCTTGGCCATGAAGCAGGCCTGCATGCCGTGGGCATGGGCCACACCTTTCACCAGGCGTTTGTAGCGTACCGCCTGGTCCATGGCCTGCAGCGCTTCACCGTGCTCCAGGGTGATTTCCACTTGCCCAGGGGCGTACTCCGAAATCGCTGTACGCGCCGGAATGCCTTGGGCCTTGCAGGCTGCATACAGGTCGGCCAGAAACGGCTCGATCTGCTCCAGCTCGCGCAGCCCGTATACCTGCGTGGTGCGCGGTCGGCCACCGTCCGTGTCCCGTGCAGGCTGGGGGCGGCCTTGGGCATCGGGCTGCTGGTCGAGCAGGTAGAACTCCAGTTCGCAGGCCATCACCGGGTGATAGCCGTCGGCCTTGAGTGCCTCGACAGTGCGTACCAGCACATGGCGCGGGTCGGCGACGCTGGCAGGCAGGCCCTCGTCGGGGTGCATGCTCACCTGCACCGCAGCGGTGGGTATGCGCCGCCAAGGCAGGCGCACCAGGCTGTTCTCCAGTGGGTAGGCACGGCAGTCGATGTCGCCCACGTCCCACACCAGGCCGGAGTTCTCCACGTCATCGCCATTGAGGGTAAGGCCCAGGATGGTGCTGGGCAGCGGGCGGCCGCTCTGGTACACGGGCAGCAGTTCATCGCGGTGCAGCAGCTTGCCGCGGGGCACGCCATTGGCGTCGAGGATGAACAGCTCGAACAGTTCGATATCGGGGTTGTCGGCCAGAAAGCGGTTGGCCTGCTCTACAGGGGCAAAGTGCATGATGAAGTCGCTCGCGGGCGCACGGGGCCGCCGCGCAGGCAAGCGGCCCAACTGAGTCAATCGGCCAGGGGGTGGCCGGTTTGGGTCACAGAGGCGTAAGCGAGGTATCCGGCGGGCGGGCGTGGCGGCAGTGCCACAAGGCCCAGAAGGCGAGGATGACATGCACCAGCGGATTTTCCCCGGCACGGCGCCTGGCCTTCGGCAGCGAAGGGCGGGGCGATGGCGGGTTGCTGGGCTGGAACGGGGTCATGCCTTTGATACTCACATGCGGTGTTGGGGTGATTAAAGCAGTGAATGGCGACCTTTACGTTGGGCATGGCTAAACATTCAGGCTGGCTGGGCGGCACCGTGTGGGGACCGGTTCATCCGCGAAAGGGCCTGTACAGGCAGCAGAAAACCCGCAAATCTGCGACAATCCACCCACTTTCCGCATGCCGATCATGAAAAAGCAGGCTCACCTGCATCACTCAAAAGCCCCATGACTGACCACGCCATCGACAAACTGCTGCAAAACCTCGACCACGCCATGATTGCCGACCGCCATCGCCTGCGCCGGCAAATGCACGAACTGCGCAAGCGCCCCGATGAGGCAAAGCTGGCGCAATGGGTGGACAAGGTGCAGGCCTCCTGCGCCCAGGTCACCGCGCGCCGGCAAAGCGTGCCTACGGTGCGCTACGACGACAACCTGCCTATTGCGGCCAAGCGCGATGAAATCAAGAAGGCGCTGGCCGAGCATCAAGTGCTGGTGATTGCCGGCGAAACCGGGTCGGGCAAAACCACCCAGTTGCCCAAGATCTGCCTGGAACTGGGCCGCGGCAGCCATGGCCTGATCGCCCACACCCAGCCGCGCCGTATTGCTGCGCGCAGTGTGGCGGCCCGGGTGGCCGAGGAACTCGGCACGCCCCTGGGCGGCCTGGTGGGTTACCAGGTGCGGTTCGAGGACCAGAGCGATGCCAACACGCTGGTCAAGCTGATGACCGACGGTATTCTGCTGGCTGAAACCCAGCATGACCGCTTTCTGGAACGCTACGACACCATCATTGTCGACGAAGCCCACGAACGCAGCCTGAACATCGACTTCCTGCTTGGCTACCTCAAGACCCTGCTGCACCGCCGCCCCGAGCTGAAACTGATCATCACCTCGGCGACCATCGACCTGGAGCGCTTCTCCAGGCACTTCGACGGTGCGCCGATCATCGAGGTGTCCGGGCGCACCTACCCGGTGGACACCTGGTACCGGCCATTGACCAGTGAGCAGGACGAGGAGGGCAACCCGATCGAGGACGACCTCACCGTCGACCAGGCCATCCTCGCCACCCTGGACGAGTTGGCCCAGCATGAGCGCGCCGAAGGCAAGGGGCCAGGCGATGTGCTGATCTTTTTACCGGGCGAGCGCGAGATTCGCGACGCCGCGGAGATCCTGCGCAAGGCCCAGCTGCGCCACACCGAGATTCTGCCGCTTTACGCCCGGCTGTCGCCGGCCGAGCAGCAGCGCATCTTCCAGCCCCACACCGGGCGCCGGGTGGTACTGGCCACCAACGTTGCGGAAACCTCGCTGACCGTGCCCGGCATACGCTATGTGATCGATACCGGCACCGCGCGTATAAGCCGTTACAGCTACCGCGCCAAGGTGCAGCGCCTGCCCATCGAGGCGGTGTCCCAGGCCAGCGCCAACCAGCGCAAGGGCCGCTGTGGCCGGGTGGAACCAGGCATCTGTGTGCGCCTCTACAGCGAAGAGGATTTCAACAGCCGGCCGGCGTTTACCGACCCGGAGATTCTGCGCACCAACCTGGCGGCGGTGATCCTGCAGATGCTGCACCTGCGCCTGGGCGCCATCGATGCGTTCCCGTTCATCGAGCCACCCGATGGCAAGGCCATCAGCGACGGTTTCAACCTGTTGCAGGAACTGTCGGCGGTCAACCGCGAGAACCAGCTCACGCCCATCGGCCGCCAGCTGGCACGCTTGCCCATCGACCCGCGCCTGGGCCGCATGCTGCTCGAGGGTGCACGCCTGGGTAGCCTGCAGGAAGTGCTCATCGTCACCAGTGCGCTGTCGGTACAAGACCCGCGCGAGCGCCCGCCTGAGCGCCAGCAAGCGGCAGACCAGGCGCACGCCCAGTGGAAGGATGTGGATTCGGACTTTGCTGCACTGGTGAACCTGTGGCGCGGGTTCGAGGAACAACGCCAGGCCTTGACCGCCAACCCGTTGCGCAACTGGTGCCGCAAGCAGTTCCTGAATTACCTGCGCTTGCGTGAGTGGCGCGATGCCCATCGGCAGTTGGCGCTGATCTGCCGCGAGCTGCAATTGACGGTAAACAAAGAACCGTGTGACTACCCGAAGATGCACAAGGCCATCCTCAGTGGCCTGCTCAGCCAGATTGGCCACAAGACCGAAGACGGTGACTACCAGGGCGCACGTCAGCGGCGCTTCTGGGTGCACCCATCCTCGGGCCTGGGGCGCAAGCGCCCGCAGTGGGTGATGGCAGCTGAGTTGGTGGAAACCACCAAGCTGTATGCGCGGGTGGTTGCCCGGATCGAACCGGACTGGATCGAACCCCTGGCAGGGCACCTGATCAAGAAGAACCACTTCGAACCCCATTGGGAGAAGAAGCGCGGGCAAGTGGTGGCCTACGAGCAGATCACCCTGTACGGCTTGATTCTGGTAGGGCGCCGGCCGGTTCACTTTGGCCCCATCGACCCTGTCGCATCGCGCGAGCTGTTCATCCGTGAGGGCCTGGTGGGCGGCGAGATCCAGTCCCGGGCCAAGTGCCTGGCGGCCAACAAGCGCCTGCTTGAAGCGCTGGATGAACTGGAAGCCAAGGCCCGGCGCCGGGACATTCTGGCAGACGAAGAAACGCTGTACGCGTTTTACGAAGCGCGCCTGCCGGCCGAGATCCACCAGGCCGCCACGTTCGACAGCTGGTACCGCATGGGCAGCCAGAAGGATGCCAACCTGCTGATCATGCGCGAGGAAGACGTACTGGCCCGTGAGGCCAGTGAAGTCACCGCTGCGCAGTACCCCGACAGCCTGCAGCTGGGCGAATTGCGCCTACCGCTGAGCTACCACTTCGAGCCGGGCCACGCCCGCGATGGCGTGACCGTGCGGGTGCCGGCACCGCTGCTGCCGAGCCTGCCGGGCGAGCGCCTGGAATGGCTGGTGCCCGGTTTGCTGGAGGCCAAGTGCGTTGCACTGGTGCGCAACCTGCCCAAGGCCCTGCGCAAGAACTTCGTGCCGGTGCCCGACTTCGTCAAGGCCGCGCTGGCGCGCATGGCCTTCGGCCAGGGTGCGCTGCCCCAGGCCCTTGGCCAGGAACTGCTGCGCATGACCGGTGCGCGGGTGTCGGACGAGGCCTGGGAGGAGTCGATCAACCTGGTCGAAGGCCATTTGCGCATGAACATCGAAGTGGTCGACGGCCAGGGCAAGTTCCTGGGCGAAGGCCGTAACCTGGCCGAGCTGACGGCACGCTTTGCCGCCGCCAGCCAGGCTGCGCTGGCCGTGCCGCGTGACGCCAAGGGTGACCAACCGGTGCAGGCCAAAGCGTTCAATGAGGTCAAGCAAACGGCCCAGCAGAACATCGCTGGCCTGTCGATGACGGTTTACCCAGCGCTGGTTGAGGAGCAGGGCGCGGTGCGCGAAGGGCGTTTCTCGACCCAGGCCGAAGCCCAGTTCCAGCACCGTCGCGCCTTGCAGCGGCTGTTGTTGCAGCAACTGGCCGAGCCGGCCAAGTTCCTGCGCGGCAAGCTGCCAGGGCTGACCGAACTGGGCTTGCTGTACCGCGAGCTGGGCCGGGTGGAAGCGCTGGTCGAGGACATCCTGCTGGCGAGCCTGGACAGCTGCGTGCTTGAGGGTGAGCAAGCCCTGCCGCGTGATGGCGCCGCGCTGGCGGCGCTGGCTGAACGCAAGCGTGGCAACTGGGCCGAACACGCCGAACGCCTGGCACGCCAGACGCTGGAGGTGCTGAAGCTGTGGCACGGGCTGCAGAAGCGCTTCAAGGGCAAGATTGACCTGAGCCAGGCTGTGGCGCTGAACGACATCAAGCAGCAACTGGGCAGCCTGGTGTACCCAGGCTTTGTTCGCGAAACACCGTCGGCCTGGTTCAAGGAACTGCCCCGGTACCTCAAGGCGGTGGAACTTCGCCTGGAGAAACTCGGCTCGCAGGTGCAGAAAGACCGGGTGTGGAGCGGTGAGCTGGCCAACCTGTGGGCGCAATACAAGGCGCGGGCCGACAAGCATGCCCAGGAAGGCAAGCGCGACGAACAGCTGACGCTTTACCGGTGGTGGCTGGAAGAATATCGCGTGTCGCTGTTCGCCCAGCAGTTGGGTACCAAGGTGCCGATTTCTGACAAGCGCCTGAGCAAGCAATGGAGCCAGGTAGAAGGCTAAACTTGCAGACTTGTGGCACTATTGAGGCAATTTGGGGCCGCCCGCGGCCCCTTGAGGCAAAGCCCTCGCTTTACAATTGGCACTAAAGTGCCATTACCTGTCATGTTTCCAGCCAGCGCCCAGTGGCGGTGGCCTTCGACCAGAGGAACCACCGTGCATAATGTCGTGATCAGCGGCACCGGCCTGTACACCCCGGCCCAGAGCATTTCCAACGAAGAACTGGTGGCGTCCTTCAATGCCTGGTCGCAGCAGTTCAACCAGGACAACGCCGCTGCCATCGAGCGCGGTGAGGTCGAAGCGGCGCCCTTGTCGGACCCTGCCTTCATCGAAAAAGCCTCTGGCATCAAGAGCCGCTTCGTCATGGACAAGGCCGGCATCCTCGACCCGCAACGCATGAAGCCGCGCCTGCCGGAGCGTAGCAACGACGAGCCGTCGGTGCTCTGCGAAATGGCGGTGGCGGCAGCACGCCAGGCACTGGAGCGTGCCGGGCGTACACCGGCTGATGTCGACGGGGTCATCGTCGCCTGCTCCAACCTGCAGCGGCCTTACCCGGCCATCGCCATCGAGGTGCAGCAGGCCCTGGGCATTCAGGGCTTTGCCTTCGACATGAACGTGGCCTGTTCCTCCGCCACATTCGGTATCCAGACGGCAGCCAACAGCGTGGCCTTGGGGCAAGCGCGGGCCGTGCTGATGGTGAACCCGGAAGTGTGTACCGGGCACCTGAACTTCCGCGACCGTGACAGCCACTTCATTTTTGGCGATGCGGCCACTGCAGTACTGCTCGAGCGTGCCGACCAGGCCAGTTCCAACCACCAGTTCGATGTGGTCAGCAGCAAGCTGTGGACCGAGTTCTCCAACAACATCCGCAACAACTTCGGTTTCCTCAACCGTGCGGCTGAAGAGGGCGAGGGTGCCGCCGACAAGTTGTTCATCCAGGAAGGGCGCAAGGTGTTCCGCGAGGTCTGCCCTAAAGTGGCTGAGCTGGTGGGGGAGCACCTGCAGGAAAATGGCTTGCAGCCCGGCGATGTGAAGCGCTTCTGGCTGCACCAGGCCAACCTCAGCATGAACCACCTGATCGTCAAGAAGCTGCTGGGGCGTGAAGTGGCCGAAGAAGACGCGCCGGTGATTCTGGACCGTTATGCCAACACCAGTTCGGCAGGGTCGGTGATTGCCTTCCACCTTTATCAGGACGACCTGGCCAAGGGCTCGCTGGGGGTGTTGAGTTCATTTGGGGCGGGGTATTCGATTGGCAGCGTGATCTTGCGCAAGCGCTGATCCTTTCTGCGCTTGCTACGCCTGTCGCGGCTCAAACCCGGCACAGGCGTTACACACAAAAAAACGGGAAACACCGGATGGGGTTCGGTGTTTCCCGTTTCAAGTGAAGCAGAGGGGCATTCGGTTTAGAACTTGGCTTCCAGGTCTACCTGCAGGGTGTCTACATCAGCATTGCTGTTGGGCAGGTTGGAGTAGTCGGTCTTGGCCATCATGTAGGCCGCGCCCAGGGCGAAGTTCTTGTCGATTTCGTAACCCACCTTGAACTTGTGGCCACGGGAACCGGTGAAGCCGTTGCCGAAGTCCGAGTCGGTGAACAGGCTCACCACACCGTTACGCTGCACGTCGCGGTAGTTGTAGTCCAGGCTCCAGGCGCCGATCTTGCTCTTCAAGCCAGCCAGCCAGGCCTTGTCCTTGCCATCGGTGCTTTCGGTGTTCTTGACGAACTGGCCGTAGGCCGACAGCGGGATGGCGAAGCCGGTGAAGTCCACCTGGCCGAAACCTTCCACCAGGTTGAACTCGTTGGTGGTGTTGCCCAGTGAACGCAGGGCAGCAGAGGCCTTGTCGTTATCGTAACCGTAGATGCTGCCGCCCACGGTGACCTTGACGGTATCAGCCGCGTTGAACTTGGTACCCAGCTGGGCCGCGTACAGTTGGGCGTCGTGTTTGAACTGCACGCCGTCGCCGTCTACGTTGTCCTTGAGGTTGTAGTGGCCGATGCTGCCGAACACTTCGGCGGCGCCCAGGTTGGTCTTGTAGGTGACGGCCACGCCTTCTGGGTTGATGTCGCTGTCCCAGATGATGTCGCCCATGCTTACCCACGGCTGCATCATCTTGCCGCCGATCAGGTGCAGGTTAGGCACGGCAGTGGGGTGCCAGTCGAGGTAGGCCAGGTCGACCCACAGCGATTTCTTTTCGAAGTAGTTGTCCAGGCTCTGGTTAGTGGAGCGGGCATCGGCGCTGCTGCCGGTGGCGACACGCACGCCTGCATCCACTTGCGGGTTGATCTCGCTGTAGAAGCCGACTCGGGCACGTACGCGCTCACGGTCCTGGTTGCCACTGCGCGAGATCGGGTGGTCGACGTTGACGTCTTCGTAACGCAGGCGCACGTCACCCTTGACCTGGGTTTTGGCGGCCCATGCCACTTTCTGTTCAAAGGAGCTCATCCGGTCGGACTGAGCTTTCTGAGCGGCCTTTTCCTTGGTTTCTTGAGCCAGGTCCGCCTGCAGCTCGGAGTACTGCGCCTGGTTGATCGAGCCGTTGGCGCGGAGCATTTCGAGCAGCTTGGCGTCGACGGCCGCACTGGCCGGAGTACTCAGAGCCAGCATCATGCCGGTGAGGCTCACTCCGGTAAGTGTAGAAACAAGACGCATAAGGTTCTCCCTACTGAATAAGATGGGGGGCGCCCAAGCGCCCGCCCTTGTGTTGGCATGTCCCCGGAAAGGGCCTGAATAGACAGGTTCTGGTGTTCCGGAAAACAGGCGCAAGTATTGCGAGGGCGGGTGACAGATTAATGTCGGAATGGTGGCACTGTTGTTAAGTGATCAGGTGTTTTACGGTCTGCCGGGCGTTCACCATTTGAGTCGTCCGCCTGCCTTGGGGATACTGGGTACCTCTCAGCCGTGAGCCAAAACCGTGACCAGCCTGTACAGCCTTGCTCAATTGCGTGATCTGCCAGCGGCCACCTGGGATGCCCTGGTGCCCGATGGCCAGCCGTTCTTAAGCCACGCGTTTCTCAGTGCCATGGAAGACAGTGGCAGTGTCGCCCGTGCCACCGGCTGGGCCGCCGAACACCTGGTGCTGGAGCGGGACGGGCAGGTGCGGGCGCTGCTGCCGGCTTACCGTAAATGGCACTCGTTTGGCGAATACGTGTTCGATCACGGCTGGGCGGATGCCTGCGAACGGGCGGGCATTGCCTACTACCCCAAGTTGCTGGGCGCTGTGCCGTTCAGCCCGGTAAGCGGGCCGCGGTTGCTGGCGGCGGATGCGGCGGACGGCTTGCTGCTGTTGCAGGCGCTGCCGGAGTACCTGGGCAAGGCGGGGCTATCCAGCGCGCATGTCAATTTCACCGACACCGCGCTGGATGAGCAATTTGCCGGGCTGCCCGGTTGGCTGGAGCGCCTGGGGTGCCAGTTTCATTGGCAGAACAAGGGGTACCGTGATTTTCAGGATTTTCTCGACAGCCTCAGCTCGCGCAAGCGTAAACAGATGCGCAAGGAGCGTGACCAGGTGGCAGGGCACGGCATCGACTTCTGCTGGTACCGTGGCGATGAGCTGACGGAAGCCCAGTGGGACTTCGTGTTCCTGTGCTACGCCAACACCTACGCAGTGCGCCGCCGCGCGCCGTACCTGACCCGTGAATTCTTCAGCCTGTTGGCTGCACGCATGCCCCAGGCGCTGCGCGTGGTGATAGCGCGCCAAGGTGGGCGGGACGTGGCCATGGCCTTGAGCCTGGTGGGTGGAGGCAGCCTGTTTGGCCGCTACTGGGGTTGCCTGGACGAATTCGACCGGCTGCACTTCGAAACCTGTTTCTACCAAGGCATGGACTACGCCATTGCCGAGCGCCTGCAACGCTTCGATGCCGGGGCGCAGGGTGAGCACAAACTGATACGTGGCTTCGAGCCTGTGCTGACCCGTTCGTGGCACTACCTGCTGCACCCAGGGTTGCGCCGTGCGGTGGACGAGTTTCTGGTGCAGGAGCGTGCGGGTGTGATGGCCTATGCCGAAGAGGCGCGAGGCATGTTGCCTTATCGTCAGGCGTGAAGGGGTCAGTCGACCCCGACAAAGCCGCCGGTCTGGTGATGCCACAGCCGCGCGTACAAGCCCCGCTGCTGTAGCAGTTCACTGTGGCTGCCCACCTCGACCACACGGCCCTTGTCCAGTACCACCAGCCGATCCATGCGGGCAATGGTCGACAGGCGGTGGGCAATGGCAATGACCGTTTTGCCCTGCATCAGCGTTTCGAGGCTTTCCTGAATGGCCGCTTCCACTTCCGAGTCCAGTGCTGAAGTGGCCTCGTCCATGATGAGGATGGGCGCATTCTTCAACAGCACCCGAGCGATCGCAATGCGCTGGCGCTGGCCGCCAGACAGTTTCACCCCGCGCTCGCCCACATGCGCGTCCAGCCCGGTGCGCCCCTGGGCATCCGACAGTTGCGGGATGAACTCATCGGCGCGGGCGCGGCGCATCGCTTCGTCCAGCTCGGCGTCGCTCGCCTCGGGGCGTCCGTACAGCAGGTTCTCGCGGATGGAGCGGTGCAGCAGCGAGGTGTCCTGGGTGATCATGCCGATTTGAGCTCGCAGGCTGGCCTGGCTGACTTCGGCGATGTCCTGGCCATCGATGAGAATGCGCCCGGCCTGCAGGTCGTACAGGCGCAGCAGCAGGTTGACCAGGGTCGACTTGCCCGCGCCGGAGGGGCCAATCAGGCCGATCTTCTCACCAGGGCGAATATTTAGGTTCATCCCCTCGATCACATTGGCTGCCTTGGCATAGTGGAAGCCCACGTTGTCGAAGCGCACGGCGCCCCGGCTAACCTTCAGGGGCGGGGCATCGGGGCGGTCGGTGACGGTGACCGGCTGGGCAATGGTCTGCAAACCGTCCTGGACCATGCCGATGTTCTCGAAGATGCCATTGACCACCCACATGATCCAGCCCGACATGTTGACGATGCGGATGACCAGGCCGGTGGCCAGGGCGATAGCGCCCACGGTGATCAGCGACTGGCTCCACAACCACAGTGCCAACCCCGTGGTTGCCACCACCAGTAGGCCGTTGAGGGTAGTGATGACCACGTCCATGCTGGTGATCACCCGTGATGCCAGCTGGGTTTTCTCGGTTTGTTCGCTGATGGCCTCGCGGGCATATTGCTGTTCATGATCGGTGTGGGCGAACAGCTTGAGCGTGGCGATGTTGGTGTAGCCGTCGACAATGCGCCCCATCAGTTTGGAGCGGGCATCGGAAGAAACCACCGAGCGTTCCTTCACCCGCGGCACGAAGTAGAACAGCGCCGCGATATAGCCCACGATCCACGCCAGCAACGGCAGCATCAGCCGCCAGTCCGCCTCGGCGAACAGCACCAGCGAGGTGATGGCGTAGATCAGTACGTGCCACAGCGCATCCACCGCCTGCACTGCAGAGTCGCGCAGCGAGTTACCGGTCTGCATGATGCGCTGGGCAATGCGCCCGGCGAAGTCGCTCTGGAAGAAATTCAGGCTCTGCTTGAGCACGTGGCTGTGGTTTTGCCAGCGGATCAGGCTGGTCATGCCCGGGTTGATGGTCTGGTGCACCAGCAGGTCATGCAGGCCGAAAAACAGCGGGCGCAGCACCAGTACCACCACCAGCATCCACACCAGCTCGCCGCTGTGCTCGCTGAAAAAACGGGTATTGGGGGTGCCCTGGGCCAGGTCGATAATGCGGCTGAGGAAGCTGAACATGGCCACCTCGATCAACGAGGCCACCAGGCCCACCACCAGCAGCGCCAGGAAGCTGGGCCAGACCTGGCGCAGGTAATACAGGTAGAAGGGCCACACGCGGCTGGGAGGTGCCTCGCTCGGAGCGTCGCGGAAAATATCGATCAGTTGTTCGAAACGACGGTACAGCATGGGCGATGCAACTCCTGTTCATCCAGCCGCGAAGCGGCGCACGTCCTTGTGAGACTCGCGATCAGTCGATGCGTTTGGCCGACTTGATGAAAACGGGGTCGGCAGGCACGTCACGCATGCCTTTCTTGATGGTGGTAGGCGAATTGACGATCTGGTCCACCACGTCCATCCCCTTGGTCACCTTGCCGAACACGGCGTAGCCGCGGTCACGCCCGGGGTTGAGGAAGTCGTTGTCAGCCACGTTGATGAAAAACTGGCTGGTGGCCGAGTCCGGGTCGGAGGTGCGCGCCATCGACAGCGTGCCCCGGGTATTCATCAGGCCGTTGCTGGCCTCGTTGCGGATCGGGTCTTTGGTCTGCTTTTGTACCATCTGCTCGGTGAAGCCACCGCCCTGCACCATGAAGCCCGGGATTACTCGATGGAAGATGGTGTTGTTGTAAAAGCCGCTGTCGACGTACTGCAGGAAGTTCTTGGTGCTGACCGGGGCTTTCTCGGCATTGAGCTCGATTTCTACCTGGCCGAAGCTGGTGTCCAGCAGCACGTGCGGCGTCTTGTCCGAAGCCATGACGCTGGTGGCGAAAGCAACGGAGCAGGCGGTAAGCAGGAGTTTTTTCAGCATGGGCGCAAAGATCCTTCAGGGGAGCAAGCCGCTGCAAGAAACTGCAGCAGGGTCTGGTTGAAAACCTGGGGTTGATCAAGGGGGGTAGCGTGCCGGGAATCTTCGATCACTACCAGCGTTGCCTGGGGCATCAGGGCGACGTACGCCGCTTTGAGTTGTATCGGGGTGTAATCGTGGTCGGCGGCAATCACCAGGGTAGGACAGTGGATCTGCCCGATGCGTTCCTGTACGCCCCAGTCCACGATGGCGTCAAAACTCTTGAGGTAGGCGCGCTTGTTGTTGCGGGCCCAGCGCTGCGCCATGGTGTGGCGCAGCGCGGCCTGCTCTGGCTTGGGGAACAACCGTTGGGCCAGGGCCTTGCCGACCGTTTCGACGCTGAGCACGGTGGCCAGCCCACGGCGTTTCAGCCACCAGAGCCAGTCGCTGCGCGTGCGGCGCTTGACCTCGGGCGCACTGTTGACGATGCACAGGCTGCGCAGCCACTGAGGGTGGTCGACGGCAAACTGGAAACCCACCATGCCGCCCATGGACAGCCCCACCAAGTGCACGGGCCCGGTGTGCAGGTGCTCGAGCAAGGCCAGCAGGTCGGCGCTGAAGGTGGCGATGTGGTAACCGTCGTGGGGCTTGTCGGACCGGCCATGGCCGCGGATGTCCATCAGGATCACCCGGTAGTGCTGGCTTAGCAGCGGCACCTGCAGTTCCCAATCCTGGCTGCTGGAGCCCAGGCCGTGCAGCAGTACCAGTGGCTCACCCTGGCCGTACTCGCGGTAGTGCAGTGCACAGCCTTCGTGTTCGAAATAAGCCATGGGCGCGGTCCTGTCAGGCTTGGGCGGGGGCGGCGAAGGGCACGTCCAGTGG
Source organism: Pseudomonas sp. NBRC 111119 (assembly GCF_001320125.1). Classification (NCBI taxonomy): domain Bacteria; kingdom Pseudomonadati; phylum Pseudomonadota; class Gammaproteobacteria; order Pseudomonadales; family Pseudomonadaceae; genus Pseudomonas; species Pseudomonas sp. NBRC 111119. The sequence goes on from NZ_BCAV01000011.1 coordinate 69,870, forward strand.
AGCCGTGTCGAAATTGCGCAGCAGATCGATGAGGATCTGCGTGGCCGGGCCCAGGGTCTTTTCCTTGCTCGAATAAAGGTAGAACAGCGGATGGCGGCTGCCACCCTGGTCCAGCGGCAGAGGTTTCAGTACGCCGTCGCGCAGCTCGCGTTCGATCATGTGCCGCGGCAGCCAGGCAAAGCCCAGGCCGCTGCTGACGAAGGTGGTAGCGGTGCCCAGGCTGCCTACCGTCCAGCGCTGCTCGGCGCCCAGCCAGCCCACATCACGGGGCTGGGCACGGCCGGAGTCACGAATCACCACCTGCAACTGGCTTTCCAGGTCCTGGAAGGTCAGTTCACGGCCCAGCCGGTGCAGGCTGTGCTCGGGGTGGGCAACCGCCACGAACTCCACCGCGCTCAGCTCCGCACCCAGGTAGCCCCCGATGCTGTAGCTGCTGATGGCAAGGTCGGCGATGCCCTCGAGCATGACTTCCTCCACCCCCGACAACACCTCCTCGCGCAGGCGCACGCGGCACCCCCGGCTTTGCGGCATGAAGGCAGCCAGGGCGCGTACCAGGCGGGCACTGGGGTAGGCGGCATCGACCACCAGGCGCACTTCCGCTTCCCAGCCTTGTTCCATGTGGTGGGCCAGGTCTTCCAGCTGGCTGGCCTGCTTGACCAGGTGGCGCGAGCGGCGCAGCAGCACGTTGCCGGCCTCGGTGAGCACGGCCTTGCGCCCATCGATGCGCAGCAACGGCACGCCCAGTTGTTCCTGCATGCGCGCCACGGTGTAGCTCACCGACGACTGTGAGCGGTGCAGGGCGTCGGCTGCCTGGGCGAAGCCGCCGTGATCGACCACCGCCTGCAGGGTCCGCCACTGGTCTAGGGTCACGCGCGGCGCTTTCATGTGGTGCTCCTGTTGTCCTAAGCTGCGCTCTTTCAAGGAGAGCGCCGATGAAAAAATTATGTGCAGCAATGCTGCTGTGCCTGCCGGTTGCAGCGTTTGCCTACCCCATCGAGGTGGAAAAACACATCGACGGGGTGAAGCTTGATGCCACGGCTTACGACACCGCCTACGATATCGGCGCCATCACCCTGGACAACTATGGCCAGGTGCCCGCTGCCTGCAAGGTCACCTTCCGCAATGGCCCCGAGGCCCCCAGGGTGCGGCGTGTGAATGTGCCGGCAGGCAAACGCGCCGACGTCACTTCCAAGTTCAACCGGCAGATCATCAAGCTGCGTGTCACGGTTGCCTGCTCGGCTGAATAAACAAATTAATCGATATGTTACACCCACTTTTTACGCTTTTTAATCGATAGGTCAAGCTTTAGTCTTCCCTCCATCGACTCGCAACCCTTTTTGCCGATGGAGGCATCCATGTCCCGCGTATTGATCATCGAAAGCAGTGCACGTCAGCAGGATTCGATTTCCCGCCAGCTGACCCGGGAGTTCATCGAGCAATGGCAAGCTGCCCACCCCGCTGACCAGATCACCGTGCGTGACCTGGCGGCCAACCCGGTACCGCACCTGGACGCCCACCTGCTGGGGGGCTGGATGAAGCCAGAAGCGCAACGCAGCGCCGCCGAGCTCGACGCCCTGGCACGCTCCAACGAGCTGACCGATGAACTGCTGGCTGCCGATGTGCTGGTCATGGCCGCGCCCATGTACAACTTCACCATCCCCAGCACCCTGAAGGCCTGGCTGGACCACGTGCTGCGCGCCGGCGTCACCTTCAAGTACACGCCAACCGGCCCACAGGGCCTGCTGACCGGCAAACGCGCCATTGTGCTCACCGCCCGTGGCGGCATTCATGCCGGCGCCACCAGCGATCACCAGGAACCCTACCTGCGCCAGGTGATGGCGTTCATCGGTATCCACGATGTTGATTTCATCCACGCCGAAGGCCTGAACATGAGCGGTGATTTCCACGAAAAGGGCCTGAACCAGGCCAAGGCCCAGATGGCCGCGATCGCCTGAGGCGTACCGAATTCCCAACCCTTGCACCCGTTTTTAGCTCCTTTGGGTGAACCTGCCCGGCCACTGGCCGGGCTTTTTTATGGGGTGCGAAAAGGGCGCTGGTGGGGGCGACCCGCGCAAGGGTGGTTATCCCTCCATTCCCAGTGGTTGAACTGGGCCGGTGCAAGCCGCTAAGGTCGCGGCCTTATCCGAGAGAGGCAACCATGGGCTACCTGATTATCGTCGCGCTGATCCAGGCGTTTTCCTTCAGCCTGATCGGCGAGTACCTGGCCGGGCACGTCGACAGCTATTTCGCCGTGTTGGCCCGGGTGCTGCTGGCGGGGCTGGTGTTTTTGCCCCTGACCCGCTGGCGCCAGGTGCCGCCACGCTTCATGCGTTCGATGCTGCTGATCGGCGCGCTGCAGTACGGCATCACCTATGTGTGCCTGTACCTGAGCTTTCGCGTGCTCAGTGTGCCGGAGGTGCTGCTGTTCACCATCCTGACACCGCTGCACGTGACCCTGATCGAAGACGCCATGAACCGGCGTTTCAACCCTTGGGCGTTGCTGGCAGCGCTGGTGGCAGTGGCGGGGGCTGCCGTGATCCGTTTCGACAGCATCAGCGGTGAATTTTTCATGGGCTTCCTACTGCTGCAGCTGGCCAACTTCACCTATGCCGCCGGCCAGGTGCTGTATCGCCACCTGGTGGCCCGCAACCCCAGCGAGCTGCCGCACTATGCCCGCTTCGGCTACTTTTACCTGGGCGCGCTGCTGGTGGCCTTGCCCGCGTTCCTGCTGTTCGGCAACCCTCAGCACTTGCCCGCTACCCAGGTGCAGTGGCTGGTGCTGTTGTTCTTGGGCCTGTGCCCGACAGCCCTGGGCCTTTACTGGTGGAACAAGGGTGCGTGCCTGGTTTCCGGCGGCACGCTGGCCGTGATGAACAACCTGCATGTGCCGGTGGGGCTGCTGCTGAACCTGCTGATCTGGAACCAGCACGAGCCGCTGGGGCGGCTGTTCATTGGCGGCACGATCATTCTGGCCTCGGTATGGCTGAGCCGGGTGGGTGGGCGGGTGAATCAACCTGTTTGAGCGCTACGCGCGCGCTTTGCCGAATGATTGGCGGGAGCAGGGTGTGAGGGCATGCAGGTGCCCGCTTTTAGGGTTTTTTCGCCTGCCAGACCGAG
>NZ_BCAV01000012.1:0-17595 GCF_001320125.1 Pseudomonas sp. NBRC 111119
GCCACCACAAAAATCACGTCCTACCCATGGCTGCCATTACGCAATCCGCGTCGGCCCTCACACCGACCGTTTTTGTGGGAGACGGGTGTGAGCGCTTACAGGTGCCCGCATTGAGTATGCGCAGCGTCGGCATGGCCCCACCAGGCCGCCGCGCCCCTGACTGAACACCCAATGGCGACCCAGCCCCTTGAACGGTGTGATAATGCCCGCAACCAAAAAAGGCCCAGTCATGCTGACCATCTCCAACAACGTGCAGCTCCCCGATGCCGATATCGAACTGACCTACATCCGCGCACAGGGCGCGGGGGGCCAGAATGTCAACAAGGTGTCCAGTGCCGTGCACCTGCGCTTCGACATCAAGGCGTCGTCGCTGCCCGAGTTCTACAAGGAGCGTCTGCTGGCGCTGCGCGATAGCCGGATTACCGGCGACGGGGTGTTGATCATCAAGGCCCAGCAGTACCGCACCCAGGAGCAGAACCGCGCTGATGCGCTGGAGCGACTTGCGCAGCTGATTATTGGTGCCGGGAAGGTGGAGAAAAAACGCCGCCCTACCAAGCCGACGCTGGGGTCGAAGACGCGGCGGCTGGAAGGCAAGGCCAAGCGGAGTACGGTGAAGGCGGGGCGTGGGAAGGTGGACTTTTAGGAATACTGTGAGGCGTTATACGGGAAAAATCAGATTCCGCTCCTAGCTTGTAGTCCATTTCCCAAAGATGCCCAGGCCTGCCTGCCTGGCATTGGCTGCAGGCCTGTTTTAGTGAAGGAGCGACGCCAACGATCACGCCTCTGTCATCTGCTCCAGCCTGCGCGGCGCATGTTCCGGAGCCTGTACTGCCCGCCCAGCCAGCCCCACGCGCATGTCATTGCCACTCGGCTGCTGATAGATGCTCAACCCAAACTCCGGCAGCACGGCCAGCAAGTAGTCGAAAATATCCCCCTGAATGCGCTCGTACTCGGCCCACACCGTGGTGGTGGTGAAACAGTAGATTTCCAGCGGTACACCTTCGGCGGTGGTCTGCATCTGGCGCACCATGCAGGTCATGTTCGGGTGCACGTTGGGGTGGTTGCGCAGGTAGGCCAGGGCGAAGGCGCGGAAGGTGCCGATGTTGGTCAGCTTGCGGCGGTTGGCGGCAAGCTCGGCCACTTCGCCCAGTGCCGCGTTCCAGGTTTGCAGCTCTTCACGCTTGCCGGTGAGGTATTCGCCCAGCAATTGCACCTGGCCCAGGCGCTGTTCTTCTTCAGGGGTGAGAAAGCGTACGCCGGCGGCGTCGATGAACAGGCTGCGCTTGATGCGTCGGCCGCCGGACTGCTGCATGCCGCGGTAGTTGCGGAACGACTCGCTCATCAGCCGCCAGGTGGGGATGGAGACGATGGTCTTGTCGAAGTTCTGCACTTTCACCGTGTGCAAGGTGATGTCCACCACGTCGCCGTCCGCACCGACTTGCGGCATCTCGATCCAGTCACCCACATGCAACATGTCGTTGCTGGTCAACTGCACACTGGCGACGAACGACAGCAAGGTGTCCTTGTATACCAACAGCAGCACCGCAGACATCGCGCCCAGGCCGGACAGCAGCAGCAGCGGCGAGCGGTCGATCAGGGTGGCGACGATGACGATGGCGGCGAAGATCCACAGCATCATCTTGGCCAACTGCACGTAGCCCTTGATGGAACGGGTACGTGCGTGTTCGGTACGGGCGTAGATGTCGAGCAGGGCATCCAGCAGGCACGACAGGGCCATGGTCATGAACAGCAGGGTGAAGGCCAGGGCGAAGTTGCCTAGGAAGTGCTGGGCGGTGTCAGACAGCTCGGGGACCAGTTTAAGGCCGAACTGAATCACCAGCGAGGGCGTGGTCTGCGCCAGGCGGTGGAACACTTTGTTGTGGCGCAGGTCATCCAGCCACTTCAGGGCCGGCTGGCGGGCCAGCAGGCGCGCGCCGTGCAGCACCAGAAACCGCGCCAGGCGCCCGACAATCAGTGAAATCGCCAGCAGCACCGCCAGGCCGATGGCCGCGTGCAGCATGGGGTGTTGGTCGAGGGTGCCCCACAGGTCGAGGGAGTCACGCCAGAATCGTTGGATATCCATGGGCTTGCTTGCAGTCTTGTTGCCAAACGAAGCCCCATTAGAGCGCGGAAGCTGGCGAAGTTGCCAAAAGAAATTCGGCTAAAGCGGCAGAAAACGGTACCCTATGCAGCTGAATTTCCCGCATTTGCCTGAGGTTACCTCCGTGTTCTCCCAATTCGCCCTGCACGAACGCCTGCTTAAAGCCGTGGCCGAGCTTAAATTCGTCGAGCCAACCCCGGTGCAGGCTGCGGCCATCCCCCTGGCGTTGCAAGGGCGTGACCTGCGCGTCACGGCGCAGACCGGCAGCGGCAAGACGGCGGCATTCGTGCTGCCGCTGCTCAACCGCCTGGTCGACCTGCGTGAGCGCCGGGTGGAGATCCGGGCACTGATCCTGCTGCCTACCCGTGAACTGGCCCAGCAAACCCTCAAGCAGGTGCAGCTGTTCTCCCAGTTCACCTACATCAAGTCGGGCCTGGTGACCGGTGGTGAGGACTTCAAGGAACAGGCCGCGATGCTGCGCAAGGTGCCGGACGTGCTGATCGGTACCCCGGGCCGTCTGCTGGAGCAGCTCAATGCGGGCAACCTCGACCTGTCCCATGTGCAAGTGCTGATTCTCGACGAAGCCGACCGCATGCTGGACATGGGCTTTGCCGAGGACATGGAGCGCCTGTGCAAGGAATGCGAGAACCGTGAGCAAACCCTGCTGTTCTCCGCCACCACCGGCGGTGCGGCGCTGCGCGACATCATCGGCAAGGTGTTGAAAGACCCGGAACACCTGATGCTGAACAGTGTTTCGCAACTGGCCGAAGGCACGCGCCAGCAAATCATTACCGCCGATCACGATCAGCATAAAGAGCAGATCGCGCAGTGGTTGCTGGCCAACGAAACGTTCGACAAGGCAATCATCTTCACCAATACCCGCGCCATGGCCGATCGCATCTACGGTCACCTGGTGGCCAAGGACGTGAAGGCGTTCGTGCTGCACGGCGACAAAGACCAGAAAGACCGCAAGCTGGCCATCCAGCGTTTCAAGGAAGGCAGCTCCAAGGTATTGGTAGCCACTGACGTTGCCGCCCGTGGCCTGGACATCGACGGCCTGGACCTGGTCATCAACTTCGACATGCCCCGCAGCGGTGACGAGTACGTGCACCGCGTGGGCCGCACCGGCCGGGCCGGTGGCGAAGGGCTGGCCATTTCGTTGATTACCCACAACGACTGGAACCTGATGTCCAGCATCGAACGCTACCTCAAGCAGCAGTTCGAGCGCCGGGTGATCAAGGAAGTAAAGGGCACTTACAGCGGCCCGAAAAAGGTCAAGGCATCGGGCAAGGCGGTCGGCAGCAAGAAGAAAAAGACCGAGAAAAAGACCGGTGACAAAAAGGCTGCTGCCAAACGCAAGCCTACGGCCAAGCCCAAGGCCAATGCACCTTTGAGCAGTTCGGACGGCCTGGCACCGCTGAAAAAGCGCAAGTCCGCCGCCGAGTAATCACGCCTAGGGTTTCACGGGTGACCCGGCCAGGTCACCCGTGCCCGGGCGCGATGCGCCACCTGTATTAGCCCGCTTTCTTCTCGGCCGCTTTCAATTCCATTATTCGCTTGTCGATCAGTTGGCACTTGTCGGGCAGGTCCTTGCTCGCCGTGCCCAACTCCATACCTTGCAACTCTTCGTTGATCTCCTTGGCCTTTTGCGGGTTCTGCTCAGTCAGCTGAGTGACCAGCCCAGCCAGTTCTTCGCGTTTCTGTGTGGCCTCGTCCGGCGTGCAGGCCCAGGCGGGCAGGGCGCAGCACAGCGTAGCGGCACAGGCGATATTCAGCAGCGGTTTCATCCTTTCTACCTCCGGTGATGGTGTTGAGGAGTGGAAAGGCGGCGAGCTGCAATGGTTCACTGGAATAGACAAGTGTAACGGGCTAAAAAACCATAACCCTAATCCTGCGCCCGTACATGTAGGCCTAGCCGCCCCCCGCTGTGACATTGCGCTGAACCCGCCCGGCGTCTGGTGAGTCCCACCCTGTGTACCTCACGTCCACAGCAGGAGGCTTCACCATGAGCAATACCTACGACTGGGACCTGATCGAGCGGCTATTGCACGAAGTGCAGAACGGCGACGGTCAGAGCTTCACCCCACGCCCCTATGCCGAGCAACATGCTGCAGCACTGGCCGCCAAGGGCGAGCCGGTAGGGGACCTGGACCACCTCAAAACCCGTGCCTGCGAATACGAAAAGCTGCTGCTGCAGCGTGGTTTCATTGAAACCCGGCCCGAGGAAGAAGGCGGCAATGGCGAGAACTTCGTGCTGACCGAGCGTGGCTCGCGGCTGATGAGCCTGATCGACAGCAGCATCCCAGGCTTCGAGCACCCCCGGCAGGTGCTGGATGAGCAGGCGGATGCGCTGGACGAAACCACGTTCGAACAGGTGTCATCCAAGGCGCAGATCGCGGGTGGTGCCATTTAAAAGGCTGGTCATGCGGGCGTGGGTGATTCGATAATCGTCGGCCCTTTTGCTCTGGTGAGTTGACACCCATGCCTACATCCTCAGCCGGGGCCCGCCCATGAGCGCGGTCCGCAAGAACCCCGATGCATTCGCCTTTCAGGTGATGCTGTTGCTGTGCCTGATCTGGGGTTGCCAGCAGGTACTGATCAAGACGGCTGCCGTGGATATTGCGCCGGTGATGCAAGCGGCGCTGCGCAACGGCATCGCTGCCGTACTGGTGGGCCTTATGGTGTGCTGGCGAGGCGGCTGGGAGCAGGTGGGCAGTACCTGGCGCGCTGGCCTGCTGGCCGGCGGGCTGTTCGGGCTGGAGTTTCTGTTCATTGCCGAGGGGCTGAAACTGACATCGGCGGCGCATATGTCGGTGTTTCTCTACACGGCACCTGTGTTTACCGCCCTGGGGCTGCATTTCATGCTGCCCAGCGAGCGCCTGAGGTTACTGCAGTGGCTGGGTATTCTGCTGGCCTTCGGCGGTATCGCCCTGGCCTTTGCCGGTGGCCTGTCTTTCGCAGAAATGGATGGGCGCATGCTGCTGGGGGATGCGTTCGGGGTGTTGGCAGGGCTTGCCTGGGGCGCGACGACCGTGGTGGTGCGGGGCTCCAGGCTGTCCGAGGCGCCGGCCACGCTGACGCTGTTCTATCAGCTGGGCGTGGGCTTTGCCGGTTTGCTGCTGATCGCGCTGTTCAGTGGTCAGATCGCTGATGTTGTGCTGACGCCGTTGGCCGTTGGCAGCGTGCTGTTCCAGGGGATTGTGGTGTCGTTTATCAGTTACCTGACCTGGTTCTGGCTGCTGCGCAAATACCTGGCGTCGAACCTGGCGGTGTTTTCTTTCATCACGCCGCTGTTCGGGGTCACCTTCGGGGTGGTGTTGCTGGGTGAGCCCCTGAGCGTGAATTTTGTGGCGGGCGCCTTGCTGGTGCTGGTGGGCGTGGTGCTGGTCAGCGCTGAACCCTGGGTGAAGCAGCAACTGCGCCGGTGGGTGAGATGAACCTGGCAGGCTGTGAGCGCACCCTCGGGGCTGCCGCAACATAGGGAAACGATTAACCAACCGTCGGAATCCCCAGCAAGCGCTTGATTAGGGGCACAATCACCCTTATCTGTAAGTACATGAGCATGCGCACTGTAGTTCATAGGGCTATGATCTGTATGACGCATCGCAGGACTGATTCGCCGTGAGGCTGACCCGTCAAGGGGGGCATTATGAATAAAGCACTGTACAACTGGCTCCACGACCTGGCCGTTGCCTTGGGGCTGATCCCTCCACCGTTGCAGCCGGTGCCCATCCCGACTGATGAAGAGCAGCGCAAGCGCCAGCCACGGCGCCGCTGAAAACGTTAAAGGCCGTTGCACCGGGGTGGGTGCAGCGGCCTTTTCGTTGGTGCTGCCAGCGGGTCAGGCCAGCTTCACCGCTGCCAACGGCCGGCGCGACAGCAGGCTGACTACCACAAAGCTCACCAGGCCAATGGCCAGGCTGTAGTAGATCGGCGTGTTCGCCTCAAGGCCATCCTTGAACATGAACAGCAGCGCTGTCGCGAAGCCTAGCGTCATGCTGGCGATGGCCCCCGCGGTGCTGGCGCGTTTCCAGAAAATGGCCCCGATCAATGGCACCAGCATACCGCCCACCAGCAGGTTGTAGGCCAGGGTCAGTGCGCTGATCACATCGTTGACCACCAGTGCGATGCCCAGCACCACCAGCCCGGTGATCAGCGTGAACAGGCGGCTGATGCCCAGGCTCGATTGCTTGCCACCCCGCAGCCGTGGCAGCAGGTCTTCGGTCAGGGTCGTGGATGCTGCCAATAGGCCCGCGCTGGCCGTGGACATCATCGCCGCCAGGGCCGCCGCCATCAGCAAGCCACGAATGCCGTCGGGCAGGGTGGTCTTGATCATCTCGGCAAAGGCGTTGTTCGGGTTGGCCAGGTCGGGCATCAGCACATGGGCCGCCATGCCGATCACCGCGCAGGCCAGGCCATACAGCACGCAGTACACCCCGGCGGTGGTGCCGGCACGCTGGCAAACCTTCTCGTCACGGGCAGTGAACACCCGCTGCCAGATATCCTGGCCGATCAGAATGCCGAAGAAGTAGATGAGGAAGTAGGTGATGATGGTGTCCCAGCCGATGGTGGTCAGCTGGAAGCTGGCCGCCGGCAGTTTGGCCATCAACGTGTCCCAGCCGCCTGCCTTGTACAGGCACACCGGCAGCAGGATGAACATCAGCCCCACGGTCTTGATCACGAACTGCACGATGTCGGTGAGGGTCAGCGACCACATGCCGCCAATGGTCGAGTACAGCACCACCACACCGCCCCCCAGTAGCAGCGAGGCCCAGAACGGCAGGTCGAGCAGTACCTGCAGCACGGTGGCCATGGCCAGTGTGGAGGTCACCGCGATCATCAGCGCGTAGGCCAGCATGATCACGGCACTGGCCTGGCGCGCGGTAGGGTTGTAACGGCGCTCCAGCACCTGGGTCACGGTGAAGATGCGCAGGCGCAGCAGCGGCTTGGCCAGGAACAGGTTGATGGCGATGATGCCCAGGCCCAGCGCTGCGCACAGCCAGAAGCCCGAAATGCCGTGTACGTAACCCAGGCGCACGGTGCCGACCGTGGATGCGCCACCCAGCACGGTGGTGGCCATGGTGCCCATGTACAACACCGGCCCCAGGTTGCGCCCGGCCACCAGGTAGTCTTCATGGGTTTTTGCGCGGCGCATGCCGTACCAGCCAAGCCCTAGCATGGCGGCGGTATAGATCATTACAACAATGATGTCCAAGGCCATTGGGGGTCTCCCGATTATCTTTATTATGGCGAGATCGGCGGCTCGGGCGGTGTTCGCCCGGCAGCCTTTGTAGGTGTTGGCGGGCCTCTATGGCCCTCCCTCATGGCTCCTGCCGGGGGTACCTCTGTACTGCAACTACGAACGTTGGGTCAGTTGCCTAGCGGCGCACTACCCCGGGCAATACGCACAGCATCTCGAACAGCAGGTTGGCGCCCAGCAGCGAGGTATTGCCGGAGGTGTCGTAGGGCGGGGAGACCTCGACCAGGTCGCAGCCGATCAGGTCGAGGCCGTGGCAGCCGCGAATGATCTCCATCGCCTGAATGGTGGTCAAACCGCCAATTTCCGGTGTGCCGGTGCCAGGCGCCCAGGCCGGGTCGATGCCATCGATGTCGAACGACAGGTATACCGGCCCGCCCCCGACTTTCTCCCGCACCTCGGCCATGAGCGGCGCCAGCGACTTGTGCCAGCACTCCTCGGCCTGCACCACGCGAAAGCCCTGGCGACGGCTCCAGTTGAAGTCATCGGCGGTGTAGCCCTGGGCACGCAAGCCAATCTGCACCACACGGTCGCAATCGAGCAGGCCCTCTTCCACGGCGCGGCGGAAGGTGGTGCCATGGGCGATTTTCTCGCCGAACATATGGTCGTTGACGTCGGCATGGGCGTCGATGTGCACCAGGCCGATCTTGCCATGCTTCTTGTGCAGGGCACGCAGGATAGGCAGGGTGATGGTGTGGTCGCCACCCAGGGTGAGGGGGATGATGTTGTGTTCCAGCACCTCGTCGTACGCTTCTTCGATGATGCGCACGGCGTCCAGCAGGTTGAAGGTGTTGATGGCCACGTCGCCGATATCAGCCACCGACAGTGAATCGAACGGGGCGGCGCCGGTGGCCATGTTGTAGGGGCGGATCATCACCGATTCAGCGCGGATCTGCCGTGGCCCAAAGCGCGTGCCGGAGCGCAGCGAGGTACCGATATCCAGCGGCACGCCAATGAACGCAGCATCCAGGCCTTCAGCGGTTTGCAGGTGGGGCAGGCGCAGCATGGTGGCGATGCCGCCGAAACGCGGCATTTCGTTGCCGCCCAGTGGTTGGTGGAGGATCTTGTCCACGGTGGGCCTCATCAGTCGGTCGATTGTTGTGTTTGTTCGAACCTGTGCCGCGTGGTCTTGCCGGTGTGCAGCGGGCGGCGGCCAGGGACATTTCGGCCAAGTCTGCGCAACGGGGGGCAGTGGAAGAATCGCTACCGGCAAAAACTTAGTTCAGGAATTTCTAAACTAAAGGCCGCCTAGCGGTTAGACTTCGCGCCAACCCTGTGCGGAATCGTTTATCCATGGCCTCGACACTGCCCGACCTGAAACTGCTGCGCATCTTCGTCAGCGTGGTGCGCCACCAGGGCTTTGCCAACGCACAGCGCGAACTGAACCTGTCCACCTCCGCCATCAGCACCTATATGAGCCAGCTGGAGGGCGCCCTCGGGCTGGTGCTGTGCCACCGTGGCCGCGGCGGCTTCAGCCTGACCAGCAAGGGGGAGCTGTTCCACCAGGAAACCTTGCGCTTGCTGGCTGAGCTGGACGGCTTCGAGCAATACGCGGCAGCGCTCAAAGGCGAACTGCGCGGCACCCTCAACCTGGGTGTGATCGACTCCACGGTCGGCGACCGCGCCTTGCCCCTGGCCGAAGCCATCGGCGCCTACAGCCAGGAACACCCGGCTGTGCACCTGCACCTGTCCGTGTCCAGCCCTTACGAGTTGCAGCTGGGCGTGCAGGACAACCGCCTGGACTTGGCCATCGGGGCGTTTTCCTCGCGCATGAGCGGGCTGGTGTACCAGCCGTTGTACCGGGAGCAGCACTGGCTGTACTGCAGCAGCCGCCACCCGTTGTACGCCGAACGGCGCATTCCCGAACAGGTGGTGACCCAGCAGCGCATGGTGGGGCGTGGTTACTGGAGCCAGGCCGAGCTGGCGCGACATGGGTTCAAGCACAGCGCCGCCACGGTGGAGAGCATGGAGGCGCAACTGATCCTGATTCTGTCGGGTGCCTATATCGGCTACCTGCCCGAGCACTATGCCCAGGCCTGGGCAGACAAGGGCGACCTGCGGGTGCTCTCGCCGTCCACCTTCGGCTACCAGGCGCCGTTCTCCATGATCACTCGCCGTGGCCGCAGCCGCGAGCCGCTGATTCAAACCTTCCGCGATCTGCTGAAAAGCCAACTGAACGTGGGCTGATTCACATCGCGTTCATGCACTTCGTCGGGCGGCCGATATTTCCTACAGCTACCGCCTCCCACTATGAAAGCGCTCTGCTACACATCAAGGTGCGCTGATGATTTCCTCTTATTCATCCTGCAAGGATCGCCGAAGATGCGCATGAATTTGCCCATTACCGAGCACGAAAGAACTTTCTCCAGCGATCAACGCCTGATCTCCACCACCGACCTGAACAGCCGCATCACCTATTGCAACGATGCCTTCGTGGCCATCAGCGGCTTTACCTACGACGAACTGGTCGGCCAACCCCATAACCTTGTGCGCCACCCCGATATGCCGCCTGCGGTGTTCGCGCATATGTGGGACACCATCAAGCAGGGCAAACCCTGGATGGGCGTGGTGAAAAACCGCGCCAAGAATGGCGATTACTATTGGGTGAGCGCCTACGTGACGCCCGTGTACGAGCACGGTCACATCAGCGGCTATGAGTCGGTACGCTCGGTACCCACCCGGGAGCAGATTCACCGCGCAGAACAGCTGTACGCGCGCCTGCGTGCCGGCCGTGCCCCTGTGCCGTTGGCGGCCAGCATCGGCCACGGTCTGGTCCAGGGCCTGCCGTTGATCGGTGCCGGGTTGGCGTCGGGGCTGGGTTACCTGTGGCTACCGCCTCAGGCTGCACTCGGGGTGCTGGGCGCCAGCCTGGTGATGGCGTGGTGCCTGGTGCAGCGCCAGCAGCGGCAGGCGATTCGCCGCACGCTGGCTGAACACCCCAAGGCGTTCACCAGCCCGCTGGTGGCGCTGACCTACAGCAGCAACCCCGGCCTGCATGGCCAGCTGGACCTGGCCATTCTCAGCGAAGAGGCTCGCCTGCAAACCGCCCTGACCCGGCTGGAGGATGCCGGTGTAGGCGTCAAGGCCCGTGCGGCACAGTCTTCGGCGCTGTCCGATGACCAGGCGCGCATGCTGGAACGCCAGCGCAGCGAAACCGACCAGTCCGCCACGGCCATCGCCGAGATGGCCGCGACCATCCAGGAGGTCACGCACAACGTGCAAAGCACTGCACATGCGGCAGGTGATGCCGACCAGCTGGCGCAACAGGGTAGCGAGCTGGCCCTTAAAAGCCTGCAGGCCATGGGCAGCATGCGCGACGCGGTCAACGACATCGGCCAGGCGGTCAACGCCCTGGCCGAGCGGACCCAATCGATTGGCAGCGTGGTGGACGTGATTACCGCGATCGCCGAGCAGACCAACCTGCTGGCACTCAATGCGGCCATCGAGGCCGCCCGTGCCGGCGAGCAGGGCCGGGGCTTCGCCGTGGTGGCCGATGAGGTGCGCTCGCTGGCCCAGCGCACCCGTACCTCGACCGAGGAAATCCACCAGATCATCGATTCGTTGCGCGCAGGTACTGAACGTGCCGTGAACTCAGCCAGCCGGGGTGAGCAGATTTCGCGGGACAGTGTGCACAGTGTCGAAGCCGTGCAGGCTGCGCTCAGCGGCATCGCCCAGGCCGTCAGCCGCATCACGGGCATGAGCCAGCAGATGGCCACGGCGTCGGAGCAGCAGAGCCACGTTGCCGAGGACATCAACCAGCAGATTACCCGCATCGCCCAGCTCAGTGATCAAAGTGCTGGCCAGGCCCGGCAGGGCGCGCAGATCAGCCAGGACCTGGAGCGCATGGCCGATTACCTGCACAGCTTGGCCGAGCGCTTCAACCGCTGATCGCGCCCACGGCGCAGGTTCTGTGGCACACTGCGCCGCCCAGGAGAAACCCATGCCCAGACCCCGTTGCGAGCGGTGCCAGCGCCCGAGCGAGCACTGCCTCTGCCCGTTGATTCCCACATTGGGCAGCCGCACCCGTGTGCTGCTGTTGCAGCACACCAGCGAAGCCTCCCATGCCTTGAACACCGCACGGCTTGTGGCGCTCGGCCTGCAGAATGCCCAGTTGCTGGTTGGCGAGGTGTTCGAAGGCTTGGGCACACTATTGGCCGCCCCCGGCTATCGGCCGGTGTTGCTGTTTCCAGGGGATGATGCCCAGCCGCTGACGGCGGGCGGCCAACAGGACGACAGGCCGTTACTGCTGGTGGTGCCGGACGGTACCTGGCGCAAGGCACGCAAGTTGCTGTACCTCAACCCTTTGCTGGCGGCGCTGCCGAAGGTAACCCTGAAGGCCGGTGGGGTATCCCGCTACAGGCTGCGCAAGGCACCCAAGGAAGGCGCCTTGTCCACCCTCGAAGCGGTGGTGCGGGCATTGAATGAGCTCGAATGCCCCAACAGCTTCGACGGGTTGCTCGCACCCTTCGACGCGTTGATAGACGGTCAGATCAAGGCGATGGGTGACGCCACTTACCAGCGCAACCACGGCGCCGGTTGAACGCATGGCGCCCCCGCCGGGCGCCATGCTGCGGGCTGCGGTCAGCGCATGTCTGGCAGGCGGGCGTCGGTGCGCACTTCGGTAGTGGCGTAGGCTTCTGGCGGCAGCGAGATGCGCTGCTTGCTGAGCAACTCGCCCATGGTCGCCAGCACGCGGTAACGCGAGTATTCCTCGGTATAGCGCACCTCGGTGTAGCGGCGGTCAGCGTTGTACAGTTCGTTCTCACTGTCCAGCACGTCCAGCAGGGTACGCTGGCCCAGGCCGAACTGGTCCTGGTACGCGGCACGCACTCGCTTGGTGGTGTCGGCGTATTCACGTGCGGTTGGCAGCTGCTTGCTGGCGTTGGTCATGGCGTTCCAGGCCAGGCTCAGGTTCTCGGTCAACTCGCGCAGGGCATTGTTGCGAATGTCCAGGGCCTGGTTGATCTTGTGCGAGTCGGAGCGCAGGCGTGCGCTGTCGCTGCCGCCGCGGAACAGGTTGTAGTTCATTTCAACGCCGGCTTGCCAGTCGTTGTTGCTGTGGCCTTTTTCGCCGCCAGTGTTGTTGTTGGCACCGGTTGCCAGAATGGCGTCGAAGCGCGGGTAGAAGGTCGACTTGCCGACTTCGTACTGCTTCTCGGCGGCGTTCACGTCCGCCTGGGCCGACTTGATGTACGGGTTGTTCTGGCGCATGCCTTCGCGGGCTTCTTCCAGGTTGGCCGGCATCTGCACATTGATCGACTGCGGGTCCTCCAGCTCATCGGGCACCCGGCCTACCACGCTGAAGAAGTTGGCTTCGGCATCGGCCAGGTCGACTTCGGCGGTGTCCAGGTTGTTCTCGGCCAGTGCACGACGGGCGCGAGACTGGTCAAGGTCAGCGGTGCTGCCTACGCCGCGCTCGTTGCGCAGGCCGATCTGGTCATTGACCCGCAGGTGGGCTTGCAGGTTGTTCTTGGCCAGGGTTACCAGTTCGCGGCGCTTGAGCACTTCCAGGTAGACCTCGATGGCACGCAGGGCAACGTCCTGGGCCACGGCCTGGGTGTAGTAGGCGCGCGAAGTGGAGACTGCTTCGGTGCGGCCTACTTCGTTGGAAGTGTTGAACCCGTCGAAGATCATCTGCCGCAGGCGCAGCTCGGACTGCGTGTAGTTCAGGGTTTCCTTGTTATGCCTGCCCTGGGCGCGGGTGTTGGCATTATCGGAACGCTGGCGGCCATAGCCGGCAACCAGGTCTACGGACGGGTAGTAGCCACCGCGGGCAAACTTCACGTCTTCGTCTGCAGACAGCTTGCTGTTGCGGTTGGAGCTGACCTGGGGATGGTAGTCCACGGCGCTCTGCACAGCTTCGGTGATCGACATCGCCTGTACGTTGGCACTTGCCAGAGCCAACAGTAATGCACTGGTGATGGGGTTCAAAACGCGCATGGGTACCTCTCCCTGATCCTGGGTTGATCCTGCTGTTCGCCAAAAAAATGACTATATCGTGATGTCGTATAGTGTTGCAGGTTTTTAATCCCACAGCTAAGTACATTCAGCGCGATATATAAGAAGATTTATTCATATCAAACTGACATATGCGACCTATTTTGTCTAACCACAATGTAATTTATCGACCGGCTTGTCCTCGGTTTCCCGTTCAGGTCCGCATGAAATCAGGCTTGCGGGCGGTTCCAGAACGAAAGCCGCTAAGCGGAAGGTAAGCTAGGCGATATTGATATTTGGCGACAGAATATTGTCACGCTCTGGGTGGCAACGTCTTCTGTTTAAGGATGTGCAGGCTCACCAGCAGGGCGCTGGCCAGCATGAAGGCACGCGCCCATGGCAGGGGCACCAGGTAGCAGGAGAGACCGATACTGGCCCACATCAAGGCGATGGCGTACACCTTGGCCTTCAGCGGGATACCTTCACCACTCAAGTAGCCGTGAATCCATGGCCCCAGTTTGGGGTGATGCACCAGCCAGTGATGAAAGCGGGGGGAGCTGCGGGCGAAGCAGGCAGCGGCAAGCAGCAGAAAGGGCGTGGTAGGCAGCAGCGGTAGAAAGATGCCCACTACGCCCAGCGCTACGCTGAGCCAGCCGATGGCCAGCAGCAGGTAGCGCACAGAGGGCTCAGTGGTGGCGTGGCTTGAGCAGGGCAGGCTTTTCTTCCGGGGCGTGCAGCAGCAGGAACAGCGCCGTCAGGGCTTCCGGGATCTGCACGATCATGTCGTCCTGCAGGCTGGCATTGGCGGCGATGTCGGCGAACTCCGGTTGCTCATCGAACAGGCCCGAACCGACCATGATCGGCAGCAGCATTTCGCTCACTTCCTCTTCGGCGTTCTCGAACCACGCTTCCTCGCGCAGGAACACGCCTTCCATGAAGCCGATGCACCAGCCGCGCAGGTCGGAATCGTCTGGCTCGTCGGTGAGGTCGAGGTCGCAGGGCAGCTCGAACTCATCGTCGCTGGCCAGCTGGCGGGCGATATGGGCCTTGAGCGCCACCAGCGTGGCTTCGATCTCGGTGCGCTGGGCCTCGCTGGCGTAGCGGGGTTCCTCGGCGAACACGGCGTCGATCCACTCACGCTCAGGCACGTCCTCGGCATTGATCGACAAGGCGGTCAGGTAGCCGTGGGCGGCGACATAGTCCAACGCTTCCTCGTGCAGCTCGTCGGCGTCGAGGAAGGCTTGCAGGCGGGTCAGTTGCTCGGCGAAGGACATTACAGGGCTACCTTGGGAATAAACGATACCGAATTCTAGCACCTTGCGGCGGTGGCGGGGCAAAGGAACGTCCATCGCGGCGGTGCCTGTGCGGGGTGGTGCTGCGGTATACTTGGCGGTTTCCAATCCAGGGGCGGGCTTTGCCGTACCTCTGGAAAAAACCGCTTACGCATTCGGCGTGTGCGGAGCGGGTTTTTCGTCCAGCCTGTGTCCAGGATGGTACGGCGTTTTGTGGAGTTGCACATGCTCGAACAGGCTCAGCGCGTTCTCAAGGATATCTTCGGCTACGACAGTTTCCGGGGGCGCCAGGCAGCGATCATCGAATGCGTGGCCAATGGTGGCGATGCCCTGGTACTGATGCCCACCGGCGGCGGCAAGTCGTTGTGCTTCCAGGTACCGGGGTTGTTGCGCCCGGGGCTTACGGTGGTGGTTTCGCCACTGATCGCGCTGATGGACGACCAGGTGGCCACGCTGGATGAACTGGGGGTGGCGGCTGCGGCGCTCAACTCCACGCTCAGCGCCGAGCAGCAGCGTGACCTGGCTGGCCGCTTGCGCCGTGGCGAGGTGAAAATGCTCTACCTGGCACCAGAGCGCCTGGTGCAGCCGCGCATGCTCGACTTCCTGCGTGAGCTGGATATTTCCCTGTTCGCCATCGACGAGGCTCACTGCGTATCCCAGTGGGGGCATGACTTCCGCCCGGAATATCTGCAACTCGGCCAGTTGGCCGAACTGTTCCCCCATGTACCGCGCATCGCGTTGACGGCAACCGCCGACATGCGCACCCGCGAGGAAATCGTTCAGCGCCTTCACCTGCAGGGCGCCGAACGTTTTCTGTCGAGTTTCGACCGGCCCAACATCTTCTACCGCATCGTGCCCAAGGAGGCACCGCGCAAGCAGCTCATGGCATTTCTGGGCGAGCGCCGCGGCAACGCCGGCATTGTCTATTGCCTGTCGCGCAAGAAGGTCGATGAAACCGCCGCATTCCTGTGTGACCAGGGCTTCCCTGCGCTGCCCTACCACGCAGGCCTGGCCGCCGAGACCCGCTCGGCCAACCAGCACCGCTTTCTCAACGAGGAAGGGCTGATCATGGTGGCGACCATTGCCTTCGGCATGGGCATCGACAAGCCCAACGTGCGCTTCGTCGCGCACCTCGACCTGCCCAAGTCGATGGAGGCGTACTACCAGGAAACCGGCCGCGCCGGGCGTGACGGCCTGCCGTCAGATGCCTGGATGGCTTACGGCCTGCAAGACATGGTCATGCTCAAGCAGATGCTGCAGAACTCCGAGGGCGACGAGCGTCACAAGCGCATCGAGCAGCACAAGCTCGACGCCATGCTGGCCCTGTGCGAAGAAACCCGCTGCCGGCGCCAGACCCTGCTTGCCTACTTCGACGAAACCCTCGAGCAACCCTGCGGGCACTGTGACAACTGCGTAGACAACGTGCAAACCTGGGACGCCACCGAGCCGGCGCGCCAGGCGCTGTCGGCGGTGTTCCGAACCGGCCAGCGCTACGGTGTTGGGCATCTGGTCGATGTGCTGCTCGGCAAGGACACCGAAAAAGTGCGCAACTTCGGGCACGAGAAACTCTCGGTGTTCGGGGTGGGCAAGGCGCTGCCGGAGGCCGAGTGGCGGTCACTGTTCCGCCAGCTGGTGGCGCGAGGGCTGGTGGACATCGACCTTGAAGGCTACGGCGGCCTGCGGCTTTCGGACAGCTGCCGGCCGTTGCTGCGCGGCGAGGTCACCTTGCAGCTGCGGCGCGACCTCAAGCCGCAAACCGTCGCCCGCACCGCGTCCTCGGGTGGCGGCAGCCCGGCCAGCCAATTGGTGCGTGCCGAAGAGCGCGAGCTGTGGGAAGCACTGCGCACCCTGCGGCGCAAGCTGGCAGAAGAACACCGCGTGCCGCCCTACGTCATCTTCCCCGATTCCACCCTGCTGGAAATGCTGCGCAGCCAGCCTGCCACCCTCAGCGACATGGCGCAGGTCAGCGGTGTGGGCGCGCGCAAGCTGGAACGTTACGGGCAGGCCTTTCTGGAGGTGCTCAACGGCAGTGGCGGCACTGACGAGGCGCCGAAGGTGGTACTGGACCTGCGCCATGAACTGGTCAGCCTGGCCCGCGCTGGCATGACCCCGGCCCAGATCGCCGGCCAGCTGAGCTGCAGCGAGAAGAACGTCTACAGCCTGCTGGCCGAGGCACTGGGGCGTCAGGAGCTGAACCTTGAGCAGGCACTGGACCTGCCTGAAGACCTGCTGGCCGAAATCCAGGATGCCTTCCTTGACGGCGAAGGCGAACTGCCCCCGGTTTCGGCCATCGCCCCTCTGTTTGGCCCGCGAGTGCCGGAGGGCGTGTTGCACTGCGTGCGTGCAGCATTGGCGGCGGAGTTCGAGTTGTGATTACCGATAACGGCGCTGGCATTTGGCCCGTCCGCTGATCCGTGTCATGTGTTCGCACGGTTGCCGGGCATTCGTCCCGCCCATCGGCTTGCCTCCCCGGGCGCGTCATGGTTAGCTGCCTAATAATTAGATCTTTTCGACGAGTTGCTTATGCCCCTGACTGACAACCAACACCGCTTCGGCATGCAGCTGGCCCAGATGTCCCGAGGTTGGCGCGCTGAGCTCGACCGCCGCCTGGCGGGGCTCAACCTGTCCCAGGCCCGCTGGTTGGTGCTGCTGCACCTGGCCCGCTTTGCCGAGGCCCCCACCCAGCGTGAGCTGGCCCAGAGCGTGGGTGTGGAAGGCCCGACACTGGCGCGGCTGCTGGACAGCCTCGAAGGGCAGGGGTTGGTGCGTCGGCAGGCGGTGATGGAGGACCGACGGGCGAAGAAGATTCAGCTATGCCCGCCCGCCAGGCCCCTGATCGAACAGATCGAAACCATTGCCAACCAACTGCGGGTGGAGTTGTTCAGTGGCGTTGACGAGGCTGACCTTGAGGTGTGCATGCGCGTGCACGCGAAGATCCTGGGGAACCTCGAGAAGCCCTGATCGGCTTGGGGTATCGCACTGCATAGAGCCCCTGTGGAAGCAACTGT
>NZ_BCAV01000013.1:0-52995 GCF_001320125.1 Pseudomonas sp. NBRC 111119
CCTGCTTCGCGGTTAACCCGCTCTCACAGGGGCATAGCGTCCTTGCGAGCCTAGAACGTCTGGCCCAGGTTCAGGTACACCGCCTGCTCGTGGGCACTGTTGGCGCCGTAGGTGAAGGTAAGCGGCCCGAGTGGTGTTTCCAGGCCCAGGAAGAGGCTAGCGGCGTTGATGTAGCCACTGTCGAACTCATTGTCGTTGTTCCAGGCCCGGCCGCGCTCCAGCGAGCCGCCGATGTACAGCGGGAAGTCCAGCGGCACATACGCCTGCGAGGTCAGGCGGCGGTAATACACCATGCGCATCAGGCTCACGTTCTGCCCGGTCACCGAGCCCTGTCGGAAACCAGACAACTCCCGCGCACCGCCCATCACGAAACTGGAGGTAACCACATCGGTGGCATCCAGCGTGCGTCCATAGCGCCCGCCCAGCACGAAGGTATTCGGCCCGCTGCTGATGGCCTTGTCCAGGTTGAACAACCATTGACGATAGTTGACGTCGGAGTCCAGTGACGTGTCGAACTTGCGCAAGCTCAGGCTGATGTCTTCGCCATGGTGTGGAAAGTAGACGTTGTCCAGCGTGTCGAACGAGTACTTCAGCTCATAGAACCCTTCATTGAAACTGACCTTGGGCAGGTCCTGGTCGCCAATACGCACTTCGGCCTGGCCCCAGGCTTTGCCCGCACCCAGGCGCACTTCGCCGTTGTTGCCGATCTGTCGGCCTACGTTGATGCCAAATCCATACCGCTCCAGGCGGTACTCGGCAATGGGGTCGTTTTGCAATGAAGCCACGATGTTGCTGGAGCCCATGTCCAGGTACGGCGCCACGAAGTAGCGCGAACCGGCGTCCAGGGGTTGATAGAACTCGCTGTACAGCGCTTGCTCATCACCGATCTGGCCACGGGTCAGCCACTCGGCCCCCAGGCTGTTGATGCCGTTCACCCGGTAGCTGGCGCCCAGGTTGAAGGCGCTTTCCCCACGCAGGTCGTCCGACAGGTTGAGGCCCAGGCGCAGGTAGTCGGTGCCGCCGCGGCGCCCGCGCGCGTTGATCACCAGGGTATTGTCATCACCCTTGTGCACCACCCGGTATTGCACCCGGTCGAAGTAATCCAGGCCGTACAAGGTGCCCATGTCGGTTTCCAGGTGGCTCAGCTCCAGCGGGGCACCGATCGGTTGGCGGATGTACGAACGGATGACCTGATCGCTCACCTTCGAGTCGTTTTCAATCTTGATGGCGGTAATCACAGGGGTGCGCTGGTGGGGCGAGCGAGCCACCGCCAGCTCGCCGTCACCTTCGGGGCGGGCCAGCGCAGCCAGGCGCGGAGCCAGCAGGCTGGCGGCGCGGTAGCCGGCATCGATCATGTCCCTGGCGCGGCTGAAATCGGCCACGCCATAGGCAGCCAGTGGCGGTTGCACGAGGATGTCGTCACGGCGCAGGTTGGCCAGCTGCGCCTCGGAGTTGCGCCGGGTCATGAGGGTGATCGACTGGGTGAGCACGTCGACCACCGTCAACAATTGCTTGCGGTCACGCAGCGGGGTGCCGATATCGACCACGATGGCCACGTCTACCCCCATGTCCCGGGCCACATCCAGCGGAATGTTGTCCACCATGCCGCCGTCCACCAGCAGGCGGCCATCCAGTTCTACGGGGGCGAATACTGCCGGGATGGACATGCTGGCACGGATCACCTGGGGCAGGTGACCTTGGCTGAACACCACTTTTTCGCCACTGGCGATGTCGGTGGCCACGGCGCGGAACGGGATCGGCAGCTTGTCGAAGTCCCGCGTGTCGGCGGTGTGGGCCAGCTTGCTCTCCAGCAGCAATGCCAGGTTCTGCCCCTGGATCACCCCCAGCGGCAGGCCCAGGCTGCCATCGTCGCGAAAGCTCAGCTTTTGCCGCACCAGAAAGTCGCGGTCGTCCTGCTTGCGGCGAAACGGCACGTCTTCGCGAGGGGGCGCGTCAGAGAGCGCCTGCTGCCAGTCGAGGGTGGTGGCCAGGTGTTCCAGCTCCTGAACGCTGTAACCCGACGCATACAGGCCGCCCACCACCGCACCCATGCTGGTGCCGGCAATCGCATCGATATGCACGCCCTGTTCCTCCAGCGCCCTCAATACGCCGATGTGGGCCAGGCCACGGGCCGCACCGCCAGACAACACCAGGCCGACTTTAGGCCGGGCAGGCTCGGCGGCCATTGCCGTGAAACAGGCGAAGGTAAGCAGCAGGCAGAACAGCGAACGGCGCATCGTAGGTCTCAAACCGGAGGCGAAAGCCCGCTAGTATAAGCGGCCACCCACCTGGAGACCCGCCACCATGGCCGAAAGCAAACCGGAAATTGTCATCACGTATTGCACCCAGTGCCAGTGGTTGCTGCGCGCCGGCTGGCTGGCCCAGGAGCTGCTCAGCACATTTGCCGACGACCTGGGGCAGGTGGCACTGCAGCCTGGTACGGGTGGGGTGTTTCGCATCACCTGCAACGGTGTGCAGATCTGGGAGCGCAAGGCCGATGGCGGCTTCCCCGAGGCCAAGGTATTGAAGCAGCGCGTGCGCGATCAGATCGACCCTCAGCGCGACCTGGGGCACAACGACCGCTGATTACCCGTGCCGCGCCTCCGGCCGTTGCTTGGTTGGTTGCGCCGCGCCCTGGCGGCTGGCCAGCACAATGGAGCACAGGATCAGCACGCCCCCCAGCAGCATGCGCGGGCTCGGGGTTTCGGCGAAGATCAGCCAGGCCAGGGCAATGCCGTAAATGGGCTCCATGCAGAACACCAACGCCGCTGTACGCGCCTTGACCACGCCAAGGCTGGCGACGAACAGGCTGTGGGCCACCCCCGTGCAGAAAACCCCGAGCAGGCCCAGCCACACCC
The DNA here is from genome assembly GCF_001320125.1 of Pseudomonas sp. NBRC 111119. Lineage (NCBI taxonomy): Bacteria > Pseudomonadati > Pseudomonadota > Gammaproteobacteria > Pseudomonadales > Pseudomonadaceae > Pseudomonas > Pseudomonas sp. NBRC 111119. The sequence goes on from NZ_BCAV01000013.1 coordinate 2,859, forward strand.
AGTCCATGGCCGTGACCTCGGCCAGGTCAGGGGTGGCGAAGGGCAACAGGCACAGCCCGACCACCAGGTTCTGCCACAGCGCGGCCTGCACCGCTGGCAGGCCACCTGAGCGTGCCCGGTTGGTGAGCGACAGCAGTGAAAACAGCAGTCCCGAAAGCAGCGCCCAGAGCAGGCCCCCAGTGGCTTCGCTGGCAAGGTCGAAGGAAGGTGTTACCAACACCAGCCCAACGCTCACCAGCAGTACCAGTACCGCTTCTTTAGCCCGGATGCGCTCGCGGAACAGCAACCCTTCGAGCACTACGGTAAAGGCCGGGAAACTGGCGAAGCCCAGCGTGGCGATGGCCACGCCGCCCACCCTCACAGCGATGAAAAAACTCACCCAGTGCCCGGCCAGCAGCAGGCCGCCGAGCAGCAATTGAAGGCTGTCCCGGGCGCAGGGCCGGCGCCAGCCGGGGCCGGCAAGGCTGGCAAAGGCCGCCAGGGCCAGTACTGCAAAGCCCGCCCGGCCAAACACGATGACCGACGGGCTGGCGCTGGCGGCCAGCTTGCCGAGCACGCCGGTCAGGCCGAAAAACAACGCGCCTATGTGCAAGGCGCCCAGGGCAGTGCGGTGGTTCATCGAGCAGTTTCCTCAGGCAGGCAGGGCATTGTGCATGATCCGGCCCCTGCCATCATCGGTCACCGTTTTGCCATGGCACTGTCATACCCGCCTGCCAGTCTCCAGCAAACAGCGCCGGAGCCTGCCCATGACCCATGCCGAACTGTCCTGCCCCTCGCGCAAGCAGCGGGTGCGTACCCTGTGGATCTCCGACGTGCACCTGGGCACCCGTGACTGCCAGGCCGAGCACTTGTCACGGTTTTTGAAGGCTTATCAGGCCGACCGTATCTACCTGGTGGGTGACATCATCGACGGCTGGAAGCTGCGTGGCGGCATCTACTGGCCGCAGGCCCACACCAACGTCATCCGCCGCCTGCTCACCATGAGCAAGCGGGGTACGGAAGTTATCTACGTTACCGGCAACCATGACGAGTTTCTGCGCCGTTATTCAAAGCTGGTACTGGGAAACATCCAGTTGGTGGACGAGGCCGAGCACCTGACCGCTGACGGCCGCCGCCTGCTGGTGGTGCACGGTGACCAGTTCGATGTGATCACCCGCTACCATCGCTGGCTGGCGTTTCTCGGCGACCGCGCCTACGAGTTCACCCTGGTGCTCAACCGATGGCTCAACCACTGGCGTGCCCGGTACGGTTACGGTTACTGGTCGCTGTCGGCTTACCTCAAGCACAAGGTCAAGGGCGCGGTGAACTTCATCAGCGACTTTGAGCAAGCCATCGCCCACGAATGCACCCGCCGTGGCTTTCACGGGGTAGTGTGCGGGCACATCCATCACGCCGAGATGCGCAAGGTAGGGCGAGTGGAGTACTTGAACTGTGGGGATTGGGTCGAGTCATGCACCGCGCTGATCGAGCATTGGGATGGCACGATCGAACTGTATCGGCTGGCCGAGGCTCAGGTGGGCGCAGGGGTGCAGAAGGCGCCTGTTCAGGTGTGAGGGCTACAGCCGAACCTTGCCCAACAGCACATCCCTGAACATGGCGAAATCACCGATCAGGCTGTAGAGCGGGTAGGTGAAGGTGGCTGGCCGGTTTTTTTCGAAGAAGAAATGCCCGACCCAGGCGAAGCCATAGCCCACCACCGGCACTGCCAGCAGTAGAAGCCATTTGCCGCTGCCCAAGGTGTAGGCCAGCAGGGCGATTACCAGGCTGGTGCCAACGAAGTGCAGGCGGCGGCACGTGGGGTTGCTGTGCTCGCCAAGGTAATATGGGTAGAACTCGGCAAAGCTGCGAAATGGCGCGGTGGGGTGCATGTCAGTGCTCCGGGGTGGGACTTCTGGACGGGATGCACGGCGTGGAGCCTGATTCGAGTCTAGAGTCATTGGCGGGGCCGACCAGTGACAATAGGCGCCAATTGAGTATCCTTGGGGTTCACCGCAGGCGCGGTCAGGATAAGAAGCATGCCATGAGCGAAAGAACCACGTCAGCCAGCTGGGCATCAGGGATCGTGAAGGCGCTCGAGCTGGAGGGGCTGGACTGCCAGGCCATGTTCCGGCAATTGGGGCTTGATTTTGCCGCCCTCGACGACCCTGACGCACGCTTTGCGCAAGATTCCATGACCCGGCTTTGGCAACTGGCCGTCGAGCTCTCGGGCAACGAGGCCATCGGCCTGAACATGGCGCGCGTGGTACGGCCCGCTTCGTTCCACGTGGTGGGCTACGCCTTGATGTCCAGCCGTACCCTGGCGGAAGGTTTCGAGCGGCTGGTGCGCTACCAGCGCATCATCGCCGAAAGCTCCGACCTGAGTTTCATCCTTGGGGCCGAGGGCTATTCGTTGATCCTGACCGTGCATGGCGATCACCTGCCGCCGACCCGGCACAGTGCCGAGGCGTCCCTGGCCTGTGCGCTGGCGCTGTGCAAATGGCTGAGCGGCCGGCCGGTGCAGCCGCGCCGGGTTTTGGTGCAAGGCCCCCAGCCGAAAAACGTGGAACCGTACAAAGTCGCCTTCCATTCGCCCCTGGTTTTTGGTGCGCCTCACGATGCACTGGTGTTCGAGCGCGCCGACATGGAGGCACCGCTGCCGACCGCCAACGAAGCCATGGCCGTGCTGCATGACCGTTTTGCCGGCGAGTACCTGGCACGCTTTTCTGAAACCCGAGTGACGCATCGGGTGCGTCAGGTGCTCTGCCGCATCCTGCCCCAAGGGGAACCGAAGCGCGAAACCCTGGCCCAGGCCCTGCACCTGTCGCAACGCACGCTGCAGCGGCGCTTGCAGGAAGAGGGTACCAGTTTTCAGTCGTTGCTCGATGACACCCGGCGCGAACTGGCCGAGCAGTACCTGGCCCAGCCTGGCATGACCCTGCTGGAAACCGCCTACCTGCTGGGCTTCGCCGACCCCAGCAATTTCTACCGGGCCTTCCGCCGCTGGTTCGACACCACCCCCACCGAATACCGCGCCCGCCTGGGTACCCAGGCCGATGCGGTCAGTGACGCCAGAATGCAGGCATGCACAACACCAGCACGGTAATGATCTCCAGACGCCCCAACAGCATGCCGCTGGCCAGGATCCACTTGGCGGCATCTGGCAGCTTGGCGTAATTGCCCGATGGGCCGATCACCTCTCCCAGCCCAGGCCCCACCCCGGAAACGGTACCGGCAGCGCCCGTGAGCGCGGTCATCCAGTCCACGCCCAGCAGCGACAGCAGCAGCGCCATGACGCAGATGGTGATGGCGAAGAAAAACGAGAACGTGAGAATGGAGCGCACGATTTCTTCGTCCAGGCGGTGGCCGTTGTACTTCTGCTTGATCACCGCACGCGGGTGGATCAGCTGGTTGAGGTTGGCCTTCAGCAGAATGTAGGCCACCTGGAAGCGGAAAATCTTGATGCCCCCGGCGGTTGAGCCGGAGCAGCCGCCGACGAAGCCCAGGTAGAAGAACAGCATCAGCGAGAAGTTGCCCCACAGGCTGTAGTCGCCCAGGGCAAAGCCGGTGGTGGTGACCACCGACGTGACGTTCAGCGCAACGTGCCGCAGGGCGTCGAGCCAGTGCAGGTTGGTGGTGTACCAGTACCAGGTGCCCAGCACCAGCCAGGTGGCCACCAGCATGCCGAGCAGGCCCTGCACCTGCTGGTCGCGGATCAGCGCGCCGCGGTTGCCGCGCAGGGTGGCCACATACAGGGTGAACGGGAGGCTGCCAAGAATCATCACCACCACGGCCACCCAGTGCACGGCAGGGATGTCCCACTTGGCCAGGGATTGGTCCGAGGTGGAGAAGCCACCGGTGGAGATCGCCGACATGGCATGGTTGATGGCGTCGAACGGGCTCATGCCGGCCCACCAAAAGGCCAGCGCGCCCAGTATCGAGAAGCCCACGTATACCGCCACGATGGACTTGGCCACCATGTGCGAGCGTGGCATGACCTTCTCCGAGCGGTCGGAGGATTCGGTCTGGAACAGCCGCATGCCACCGATACGCAGCAGCGGCAGGATCGCTACCGCCATGGCGATGAAGCCGATACCCCCCAGCCAGTGCAGCATCGACCGCCACATCAGGATGCCGGGCGACATGGTGTCCAGCCCGCTGAGCACGGTGGCGCCGGTGGCGGTGATACCGGACATGCTTTCGAAGAAAGCGTCGGTGTAGCTGATGTGCTGGGTAAGCAGAAACGGCAACGCGGCGAACACGCAGACCACCAGCCAACTGCATACCGTCAGCAGGTACATGTCACGCGGGCGCAGGTGCACGTGCTCGGGGCGCCCCGGGATGACCAGCGCCAAGCCTGCCAAGAAGGTGATCAGGCTCGACCACAGGAACGACGGCATGTCACTGGTACGTTCGAAGATCACCAGTGTCGCCATGGGGACGGCCATGCCCACCGCCAGCGTGATCAGGAAGATGCCGATGATGAAACCAATGATCCTCAGGGTCGGCAACGCCATGTACTGTGCTCGGGCTCGGAACGGAAGGGCGCCATTCTACCTGCGAGGCGCGCAGGCTCAAGCCCAATCGGCAGCTGCCTGCCTTGCTGCTTGCAGCTTGTGGCTTGCAGCCTGAGAATGACCGCACATTCAATTATCAGGAGGGTAGCCGATGGAGGCTCTCGACGCATTGCTCAACCGTGTTTCCGTGCCACGCCTGACCGACCCGGCGCCCAATGAGGCCCAGCGTGAAGCGCTGTTCCAGGCCGCCTTGCGTGCGCCGGACCATGGCCAGTTGCGGCCTTGGCGGTTCCTCACCATCGAGGGTGCCGCGCGCGAGCGTTTGGGTGAGCTGTTCGCCGAGGCCGTGAAGGGCAAAGGCGAGGCGACCGAGGCGGCGCTGGACAAGGCGCGAGCGATGCCGCTGCGGGCGCCGCTGCTGATCGTGGTGGTCGCAAGCCTGCAGGATCATTTCAAGGTACCGAAATCCGAACAGCGTCTGGCTGCCGGCTGTGCGGCGCACGGTATCCTCATTGCCGCCCACGCCCAAGGTATCGGTGCGGTGTGGCGCACCGGTGACCTGGCTTTCGATGCGCATGTGCACCACGGCCTTGGCCTTGCGGACAATGAAGAGCTGATCGGCTTCCTGTACGTGGGTACCCCGCTGAACGAGCCGCGTACGGCGCCCGTGCTGCAAACCGCCGATTTCGTCAGTACCTGGGGCTAGGCAGCGGCCCTTGCCTCAACTGCCCGCGGCCTCGGCCACTGGCAGCTCCAGTGTCGCCACAAAGCCTCCTTGCGGGTGGTTTTCCAGCGTCAGGCCGCCGCCATGGCGCTCGGCCGCCTTGCGGGCGATGGCCAACCCAAGGCCGTGGCCTGGGGCTTCCTGCCCAGGCGCGCGGAAGAACGGTTCACCCAGCCGCGTCAGGTGCGCCGCCGCCGCGCCTGGGCCGTGATCACGCACGCTCACCCGCACCTGATCGCCTTCGCGTTCAGCGCGCAACTCCACGGGCTGGCCTGGCGGGTTGAAGCGCAGTGCGTTGCGCAGCAGGTTATCCACGGCGCGCTCAATGAGCGTGGGCCAGCCCTGCAGGGTCAGGCCCGGCTGCGCTTCCAGGCGCACGTCCTGTTCGGGGGCGCTTAGCAATGCGTCCTTGCGCACACTACCCAGCAGGGCATTGAGGTCGACCGGTTCGGCATGGGCCTGGTCGGCATCGACCCGGGCCAGGGTGAGAATCTCGCTGATCAGGTCTTCCAGCCGGTCACACTCGCGGGCCAGGCGTGGCCATAGGGCCTCGCGCTGCTCGGGGTCCGCCCGTTCGGCCAGGGCCAGGGCAATGCGCAGCCGGGCCAGTGGCGAACGCAGCTCGTGAGACACGTCGCGCAGCAACTGGCGTTGGCTGCCGATCGTGCTCTGCAGGCGCGCGCCCATCTTGTTGAAATCCTGCGCCAGTACGCCGAACTCGTCGCGCCTGGCTGCCAGTTGCGCCAGGCTGTTCTGCTGGTAGGTGGTCTGGCCCAGGTCATGCACCGCGCTGCGCAGCCGGCTTAGAGGGCGGGTGATCGACAGCGTTACCAGCAGGCTGAACAGGGTCAGCACCACCAGCGCGATCCCCAGCGCACTCAGTGGCCACAGCAGGCTCTCGCGGTGCCAGGCGTCCAGGGCCGGGTGTGGAATGCGGTAGATAAGCAGGTAGGAGTTGCCCGACTTGGGGCTGGTGTATTCCTCGGTCAGCCGACGCCACGGCAAGCGGCGTTCATCATTGTGCTGGCGTGCCTCCAGTGCGGCGGCCCGGCGCGGGAAGGTGCCGGGGACCACGGCATCGCCGCTGTCGTCCAGCACCTGCACGTCGATCTTGTAGCGGTCCTTGCGCCGCTCCAGAAAACGCTGCGCCGGGTCTACACCCTCTTGCTCGTAGTGCTTGGCCCACTGGCTGGCCAGGGTATTGAGCCCTGGGTGACGGCTGAGTATCCAGGCGTCCTGGTTGAGCATGTGCCCCAGCAGGATCGACAACCCTGCCACAAGGGCGATGGCCAGCCAGAAACTGGCCAGAATGCGCCAGAACAATGAACGCACGAACACCTCCACAAACGGTAAAAGCCCGCCGCGCACCAGGCTGGCCTGATGCGGGGCGGGCGTCGAGTTGAAAGCTTACTGGGCCTTCTTGGCTTTTTCAGCTTTCCAGGTCTGGAATTCCTGCCATTCGGCGCGTTTGGCTGCGCGTTCTTTCTGCAGTTCGTCGAACTTCTTCTGCTGGTCAGGCTTGAGCAGGTTGCGTACGGCGCTGTCGGTCTTGTCGCGGCTGGCCTGCAGTTCGTCTTTCATGGCCTTCTGGTCGGCAGCCGGCAGCTTCTCCAGGTAACGCTCGGTGATGTCGCGACGCTGCTGCATTTGCTCGCCCATCAGTTTGCCCACCTGTTCGCGTTGGTCGCGGGTCAGGTCCAGCTCATGGAAGGCCGGGCCGCCGCGGTGGTGCGGGCCGTCCGGGCGTGGGCCGCCATCAGGCATGGCCATGGCCACGGTTGGCAGGGCGGCGGCGAACAGCAGGGCGGTGAGGGTCTTGCGCATGGTGTCTCTCCTTTCATAGGCCGGCAGTGACCGGATGAGCACAGTCTAGGGCGGTGACCGTCAAGCGCCGTCAGTGCAGGGTAAAGGAAAGGTAAAGGGGCAGGGGGCGCTGCAAGCCGTTTGCGCACGGCCTACTGTTTGTTGTTTATTGCAGTGCATTGCTCACTGCGCGTAATTGCTCACTGGGCGTAGTAGTAACCGCGGCTGCGCAAGGCGACGATACGCGGGCGCCCGTCGGCATGGGGGCCGATTTTCTTGCGCAGGTTGCTCACATGCATGTCGAGGCTGCGGTCGTACAGGGTCAGCTTGCGGCCAAGGCCGATCTGCGCCAGTTCCTGCTTGTCCAGCGGCTCGCCCGGCTGGCGCAGCAGGGCCTCGAGAATCCGGCTTTCGGACAGGGTAAGGGTCATTTCCCGACCGTCGATACTGGCCACGCCCCTGGCGGGGCTGTACACCAGGTCACCCAGCTCCACCTGGCTGCTGGTGGCGGTGGGGTGGCTGCGGCGCAACACGGCGCGCAGGCGCGCGGTGAGTTCCCGTGGGTCACAGGGTTTGGCCAGGTAATCGTCAGCACCCAGCTCCAGGCCCAGGATACGGTCCAGGGGCTCGCCCCGGGCAGACAGCATCAGCACCGGCAGTTCGGCGTGTTCGCTGCGCAGTTGCTTGAGCAGCTCCAGGCCGCTGCCATCGGGCAGCATCACGTCCAGCACCACGGCGGCCGGCGCCTGATCGGCCAGCGCCTGGCGTGCGGCCTGGCCATCGTGGCAGGCGCGCACGCTGAAGCCTTCCTGGGTCAGCCAGCTGGCGAGCAGGTCGCACAGCTCCTGGTCATCATCAATCAGTAACAGCTCGCTCATGACTCACTCAATTCAACCATTGACGGCGACTCGTTGGTCCGCCAGTGGCAAAGATACCGCAGTCCTAAGGCCCGCGTGCAACTGTGACCGGCGTGGCGCCGCCAGGGCGATCAAGGCATAACTTGCTTGAAGGGTTTGACCACGACCTGTTCGTACACGCCCGCAGCGATGTAGGGGTCGGCATCAGCCCAGGCCTGGGCGGCGGCAAGCGAATCGAATTCGGCAACGATCAGGCTGCCACTGAAACCGGCGTCGCCCGGGTCGTTGCTGTCGATGGCCGGGTGAGGGCCGGCCAGCACCACACGGCCTTCTGCCTTGAGCTGCTGCAGGCGCTCGATGTGCGCAGGGCGTGCAGCCAGGCGTTTTTCCAGGGAGTTGGCGACGTCGCTGGCGATGATGGCGTAGAGCATGTCAATCCTTGGGTTTGGAGGTAGAGGGGTCATCGTGCAGGTGGCGGGACAGGTACACGCCCTGTGCCACCAGGAAGAGCACGGTCATGCCCAGGCTGCCGAACACCTTGAAGTCCACCCAGAAGTCCTGGAAGGTGAAGGCGACGAACAGGTTGGCGGCACCGCAGAGCACGAAAAAGCCTATCCAGGCCAGGTTCAGGCGCGTCCAGATGGCATCTGGCAGGGTCAGGGCATGGCCCATGATGCGCTTGATCAGCACCCGGTCACCTATGAAGTGGCTGCCCGCGAAGGCCAGGGCGAACAGCCAGTTCACCACGGGTGCCTTCCACTTGAGGAAGGTTTCGCTGTGGAAGGTGAGGGTAAGGCCGCCGAACACCAGGCAGGCGACCAGCGTCAGCCACTGGCCCTTTTCCAGCCTGCGCTGGCGCAGGAACAGGGCGCCGTAGACCACCAGCGAACTGACGATGAGCATCGCCGTGGCGCTGTAGATGCCGCCAAACTCGAAGCTGTGCCCACCCAGTTCGACAGGGCGCGGGTCCAGCTTGTAGACGATGAAGAACAGCAGCAGCGGGATGAAATCGATGAATTGTTTCACAATGGCAGCCAGAACCGGGATGTGACGGCATAATAACAAACATCGATTCCAGCGAAAGCGCTACTCCATGAATGTTGATCTGCACTGTCACAGCACGGCCTCCGATGGCGCCCTGTCGCCTTCGGTCCTGGTCGCCCGGGCCTTCGAGCATGGGGTGCGAACGCTGGCGCTCACCGACCATGACACCCTCGAAGGCCTGCCCGAAGCGCGTCAGGCCTGCCAGTCGCACGGCATGCACTGGGTCAGCGGGGTGGAGTTGTCCTGCACCTGGGGTGGCGCCACCATCCACGTGCTGGGGTATGACTTCCCGCTGGACGCCCCACCGTTGCTGGCCGCCATCGAGGCACTGCACCGCGGCCGCTGGCTACGCGCCGAAGAGATCGACAAGCGTCTGGCCGCCAAGGGCATGCCCGGCACGTTGCAAGGCGCCCGCCAGGTGCAGCATGAGCTGGGCGACAGCGGCAATGCGCCGGCGCGCCCGCATTTTGCCGAATACCTGGTACGGGCCGGGCACGTCAAGGACCGCGGCGAGGCGTTTCGCAAATGGCTGGGGGCCGGCAAGCTGGGCGACGTCAAGCAGCACTGGCCCACGCTGGAGGAAACCGTTGCCACTCTGCGGCAGTCCAATGCTTGGGTAAGCCTGGCCCACCCGATGCATTACACGCTGACACGCAGCAAGCGCAGACGGCTGATAGCCGACTATATTCAGGCAGGTGGACAGGCGCTTGAAGTGGTCAACGGCATGATGCCCGCCGAGCAGGTGGGTACCCTGTCCATCCTTACCCGTGAATTCGGCCTGCTGGCAAGCGCTGGCAGTGATTTCCACGGCCCCGGCACCTGGGGCGAGATCGGTGCCTACCGGCCTTTGCCCGAGGACCTGCCACCTCTGTGGCGCCGTTTCAGCCATGAACAACCAATGTCGGCATGAACAGGACGAGTACGTGAGCCAATTTTTCCAGATTCATCCGGAGAACCCGCAGGATCGGCTGATCCGTCAGGCGGTGGAGATCATCCGCAAGGGTGGGGTGGTGGTGTACCCCACCGACTCGGCCTACGCCCTGGGCTGCCAGATCGGTGACAAGGCCGCCATCGAGCGGGTCCGGCGCCTGCGCGGGCTGGACAAGACCCACAACTTCACCCTGATGTGTTGCGACATGTCGCAGCTGGGGCTGTACGCCAAGGTCGACACCGGCACCTTCCGCTTGCTCAAGGCCCATGTGCCGGGCCCTTACACCTTCATTCTGAACGGTACCCGCGAGGTGCCGCGCCTGTTACTGCACGAGAAGCGCCGCACCATCGGCCTGCGCGTGCCGGACCACGCCATCACCCTGGCGCTGCTGGCAAAACTGGGCGAGCCGCTGATGAGCGTGAGCCTGATTCTGCCCGGCGACGAAGAGCCGATGACCGACCCGTACGAAATCCGCGAACGCCTGGAGCATCATGTGGACCTGGTGATCGACGGCGGCTATGGCGACCTGAAGGCTTCCACCATCATCGACCTGTCTGGCGACGAGCCGGCGCTGATCCGCGAAGGTTGTGGCGACCCGGCGCCGTTCCTGGTCAGCGCGTGAACCCGGTATCAATGCCTGAGGCCCCGGCCCCCCAGGCCGAGGTGCCCAGGCAGCTGCAACTGGCGCTGGTGTATGGCGAGGCGGTCACCGAGCTGCCGCTGGACCTGTATATCCCGCCCGATGCCCTGGAAGTCATCCTCGAAGCCTTCGAAGGCCCGCTGGACCTGCTGCTGTACCTGATCCGCAAGCAGAACATCGATATTCTCGACATCCCGGTGGCGGAAATTACCCGACAGTACATGGGGTACGTCGAGTTGATGAAAAGCGTGCGCCTGGAGCTGGCTGCCGAGTACCTGGTGATGGCGGCCATGCTTGCCGAGATCAAGTCGCGCATGCTGCTGCCGCGCGCTGTCGACGTGGATGAAGAGGAGGGCGACCCGCGCGCCGAACTGATCCGCCGGCTGCAGGAGTACGAGCGGTTCAAGGCCGCCGCCGAGGGCATCGACGGGTTGTCGAGGGTGGGGCGCGAGGTGCTGGTGCCGTGCCTGGAGGCGCCGCAGGCCAAGGTGCGCAAGCTGCTGCCCGAAGTCAGCCTGGAAGAACTGTTGTTTTCCATGGCCGAGGTGATGCGCCGCAATGACCTGTTCGAAAGCCATCAGATCACCCGCGAAACCCTGTCGACCCGCGAGCGCATGAGCCAGGTGCTCGAGCGCCTGAAAGGCGGGGGCTTCGTACCCTTTGTCGAGCTGTTCACGCCGGAAGAGGGCAAGCTGGGGGTGGTGGTCACCTTCATGGCCATTCTCGAACTGGTGAAGGAAACGCTGGTGGAACTGGTGCAAAATGAGGCCTTCGCCGCCATTCATGTGCGGCTACGCCCGGCCTCTGTTGAAGAACTCGATGAACCTGAATGAACCGCGCGACTTGGCGTCGCTGATTGAAGCCTTCCTGCTGGCCTCGGGCAAACCCCAGTCTCTGGAGCGCCTTTACGAGCTGTTCGAAGAGGCCGAGCGCCCCGAGCCGAGGGTGTTCCGCCAGGCACTGGAGGTGCTGGGCAAGTCGTGCCAGGGCCGCGCTTTCGAGCTCAAGGAGGTAGCCAGCGGTTACCGCCTGCAGATTCGCGAGGCGTATGCCCCCTGGGTGGGCCGGCTGTGGGAAGAGCGCCCCCAGCGCTACTCGCGGGCGCTGCTCGAAACCCTGGCCCTGATCGCCTACCGCCAGCCCATCACTCGCGGTGAAATCGAAGACGTACGGGGCGTGGCGGTGAACAGCAATATCGTCAAAACCCTGATGGAGCGTGAGTGGATTCGCGTGGTGGGCTACCGCGAGGTACCAGGCCGGCCCGCGATGTTCGCCACCACCAAGGCCTTTCTCGACCACTTCAACCTCAAAAGCCTTGAAGACCTGCCCGCCCTTGCCGCCCTGCGGGAAATGGAGCCCGAGCCGCTGCTGGACCCGGATGACGCACCGGTGCCCGCCCACTTGCAGGCGTTGGCTGATGCCAGCCTTGAGGAAGATGAAGACGCCGCTGCACCGAAGGACGAAACCAGCTTCCGAAGCCTGCTGGTGGAACTCGACGCCATGGAACAGGGGCTCAAGACCGATTTCGACGACCTTCGCGAAACCGAGCCTGCCGCAGAGAGCCCGGGCAAGCTGGAGCCTTGAGCGCTTCCACTGGGCAGAAAGGCCGCGTCTAGCTGTTAAAACCCGCTAAGCTGCGGTGCGTTCCCACGCTGAACCGCGTATGATGCGCGGCCTTTTGGCGCATTCGCTGCCAAATGCCTGTTTTCATTCCTACACCGGGAGGTGCCCAGATGAGTGAGCAAGACCTGCAACAAACCGACATTACCCCACCCGCTGGCGAGAAGCTGCAGAAAGTGCTGGCGCGCATTGGCGTGGGCTCGCGCCGTGACGTCGAGGCCTGGATCAGCCAGGGCCGCATCAAGGTCAACGGCGTTGCCGCTACCCTTGGCCAGCGTGTCGACCTGCACGATGCCATTGCCGTTGACGGCAAGCTGATCAAGCGCGAGGAAGCCGCCGAGGCGACCCGCCGGGTGATCATGTACAACAAGCCCGACGGTGAAATCTGTACCCGTGACGACCCAGAAGGTCGCCCGACAGTATTCGATCGCCTGCCGCGCCCGAAAGAGGGCCGCTGGATCAACATCGGCCGCCTCGACATCAACACCACCGGGCTGCTGCTGTTCACCACCGACGGTGAGCTGGCCAACCGCCTGATGCACCCCTCTTACGAGATGGACCGTGAATATGCGGTGCGGGTGCGTGGTGAGGTGGACGACGAGATGATCGAACGCCTGAAGGCGGGTGTGATGCTCGAAGACGGCCCGGCGAAATTCACCGACATCCAGAAGGCGCCGGGTGGTGAAGGCTTCAACCACTGGTACCACTGCGTGGTCATGGAAGGGCGTAACCGTGAGGTGCGTCGCCTGTGGGAGTCCCAGGGCATGGTGGTCAGCCGCCTGAAGCGCGTGCGTTTTGGCCCGGTGTTCCTCAATTCGGACCTGCCGATGGGCCGCTGGCGTGAAATGAGCCAGGGCGAAATCGACATCCTTGCCGCCGAAGTGGGCTTGCAGCCAGTAGCGCTGCCGACCATGAACCTCAAGGCCAAGGACAAGATGGAGCGCCTGCAGCGCAAGTCGTCCCGCCCGCTGGGCCGTGGCGAGCGCGTGCGCAGCCTGCGCCCTGCACAGGACAGTGCGCCCGAGCGCCCAGCCCGCGAAGAAACCCCGCGCAAGCCCAACCGCGGCAGTGCCGTGGCTGAGCGGCCTAGCGAAATGCGCAAGCGTACCGACAAGCCGCACGGCGACAAGCCGGCCGGCCGTGGCCGCGGCAAGCCACGCGGCTGATCGGCCTCGTTCGGCCTGTGAGATCGAGCGCCGCCAAAGCGGTGCCCGATCTCGCAAGCGCTACCGCACACAGGCAAAATCCCCGCTAGCCTCATCCCCATCACCCGAACCGCAGTAACCTTTCAGGCGACTGGCAAGTTTCCAAACCAGTCTGTAAAAAAAACTATACGCCCACCCCCAGCTTATCCTCGCATTTCAGACTTTTCGTGCCTACGTAAAGAAATATTGCCGCCGCGACGCGGTCTACCTCGCCCATACCCCGTCACCCCCCTCTTGCCCAAACCCCCGCCCCACGGTGTCATACCCCCCATTGCCATGTGCAAAAGCCCGCCACAGAGCCCGGCTGCTAAAACAACAAATGGAGGCGCCATGTACGCCGATCAGCTCGCCTTCAACGGCAAATCCCACAGGAACGCTGCGCTTTTCGCCGAAGAAAAGACGCGATGCGTTGACGCCTGCGCGTTTGCAGGGTTATACAGTGCGCCGCGTTTTACCTGTGACCCCCTTGCGTACCGCGCACTCCTGACCACACCAGGCTGATCCGCCCACGGCGGCACCTCGCTCAGGAAACCCAAGGTAATCACCTTGCCCATTCCGCTGCGCCACGAGCGCGGTGGGTCCGATTCCGTCACAGATAAAAACAATGCAGGTGACTTCGTTCATGACTGAACCCAACATGCATTCAGGCGAGCTCAAGCGGGGCCTGAAAAATCGCCACATCCAGTTGATCGCGCTGGGTGGCGCCATCGGTACGGGGCTGTTCCTGGGTTCGGCCGGGGTGATGAAATCGGCAGGCCCGTCGATGATTCTGGGCTATGCCATCTGCGGTTTCATTGCCTTCCTGATCATGCGCCAGCTTGGCGAGATGATCGTCGAAGAGCCCGTGGCCGGTTCGTTCAGCCACTTCGCCCACACCTACTGGGGCGGCTTTGCGGGCTTTCTGTCCGGTTGGAACTGCTGGGTGCTCTACATTTTGGTAGGCATGTCCGAACTGTCGGCGGTGGGCAAGTATGTGCATTACTGGTGGCCGGAGATCCCGGTCTGGGTCACGGCGGCTGCATTCTTCGTACTGATCAACGCCATCAACCTGATGAACGTGAAGCTGTTTGGCGAGGCTGAATTCTGGTTCGCCATCATCAAGGTGGTCGCCATCGTCAGCATGATCGCGCTGGGCGCCTACCTGCTCACCAGCGGCAATGGCGGCCCGGACGCGAGCCTGACCAACCTCTGGTCCCATGGCGGCTTCTTCCCCAATGGCGTGAGCGGCCTGGTGATGGCCCTGGCTTTCATCATGTTCTCGTTCGGCGGCCTGGAAATGCTCGGCTTCACCGCTGCCGAAGCAGATAAGCCGAAAACGGTCATCCCCAAGGCGATCAACCAGGTTATCTACCGTATCCTCATCTTCTATGTGGGCGCGCTGGTGGTGTTGCTGTCGCTGACCCCGTGGGACACCCTGGTGGCGAGCATCGATGCCTCTGGTGGTAGCTACGGCAGCAGCCCATTCGTGCAGGTGTTCTCACTGCTGGGCAGCGACGTGGCCGCCAACCTGCTGAACTTCGTGGTGCTGACGGCAGCGCTGTCGGTGTACAACAGCGGCACCTACTGCAATGCCCGCATGCTGCTGGGCATGGCTGAGCAGGGCGATGCACCTGCAGCGCTGGCCAAGGTCGACAGCCGTGGGGTGCCCGTGCGGTCGATTCTGGTATCGGCAGCGGTGACGCTGATCGCCGTGCTGCTCAATTACCTGATGCCGGCCAACGCGCTGGAAATGCTCATGTCGCTGGTGGTCGCAACGCTGGTGATCAACTGGGCGATGATCAGCTATTCGCACCTCAAGTTCCGCCAGCACCTGAACCGTAGCGGCCAGCAGCCGCTGTTCAAGGCGCTGTGGTACCCCTACGGCAACTACCTGGTGCTGGCGTTCGTGCTGCTTATCCTGGGCATCATGCTGCAGATTCCGGGCATCCAGAACTCGGTCTACGCGATTCCGGTATGGTTGCTGGTGATGTTCGTTTCGTACGTGGTCAAGTCACGTCGCAGTGCCAGTGCGCAGAACGCGGCAGGCGGCGTAGCGAAGTAAAGCGCCGCGGTCTGGGTAGCCGAAAGCCCGAAGCCCCTACACGGCTTCGGATTTTTATTAGTTGCTGCTGCCCGTTCAGATCTGCGCCAGCAACCAACCTTTGAATGCTTTGAGCGAAGGCAGCCCTTCGTTTCTGGGCGGGTAGATCAGGTAGTAGCTGCGCTCGCTGGCGAAGGCCATGCCTGGGCTGTAGAGCTCGCCTTTTGCCAGTTCATCTTCCACCAGAATGCGCGGCACCAGGCCGATGCCGATGCCGGCCCTTACCGCCTGGATCAGGTGCGACGTCAACTCGAAGCTTGGCCCCAGGCGCATGGCCCGGTGCGGCAGGCCGTGGTGCGAAAACCATTCGCCCCAGGCATGGGGGTTGTTGGCCACGTTCAACAGCACCTGTTCGCTGATGCGCGCGGGCGGCCAGCCCTGGCGATCTGTGGCCGCCTGCGGGGGCAAGATGACCACCAGTTGCTCCGCATGCAGGCGGTGGCAGACCAGCCCTGGCAGGTCATGGGTGGCTACACCGATGGCCGCATCGATTTCGCTGGTGTCGAAGTCGATGGCTTCGATGCGTGAATGAATGTGCACCAGCATGCCAGGGTGCGCCTGGTAGAACGCGTGCAGGCGCGGTAGCAGCCATTTGGAGCCGAACGTGGGCAGGGTGGCCAGGCGCAGGGTGCCGACCCCGGACTGGTAGGCCAGCGCTTGCAGGGTCGCGCTGCGGATGCGCCCCAAGGCCTCGCTGAGTTCGCGCTGATAAAGGCGCCCCACATCGGTCAGCTGGACTTGGCGCCCCTCGCGGCGGAACAAGGTCAGCCCAAGTTGCTGCTCCAGGGCCTGCACCTGGCGGCTTACGGCACTTTGCGTCAGCGAAAGCTCTGCGGCGGCGCGGGTGTAGCTCTGGTGCCGCGCTGCCGCCTCGAAGGCTAGCAGCAGCGACATGGATGGGGTCAGGTGGCGGTAATTCATTCATCAAAGTCATTAATAGCGGCAGGATTATCCGTTTGCCCCTTAGGCGAAACTACAGGAACATGGCCCCCTACGTCATCAGGCCAGCATCGACCCATGCCGGCACGACACTGATCCCGCGAACCGCCATTATTCCGAGGCCATCCATCGATGATCGCCCAGCTGCAAACCGTTGCCCCCACCGCCGATTACCCTGCATTCCTCCAGGCCCTGCGCGACAGCGGCTTTCGTGGCGAGATAAGCGCCGACTACGGCACCCGCACGGTGCTGGCCACCGACAACTCCATCTACCAGCGCCTGCCCCAGGCGGCGGTGTTCCCGCTGGATGCCGATGACGTGGCACGTGTGGCCACCTTGATGGGTGAGGCGCGTTTTCAGGCGGTGAAGCTGACCCCGCGTGGCGGCGGTACCGGTACCAATGGCCAGTCGTTGACCGACGGTATCGTGGTCGACCTGTCCCGGCACATGAACCGCATCCTCGAGATCAACGTGCAGGAGCGCTGGGTGCGGGTGCAGGCCGGTACGGTGAAGGACCAGCTCAATGCGGCCCTGAAACCCCACGGGCTGTTCTTTGCCCCGGAGCTGTCCACCTCAAACCGCGCCACCGTCGGCGGCATGATCAACACCGACGCCAGCGGCCAGGGCAGCTGCACATACGGTAAAACCCGCGATCACGTGCTGGCGCTGCACAGTGTGCTGCTGGGTGGTGAGCACCTGCACAGCCAGCCGATCGACGACGCTGCGTTGCAGGCGGCGTGCGAGGCGCCGGGGCGTGTGGGCGAGGTGTATCGCATGGCCCGCGACATTCACGACACCCAGGCCGAACGTATCCAGGCCACCTTCCCCAAGCTCAACCGCTGCCTGACCGGCTACGACCTGGCACACCTGCGCGACGAGCACGGCCGCTTCAACCTCAACAGCGTGCTGTGCGGTGCCGAGGGTTCGCTGGGCTACGTGGTCGAGGCCAAGCTGAATGTGCTGCCGATTCCCAAATACGCGGTGCTGGTGAACGTGCGTTACGGCAGCTTCATGGATGCCCTGCGCGATGCCAACGCGCTGATGGCCCACCGGCCCCTGTCGATCGAGACAGTCGATTCCAAGGTGCTGATGCTGGCGATGAAGGACATCGTCTGGCACAGCGTTGCCGAGTACTTCCCGGCCGACCCCGAGCGCCCGACCCTGGGCATCAACCTGGTGGAGTTCTGCGGCGACGACCCTGCCGAAGTCAACAACAAGGTGCAGGCGTTCATCGAGCACCTGCGCAACGACACCGGTGTCGAGCGCCTGGGCCACACCCTGGCCGAAGGCGCCGAGGCGGTGACCCGGGTCTACACCATGCGCAAGCGTTCTGTGGGTTTGCTGGGCAATGTGGAGGGTGAAGTGCGCCCGCAACCCTTCGTGGAAGACACTGCGGTGCCACCCGAGCAACTGGCCGATTACATCGCCGACTTCCGCGCGTTGCTCGATGGCTATGGCCTGGCCTACGGCATGTTCGGGCATGTGGATGCCGGGGTGCTGCACGTGCGCCCGGCGCTGGACATGAAAGACCCGGCTCAGGCCGCGTTGGTCAAGCCCATCTCCGACGCCGTCGCGGCGCTGACCCGCCGCTATGGCGGCCTGCTGTGGGGTGAGCATGGCAAAGGCCTGCGTTCGGAATACGTACCTGAATACTTTGGCGAACTGTACCCGTCGCTGCAGCGGCTGAAGGCGGCGTTCGACCCCCATAACCAGCTCAACCCGGGCAAAATCTGCACCCCTGCCGGCAGTAGCGAGGGGTTGACCCGGGTCGATGGCGTGACCCTGCGCGGTGACCTTGACCGTACCATCGATGAGCGGGTCTGGCAGAGCTTCGGCAGTGCGGTGCACTGCAACGGCAACGGTGCCTGCTACAACTATGACCCCAACGACGCCATGTGCCCGTCGTGGAAGGCCACCCGTGAACGCCGGCATTCGCCCAAAGGCCGCGCTTCGCTGATGCGCGAATGGCTACGTCTGCAGGGCGATGCCGGTGTCGACGTGCTGGCCAGCGCGCGTAGCCAGGTGGCCTGGCTCAAAGGCCTGCCGACGCGCCTGCGCAACAATCGCGCCCGCCAGCAGGGAGAGGGCGATTTTTCCCATGAAGTGTACGACGCCATGGCCGGTTGCCTGGCGTGCAAATCCTGCGCAGGGCAGTGCCCGATCAAGGTCAACGTGCCGGACTTTCGTTCGCGCTTCCTCGAGCTGTACCACGGGCGCTATCAGCGGCCCCTGCGTGACTACCTGATCGGCTCGCTGGAGTTCACCATCCCCTACCTGGCACACGCGCCAGGGCTGTACAACGCGCTGATGGGGTCCAGGTGGGTCAGCCGCCTGTTGGCCGACAAGGTAGGCATGGTCGACAGCCCGCTGATCAGCCGCTTCAACTTCCAGGCCACCCTGACCCGCTGCCGCGTGGGCGTGGCTACGGTGCCGGCGCTGCGCGAGCTGACCCCGGCCCAGCGCGAGCGCAGCATCGTGCTGGTACAGGATGCGTTCACCCGCTACTTCGAGACACCGTTGCTGTCGGCCTTCATCGACCTGGCGCACCGTTTGGGCCACCGTGTGTTTCTGGCGCCCTACAGTGCCAATGGCAAGCCTTTGCATGTGCAGGGCTTCCTGGGGGCATTCGCCAAGGCGGCCATCCGCAATGCTACCCAACTGCAAGCGCTGGCCGATTGCGGGGTACCGCTGGTGGGCCTGGACCCGGCCATGACCTTGGTGTACCGCCAGGAGTACCAGAAAGTGCCTGGCCTGCAGGGTTGCCCGCAGGTGCTGCTACCTCAGGAATGGCTGCTCAATGCCCTGCCAGAGCAGGCGACTGGCGCCACGGCCACCTTCCGCCTGATGGCGCACTGCACCGAAAAAACCAATGCGCCCGCCAGTACCCGGCAGTGGGAGCAGGTATTCCAGCGCCTGGGTTTGAAACTGGTGACCGAAGCTACCGGCTGTTGCGGCATGTCGGGCACGTATGGCCACGAGGCGCGCAACCAGCACACCTCGAAAACCATTTTCGAGCAGTCCTGGGCAACCAAGCTGGACAAGGAAGGGGAGCCGTTGGCAACGGGTTATTCGTGCCGCAGCCAGGTCAAGCGCATGACCGAGCGGCAGATGCGTCACCCATTGGAAGTGGTATTGCAGTACGCCCGGGGTTGAGCCCCAGGCGTGGGGAGTGTGAAAACGTGATGACGGGGGTAGCCCGCAGGTCAGCCGTTTTCACACTGTCGGCGCGCGCGTTCTAGTCCTGTTCGGCGCTGGATTGATCGTCACCCTCCTGCTCGCGTGCAGCTGCCGGCTCGGCGTGGGCGGTAACGGTGGGCTCTTCGGGGTTCAGGCTTGGGAAGGGAAAGTTCGGGATTTCATGCATCTCGTCGTTCCTCGCAAGTGTGAGTGAAAAAGCTGCGCCAGGCGCGTGGGAAGCTTCGCAAAGCTGAGGCAGGATACACAAGTCTGGATGACAGTTTCGATTTTTCCCGTTCGCCGGTTGCTATAGCGGGCGGATACCGGACGGATCCGCCCGCCGCCATCACTTGCGGCCTTCGGCGCCCTCGGCGACCTTGTCGGTGCGGGCGCACATGATGAAGTCGTTGCGGTGCAGGCCTTTGATCGAATGGCTCCACCAGGTCACTGTCACCTTGCCCCACTCGGTCAGCAGCCCGGGGTGGTGGCCTTCGGCCTCGGCGATTTCGCCGACCGCGTTGGTGAACGCCAGGGCATGTTTGAAGTTCTTGAACAGGAACACGCGTTCCAGTTCCATATGGCCATCACGGACTTCGATGTTCCAGTCCGGGATTTCGCGGATCAGTTCGGCCAGTTCCTGCTCGGTGACCTTTGGCGCATCGGCCCGGCAGGCTTCGCAGTGGGCTTGGTTCAAGGCGTTCATAGGGTGTTTTCCAGTTCGAGTTGTTATCGGCAGGGCGGCTCAGGCAGCCGCCTTGGGCGGAAACTTCGGGGCGTGCAGGCCCAGCTGCGAAGCTTGCCGGACCATGCCCATGATGTCTTCGTGGGCCAGGTCAAACAGCCGCTTCATGTTCGGCAGTACGAAGTACAACGGCTGCAGAATGTCGATACGGTAGGGCGTGCGCATGGCTTCGATCGGGTCGAAGGCCTGGTGTTCCGGTTCGCCCGACAGGCTGTACACGGTTTCTTTGGGTGACGAGAGAATACCGCCGCCGTAGATCTTGCGGCCCTGCGGGGTATCCATCAGGCCAAATTCGATGGTCATCCAGTACAGCCTGGCCAGGAACACCCGCTGCTCCTTGCTCGCGGCCAACCCCAGCTTGCCATAGGTGTGGGTGAACTCGGCGAACCAGGGGTTGGTGAGCAACGGGCAGTGGCCGAAAATTTCGTGGAAGATGTCGGGTTCTTGCAGGTAATCCAGCTCTTCAGCGGTGCGGATGAACGTGGCCACCGGGAAATGCTTGCTGGCCAGCAGTTCAAAGAAGGTCTGGAAGGGAATCAGGGCAGGTACGCGGGCCACCTGCCAGCCCGTGGTGGCACCGAGCACCTTGTTGATTTCACCCAATTGTGGAATGCGGTCATGGGGCAGGCCCAGCAGATCGATGCCGTCCAGGTACTCCTGGCAGGCGCGGCCTTCGATGACCTTCAGTTGGCGGGTGATCAGGGTATTCCACACCGCATGATCTTGCTGCGGGTAATCGATAAACCCCTGCGCATCGGGCTCTCTTGCCACGTACTGCGTGTGCTTCATGGGTGTCTCCTGGTGAACGCTGTTCTTGTTGTGTTCAGGACATGCATCAGGAATAGCGCTTCCAGGCGGCGGTTGCACCGGGTGATGAGCACCGCATGGGGGTAATGAGCGTGCGATTCGTAACGATTATTTTACAAATCGGGCTAGCCATTGGAAAATCCGCTGCATACAGGCGGTGAATAGCCTGATCTTGGAAAGTTAAATTTACACATTTTTACAGGCTGGATGATAAACATCGGGTCTTGGAGCGCGCATGCGTATCAAAGTGCATTGTCAGAACCGCATAGGCATCCTGCGGGACATTCTCAACCTGTTGGTGGAATACGGTATCAACGTGCTGCGTGGCGAGGTGGGAGGTGACCACGGCAACGCCATCTACCTGCATTGCCCCAACTTGATCAATCTGCAGTTCCAGGCGTTACGGCCCAAGTTCGAGGCCATTGCCGGCGTTTTTGGGGTCAAGCGAGTGGGGTTGATGCCCAGCGAGCGGCGGCACATGGAGCTCAATGCCTTGCTCGGGGCGTTGGAGTTTCCGGTACTGTCCGTAGACATGGCGGGTAGCATCGTCGCCGCCAACCGGGCTGCGGCGCAGTTGCTGGGGGTGCGGGTAGACGAGGTGCCGGGCATGCCGCTGGCGCGTTACGTGGAGGATTTCGACCTGCCGGAGCTGGTGCGGGCCAACAAGTCGCGTATCAACGGGCTGCGGGTCCAGGTGAAAGGGGGGGTGTTCCTGGCGGATATCGCACCGCTTCAATCCGAGCACGATGACAGCGAGGCCCTGGCGGGTGCGGTGCTGACACTGCACCGCGCCGATCGTATTGGCGAGCGCATCTACAATGTGCGCAAGCAGGAGTTGCGCGGCTTCGACAGCATCTTCCAGAGTTCACGGGTGATGGCCGCCGTGGTCCGTGAAGCGCGGCGCATGGCGCCGTTGGACGCGCCATTGCTGATCGAAGGCGAGACGGGTACGGGTAAAGAGTTGCTGGCCCGCGCCTGTCACCTGGCCAGCCCCCGCGGCCAGTCGCCGCTGATGGCCCTCAACTGCGCCGGGTTGCCGGAATCCATGGCTGAAACCGAGCTGTTCGGTTATGGCCCCGGGGCATTCGAGGGCGCCCGTGCGGAGGGCAAGCTGGGGCTGCTGGAACTGACCGCTGGCGGTACGTTGTTCCTCGATGGGGTAGGGGAGATGAGCCCGCGGCTGCAGGTGAAGCTGCTGCGCTTTTTGCAGGACGGCTGCTTCCGAAGGGTGGGTAGCGACGAAGAGGTCTATTTGGATGTTCGGGTGATCTGCGCCACCCAGGTTGACCTGTCCGAACTCTGTGCGCGGGGTGAATTCCGCCAGGACCTGTACCACCGCCTCAATGTGCTGTCCCTGCATATTCCGCCCTTGCGTGAATGCATGGATGGGCTGGACGGGCTGGTGGAGCATTTTCTCGACCAGGCCAGCCGGCAGATTGGTTGCCCCCTGCCACGGCTGGCCGCCGCTGCACGGGAAAAACTGGCTGCCTATAACTGGCCGGGTAATGTTCGGCAACTGGAAAACGTAGTATTTCAGGCGGTTTCTTTATCGGAAGGAGGCGTGGTGAACAGTGAGCATGTACGCCTGCCGGATTATGGTGTCCGTCAACCGTTGGGGGATTTTTCGCTGGAGGGTGATCTGTCGGCGATTGTGGGGCGTTTTGAAAAGGCCGTGTTGGAAAGTTTGATGGGGGAGTTCAAGAGCAGTCGTGCATTGGGCAAACGGCTAGGCGTGTCGCACACGACGATTGCCAACAAGTTGCGGGATTATCAACTCGGCAAGTCGCTGGACTCACGTTATTAACTACGAGGCGTTGAGAAGTTTCCTGTACTTCCTGGGGTGGCAGGTATTACCGCGAAGGGGCCCCGCAGGGCCCCGTTCACACGGTATCACCCATTCGAGCAACCACCGCCCATGACGCGGTATTCAAGGATGTGTCGCTGGCCCTGCGAGTCTTCGTAGGTCATGCGCGCCGGCACCACTTCGCAGACATTGGGTACTTCGCTCAGGGAAATGACGTGGGCGATGTCCAAGTGCTGCGAGTAGCTGTACTGTTCGACCGGAATCTGCTCGGCAACCTTGACGTCGTCGGCCATTGCCGCACCGCACAAGCTGCCAAGTACCAATACCAGTAACGCTTTCATTTTTCGTTTACCTATATAAGGCCGTGAGGGGGCGCACGCGGCACACTGGGCGCCGCGACTGCAGTTGTTGCAATCAGTTACTTTAATAAGAAGATTAACGGTTGCCTGTGTGGGGGCGGGTGTCAGTCGTTAATCCATGTGCCGTTGTTGGCGAGGTGAATTCTAGGGCGACGGTTAAACTTGAAACAGTGGCGCTTTTGATAAAGTGTTTTGGCAGAATTGGTAACAATCCTGCGGTCCGCCCGGGGTGTGCAGTGCCGGGCGGTGAAAGCATTGCCTGCGCAGTTTCCAGCGGCCTGCCGGGGAAATTACTACCAACGTCGAATGGCGTTTATCGCTCTGGTACAGTTACAACGGTCCCATACAAAAACAACTATTACACCGAGGTAAATAAGATGAGTGCGGCTCCACTGTATCCCGTTCGTCCCGAGATCGCGGCCACCACCCTGACCGACGAGGCCACCTACAAGGCCATGTACCAGCAATCGGTGATCAACCCGGACGGCTTCTGGCGTGAGCAGGCCCAGCGTCTGGACTGGATCAAGCCGTTCACCAAGGTCAAGCAGACCTCGTTCGATGACCACCATGTGGACATCAAGTGGTTCGCCGACGGCACTCTGAACGTTTCCTCCAACTGCCTCGACCGTCACCTCGAAGAGCGCGGCGACCAGCTGGCCATCATCTGGGAGGGCGACGACCCTTCCGAGCACCGCAACATCACCTACCGCGAGCTGCACGAGCAGGTTTGCAAGTTCGCCAACGCCCTGCGCGGGCAGGATGTGCACCGCGGTGATGTGGTCACCATCTACATGCCGATGATCCCCGAGGCCGTGGTGGCCATGTTGGCTTGTGCCCGCATCGGCGCGATCCACTCGGTGGTATTCGGTGGTTTCTCTCCCGAGGCCCTGGCCGGGCGCATCATCGATTGCAAGTCCAAGGTGGTGATCACTGCCGACGAGGGTGTGCGCGGTGGCCGCCGTACGCCGCTCAAGGGCAACGTCGACCTGGCGTTGACCAACCCGGAAACCAGCAGTGTGCAGAAGATCATCGTGTGCAAGCGCACCGGTGGCGACATCGCCTGGCACCAGCATCGCGACATCTGGTACGAAGACCTGATGAAAGTGGCCTCCAGCCACTGCGCACCGAAAGAGATGGGCGCCGAAGAAGCGCTGTTCATCCTCTACACATCCGGCTCCACCGGCAAACCCAAGGGCGTACTGCACACCACCGGGGGTTACCTGGTGTACGCGGCGCTCACCCATGAGCGTGTGTTCGACTACCGCCCGGGCGAGGTGTACTGGTGCACAGCCGACGTGGGTTGGGTGACTGGCCACAGCTACATCGTCTACGGCCCGCTGGCCAACGGGGCGACCACGCTGCTGTTCGAAGGCGTGCCGAACTACCCGGACATCACCCGCGTGTCGAAAATCGTCGACAAGCACAAGGTCAACATCCTGTACACCGCACCCACTGCCATCCGCGCGATGATGGCCGAGGGGCAGGCGGCGGTAGACGGCGCCGACGGCTCGAGCCTGCGCCTGCTGGGTTCGGTGGGTGAGCCGATCAACCCCGAAGCCTGGAACTGGTACTACAAGACCGTGGGCAAGGAGCGCTGCCCGATCGTCGACACCTGGTGGCAGACCGAAACCGGGGGCATCCTGATCAGCCCGCTGCCAGGTGCCACGGCCCTCAAGCCAGGCTCGGCCACCCGGCCGTTCTTTGGTGTGGTGCCGGCTTTGGTGGATAACCTGGGCAACCTGATCGAAGGGGCCGCCGAGGGCAACCTGGTCATCCTCGACTCCTGGCCGGGCCAGTCGCGGTCGCTGTATGGTGACCACGACCGCTTCGTCGATACCTACTTCAAGACCTTCCGCGGCATGTACTTCACCGGCGACGGCGCGCGCCGCGACGAGGACGGTTACTTCTGGATCACCGGCCGTGTGGATGACGTGCTCAACGTGTCCGGGCACCGCATGGGCACCGCCGAGATCGAGAGCGCCATGGTGGCCCATGCCAAAGTGGCTGAAGCCGCCGTGGTGGGTGTGCCGCACGACATCAAGGGCCAGGGCATCTATGTCTACGTCACCCTCAATGCCGGCATTGAGCCTACCGAGCAATTGCGCCTGGAGCTGAAGAACTGGGTGCGCAAGGAAATTGGCCCGATCGCTTCACCAGACGTCATTCAGTGGGCCCCGGGCCTGCCAAAAACCCGGTCAGGCAAGATCATGCGCCGCATCCTGCGCAAGATCGCCACGGGGGAGTACGATGCACTGGGTGATATCTCGACCCTGGCAGACCCTGGGGTGGTGCAGCACCTGATCGACACCCACAAGGCGATGAACCTGGCGACTGCCTGAGCGGGCCATCGCCGGCAAGCCGGCTGTTAGTGGCCCCCTGCAAACCCCGCCCGAACATTCGGCGGGGTTTTTGCTTTATTGTTACCCGACATTCATCGGTAACCCGATCTGTCACCGCCGCGCACCACCCCGGGGCGCCAGGAAACACTCCGTGCCCATTGCAGGGCATTTTCAAGGCGTAAGGGCAGCTGGCGAAACGCCGGACTTGCCGTACTACAAGGCTTTGCCAATAATAGGCCCAGGAATTGCTAGACTCGTAGGTTCTATATTCTTGCGCTTTTGCATATTTTGCATAGGCTGTCAACATCGCCCGCAGTGGTTTCAAGCGCTTCTGTAAGTAGTTGTCGCTTTGAAGAAATATCGACTACCGGGCTGTCGTTAAAATGCCACTCACTCGCTCGTGGTCTGCGACCTTGGTCGAACCCTGCGCGGCTCGCGTTGTACCCATTCGCATATCGGGCAGCCGTTACCTGCCTTGTATTGCCCCGTACCGATGGAGTTACCTGATGAAGAAGCTCGCACTGCTTGGCGCCCTGGCGCTGTCTGTGTTTTCCCTGGTGTCGCAGGCCGATGAAAAACCGCTGAAAATCGGCATCGAAGCCGCTTACCCTCCGTTCGCCTTCAAGCAGCCCGACGGCAGCATCGCCGGTTTCGACTACGACATCGGCAATGCGCTGTGTGAAGAAATGAAGGCCAAGTGCACGTGGGTCGAGCAGGAATTCGACGGCCTGATCCCCGCCCTGAAGGTGCGCAAGATCGACGCCATCCTGTCGTCCATGTCCATCACCGACGACCGCAAGAAGTCGGTTGACTTCACCAACCGTTACTACCTCACACCCGCGCGCCTGGTGATGAAGGAAGGCTCCACCGTCAGCGACAGCCTGGATGAACTCAAGGGCAAGAAGATCGGCGTGCAGCGCGGCTCGATCCACGACCGCTTCGCCAAGGAAGTGCTCGCACCCAAAGGCGCTACCGTTGTGCCTTACGGCACCCAGAACGAAATCTACCTGGATGTGGCGGCAGGCCGCCTGGACGGCACCGTGGCCGATGCCACGCTGTTGGAAGATGGCTTCCTGAAAACCGATGCAGGCAAGGGCTTTGCCTTCGTAGGCCCATCGTTCACCGACGTGAAGTACTTCGGTGACGGCGTCGGCATCGCCGTGCGCAAAGGGGACAAGGAAAACCTCGACCGCATCAACGCGGCCATCGCCGCCATCCGTGCCAACGGCACGTACAAAGAGATCGAGAAGAAGTACTTCAACTTCGACATCTACGGCCCGGAAACCAACTAAGGCTTCGGGCAACCCCTGTGCAATGGTGCAAACAGCAGAGGCTCTGAGGTTTGCACCATTTTTCATTCTCTAGGTCGAGGACCACAACATGTTGAAAGGCTACGGGGCAGTCATCCTCGACGGGGCGTGGCTGACGCTACAGCTCGCACTGTCGTCGATGGCCCTGGCCATCGTGCTCGGCCTGATCGGCGTGGCGCTGCGCTTGTCGCCCGTGCGCTGGCTGGCATGGCTGGGCGACCTGTATTCCACGGTGGTGCGCGGCATCCCGGACCTGGTGCTGATCCTGCTGATCTTCTATGGCGGGCAAGACATCATCAACCGCGTTGCGCCGCTGGTTGGCTACGATGACTACATCGACCTGAACCCGCTGCTGGCGGGTATCGGTACCCTTGGCTTCATCTTTGGCGCCTATCTGTCGGAAACCTTCCGTGGTGCGTTTCTGGGTATTCCCAAAGGGCAGGCCGAGGCGGGCGTTGCCTATGGCATGAGCGCCCGTCAGGTGTTCTTCCGTATCCAGGTGCCGCAGATGATCCGGCTGGCGATCCCGGGCTTTACCAACAACTGGCTGGTACTGACCAAGGCCACTGCACTGATCTCGGTGGTGGGCCTGCAGGACATGATGTTCAAGGCCAAGCAGGCGGCCGACGCCACGCGTGAGCCGTTCACCTTTTTCCTGGCGGTGGCCGCGCTGTACCTGGTGCTGACCAGCGTGTCGCTGCTGGCGCTGAAGTATCTGGAGCGCCGCTACTCGGTGGGCGTGAAGGTGGCTGAACTATGATTTTCGACTACAACGTGGTCTGGGACGCTTTGCCGATGTACGTCGACGGCCTGCTGACCACGCTCAAGCTGCTGGCCATCTCCCTGTTCTTCGGCTTGCTGGCGGCCATTCCGCTGGGGTTGATGCGGGTGTCCAAGCAACCGGTGGTGAACCTCACCGCCTGGCTCTATACCTACGTGATCCGTGGCACACCGATGCTGGTGCAGCTGTTTCTGATCTACTACGGCCTGGCCCAGTTCGAAGCCGTGCGCCAGAGTGTGTTCTGGCCGTTGCTGTCCAGCGCCACGTTCTGTGCGTGCCTGGCCTTCGCCATCAACACCAGTGCCTACACCGCCGAAATCATCGCTGGCAGCCTGAAGGCCACGCCCCATGGCGAGATCGAAGCGGCCAAGGCCATGGGCATGTCGCGCATGAAGATGTACCGCCGCATCCTGTTGCCGTCCGCCCTGCGCCGTGCACTGCCGCAGTACAGCAACGAAGTGATCATGATGCTGCAGACCACCAGCCTGGCGTCGATCGTTACCCTGATCGACATCACCGGCGCTGCGCGTACGGTCAACGCTCAGTACTACCTGCCCTTCGAGGCCTATATCACGGCGGGCGTGTTCTACCTGTGCCTGACCTTCATCCTGGTGCGCCTGTTCAAGATGGCCGAACGCCGCTGGCTCGGCTACCTGGCGCCGCGCAAGCACTGACCGCTTTGTGAGAATCGACAGCATGTACAAACTCGAAGTCCAAGACCTGCACAAGCGCTACGGCAGCCATGAGGTGCTCAAGGGCGTTTCTCTGGCGGCCAAGGCTGGCGACGTCATCAGCATCATCGGCTCCAGCGGTTCGGGCAAGTCCACGTTCCTGCGCTGCATCAACCTGCTGGAGCAGCCCCACGCGGGCAAGATCCTGCTCAACAACGAAGAGCTGAAGCTGGTGGCGGGCAAGGACGGCGCGCTCAAGGCTGGCGACCCCCGCCAGTTGCAGCGCATGCGTTCACGCCTGGCCATGGTGTTCCAGCATTTCAACCTGTGGTCGCACATGACCGCGCTGGAGAACATCATCGAAGCCCCGGTGCATGTGCTGGGCATGAACCGCAAGGAAGCCCTGGAAAAGGCAGAGCACTACCTGGCCAAGGTGGGGGTGGCCCACCGCAAGGACGCCTTCCCGGGGCACATGTCGGGCGGTGAGCAGCAGCGCGTGGCCATTGCCCGCGCCCTGGCCATGGAGCCGGAAGTGATGCTGTTCGACGAGCCCACCTCGGCCCTGGACCCGGAGCTGGTGGGCGATGTGCTCAAGGTGATGCAGGCGCTGGCCCAGGAAGGCCGCACCATGGTGGTGGTCACCCACGAGATGGGCTTTGCCCGCGAGGTGTCCAACCAGTTGGTGTTCCTGCACAAGGGCCTGGTGGAAGAGACTGGCTGCCCGCGTGACGTGCTGGCCAACCCGCGCTCGGAGCGCCTGAAGCAGTTCCTGTCTGGCAGCCTCAAGTAAAGGCTGCTTTTTTGCACCACAATAGGGCATGCTGCGTTTCACGCGCAGCCTGACCCGGCGCATTGAATCGAACGACCCCAGGTTTCGGACCGCACCCTATGACCACCCAGCGAATCGGTTTTCTCATCTGGCCCAGTACCAGGCCCCTGACCTTGGCGCTGGCAGAGGAAGCCTTGCAGGTGGCGCAGCGGGTGCACCCTGAGGTGATCTACGACCTGCTCTTTCTGCAGGCCGAGCCTGCCCAGGACGGCAGCTGGCGCTTGCCTGGCGAGGCGTGGAACGGGCGCCTCGAAGGCTGCCACAAGCTGTTTGTGCTGGCCGACGAACCGCCTGCCGGTATAAGCGCCGCCCTGTCCGCTGCCCTCAAGCAACTGTCCCGCAGTGGGTGCATGGTGGGCGGGTTGTCTGCCGGGGTGTATCCGCTGGCCATGCTGGGCCTGCTGGACGGTTACCGGGCGGCGGTGCATTGGCGTTGGCAGGATGATTTCGCCGAGCGTTTCCCCAAGGTAATTGCCACCAGTCACCTGTTCGACTGGGACCGCGACCGCCTCACGGCCTGCGGCGGCATGGCGGTGACCGACCTGCTGCTGGCGGTGCTGGCCCGTGATCACGGGGCAGAGCTGGCGGGGCCTGTGTCGGAGGAACTGGTGGTCGAGCGCATCCGTGAAGGGGGCGAGCGCCAGCGGATCCCGTTGCAGAACCGGCTGGGGTCCAGCCATCCCAAGCTCACCCAGGCGGTGCTGCTGATGGAAGCCAACATTGAAGAGCCCCTCACCACCGACGAAATCGCCCAGCACGTGTGCGTTTCGCGCCGGCAACTGGAGCGCATCTTCAAACAGTACCTGAGCCGGGTGCCGAGCCAGTACTACCTGGAACTGCGCCTGAACAAGGCGCGGCAGATGCTGATGCAGACCAGCAAGTCGATCATCCAGATCGGCCTGTCGTGCGGGTTCTCTTCGGGGCCGCATTTTTCCAGTGCCTACCGCAATTTCTTCGGTGCCACGCCGCGGGAAGACCGCAACCAGCGGCGCAGCAGCAGCCCGTTCGAATTGAGTTCGGCGGCGGTCGACAAGGGCTGAGTGCGTCGCAACGTGGTCGCGTGGGCGCACCTCACAGCCCTCTATATGTGAACACCCGTTCACCCACTCTTCGCTCTGCCGTACACTGCGCGATTGCGACAGTGTTTGTCGCATTGCCGAAAGCCTGGTTAAAACCGGGTGTTGCGCTGTAACAAGTTGTCGCTTGGCCGCAAGGCCGGGCGCAGTCCAATCCTTACAATCCCCCCATCGCTCGCCACTTCCAGGCCAGCGTTCCTCTTCAGGAGACTCAGATGTCCGTTGAGCAAGCCCCGGTGCAACGTGCCGATTTCGATCAGGTGATGGTCCCCAACTATTCCCCGGCGGCGTTCATTCCTGTGCGAGGCGAGGGTTCCCGCGTCTGGGACCAGACCGGTCGCGAGCTGATCGACTTCGCGGGCGGCATCGCGGTCAACGCCCTGGGGCATTGCCACCCGGCGCTGGTCAAGGCCCTGACCGAGCAGGCCAACACCCTCTGGCACGTTTCCAACGTCTTCACCAACGAGCCCGCACTGCGGCTGGCCCACAAACTGGTGGAGGCCACCTTCGCCGACCGTGCGTTCTTCTGCAACTCGGGCGCCGAGTCCAACGAAGCGGCCTTCAAACTGGCCCGCCGTGTTGCCCATGACCGTTTTGGCCCGGAAAAACACGAGATCATCGCCACGGTCAATAGCTTCCACGGCCGTACCCTGTTTACCGTCAGTGTGGGTGGGCAACCCAAGTATTCCGACGGTTTCGGCCCGAAGATCACTGGTATCAGCCATGTGCCCTACAACGACCTGGAAGCGTTGAAGGCACAGATTTCCGACAAGACCTGCGCGGTGGTGATCGAGCCGATCCAGGGCGAAAGCGGTGTGGTCCCGGCAGACAAGGCCTACCTTGAAGGCGCCCGCGCGCTGTGCGACCAGCACAATGCCTTGCTGATCTTCGATGAGGTGCAGACCGGTGTTGGCCGCACCGGCTCGCTGTATGCCTATCAGCATTACGGCGTCACCCCGGATATTCTCACCAGCGCCAAGAGCCTGGGTGGCGGCTTCCCCATCGGCGCCATGCTCACCACCGCCGAACTGGCCAAGCACCTGGCCGTCGGCACCCACGGCACCACCTACGGCGGCAACCCGCTGGGCTGCGCAGTCGCCTGTGCGGTGCTGGATGTGGTCAATACGCCGCAGACCTTGGCGGGCATCAAGGCCAAGCACGAACGCTTCAAGTCGCGCCTGGAAACAATCGGCAGCACCTACAACCTGTTCAGCCAGGTGCGTGGCGTGGGGCTGCTGCTGGGCTGCGTGCTGACCCCTGCCTGGCAGGGCAAGGCCAAGGACGTGCTCAATGCGGCCGAGAAAGAAGGCGTGATGGTGCTGCAGGCCGGCCCAGACGTGGTGCGCTTCGCGCCCAGCCTGGTGGTGGAAGATGCCGACATTGATGCCGGCCTGGACCGCTTCGAACGTGCTGTGGCTACGCTGACCCAGGCTTGACCCGGCCTGCTGTGCCTTCACCGGCCTGGCCCCACTCAAGGCAGGCCGGTGAAACCCGATTTCAGTGCAGGTGCCCAGGCGCCTGCCGTTTTTACGTGCCGCCGTGAACGGCGCGTCTTCCAAAGGAGTGACACCATGCTGGTGATGCGCCCTGCGCAAATGGCTGATCTGAACGAAGTGCAGCGCATGGCTGCAGACAGCCCGATTGGTGTCACGTCTCTGCCGGACGATACTGCCCGCCTGGGCGACAAGATCGCCGCCTCTGAAACATCCTTTGCCGCCGAGGTGAGCTTCAACGGCGAGGAAAGTTATTTCTTCGTGCTCGAAGACAGCCAGACCGGCCAGTTGGCCGGTTGCTCGGCCATCGTTGCGTCGGCCGGCTATTCCGAGCCGTTCTACAGTTTTCGCAATGAAACCTTCGTCCACGCCTCGCGCGAGTTGAAGATCCACAACAAGATCCACGTGCTTTCGCTGTGTCATGACCTGACGGGCAACAGCCTGCTGACCAGCTTCTACGTGCTGCCAGAACTGGTGAACAGCGGTTGGGCAGAACTCAACTCTCGGGGTCGCCTGCTGTTCATGGCAGCCCACCCGGAGCGCTTCGCCGATTCGGTGGTCACCGAAATAGTCGGCTTCAGCGACGAGCAGGGCGAGTCGCCGTTCTGGGATGCCATTGGGCGTAACTTCTTCGACCTCAACTACGCCGATGCCGAGCGCCTGTGCGGGCTGAAAAGCCGCACGTTCCTCGCCGAGCTGATGCCGCATTACCCGATCTACGTGCCGCTGTTGCCTGACCAGGCGCAAGAGGCCATGGGCCAGGTGCACCCAAGGGCACAGATCACGTTCGACATCCTGATGCGCGAAGGCTTCGAAACCGAGCACTACATCGACATCTTCGATGGCGGCCCCACCCTGCATGCGCGCACTTCTGGCATCCGTTCCATCGCCCAGAGCCGCGTGGTGCCGGTGAAAGTCGAGCAGGCTGCCGGCAAGGGCGGGCGCCCTTACCTGGTGTGCAATGGCCAGTTGCAGGACTACCGCGCCGTGCTGCTGGACTTGGACTGGGTGCCTGGCAAGCCAGTGGGCCTGAGCCAGGAAGCGGCAGATGCATTAGGGGTGGGCGAGGGTGCCAGCGTGCGCCTGGTTGCCGCTTGAGGCCTGAGGGCGACGTTGCAGGTTTAGACGTGTTTCGCGCCGGCCAATGCCGACGCACAAGGAGATAGCATGATCGTTCGTCCTGTACGCAGCAGCGACTTGCCTGCGTTGATCGAGCTGGCGCGCAGCACCGGCACCACCGGCCTGACTACCCTGCCGGCCAACGAAGAGCGCCTTGGGCATCGCGTGGGCTGGGCGGAAAAGACCTTCCGTGGCGAAGCCGAGCGTGCCGATACCGATTACCTGTTCGTGCTGGAAAACGACGAGGGCCTGGTGGTGGGCATCAGTGCCATCGCTGGCGCCGTGGGCCTGCGCGAGCCCTGGTACAACTACCGGGTCGGGTTGACGGTGAGCGCCTCCCAGGAACTAAAGATCTACCGCGAGATCCCCACGCTGTTCCTGGCCAACGACCTGACCGGCAACTCCGAACTGTGCTCGTTGTTCCTGCGCCATGACCACCGCTGCGGCCTGAATGGCCGCCTGCTGTCGCGGGCACGCATGCTGTTCATCGCCGAGTTTCCCGAGCTGTTCGGCAAGAAGATCATTGCCGAAATGCGCGGCATGTCCGACGCCCAGGGCCGCTCGCCGTTCTGGGAGTGCCTGGGCCGGCACTTCTTCAAGATGGAATTCAGCCAGGCCGACTACCTGACGGGCGTGGGCAACAAGTCGTTCATCGCTGAGCTGATGCCCAAGTTCCCGTTGTATACCTGCTTCCTGTCCGAGGCGGCGCGCAGCGTGATCGGCCGGGTGCACGCCGATACCGAGCCGGCCTTGGCGATGCTCAAGCAGGAGGGCTTCAACTACCAGGGCTACGTAGACATCTTCGACGCCGGGCCGGCCATCGAGTGCGACACCGACAGGATCCGTGCGGTGCGCGACAGCCAGACCCTGGTACTGGCAATTGGTACCCCAGGCGACGACGCCACCCCTTACATCATTCACAACCGCAAGCGTGACGACTGCCGTATCACGGCTGCACCCGCGCGGCTGGCTGCGGGTACGCTGGTGGTCGACCCGCTGACCGCCAAGCGCCTGCGCATGGGTGCCGGGGACAACGTACGCGCCGTGCCGCTTTCGGCAGGCCGGGAGGGCCAGCGATGACTACGCACTACATTGCAGGTCATTGGCACGCCGGCCACGGCGAAGCGTTGCAATCGCTCAACCCGGTGACCCAGGCTGTGGTCTGGCAAGGGCAGGGCGCCGATGTGGGCCAGGTGGAGGCTGCGGTACAAGCGGCCCGGCAGGCCTTTCCGGCTTGGGCTCAGCTTAGCCTGGAGGCGCGCATCAGCGTGCTGGAACAGTTCGCTGCGCAGCTCAAGCTGCATGCCGATGCGCTGGCCTACTGCATTGGTGAAGAAACCGGCAAACCGTTATGGGAATCGGCCACCGAAGTCACCAGCATGATCAACAAGGTGGCCATTTCGGTACAGAGCTACCGGGAGCGCACCGGTGAGAAAAGCGGGCCGCTGGCCGACGCCACCGCTGTGCTGCGGCACAAACCCCACGGGGTGGTCGCGGTGTTTGGGCCTTACAACTTCCCCGGTCACCTGCCCAACGGCCACATCGTGCCAGCCCTGCTGGCCGGCAACTGCGTGGTGTTCAAGCCCAGCGAGCTGACGCCCAAGGTCGCGGAGCTGACGGTCAATTGCTGGGTGGCCGCCGGCCTGCCCGCAGGCGTGCTGAACCTGGTGCAGGGTGCCCGCGAAACCGGTGTGGCACTGGCTGCCAACACGGGCATTGATGGGCTGTTCTTCACCGGCTCCAGCCGCACCGGCAACCTGCTGCACCAGCAGTTCGCCGGCCGCCCGGACAAGATCCTGGCCCTGGAGATGGGCGGCAACAACCCGCTGGTGGTGGATGAGGTCAAGGATGTGCAGGCGGCGGTGTACACCATCATCCAGTCGGCATTCATTTCCGCCGGCCAGCGCTGCACCTGCGCGCGGCGCCTGCTGGTGCCGCAGGGGGCATGGGGTGACGCGCTGCTGGCGCGCCTGGTTGAGGTGTGCAAAACCGTGACCGTGGGGGCTTTCGACCAGCAGCCTGCGCCGTTCATGGGCTCGGTCATCTCGTTGCAGGCCGCCCAGGCACTGCTCAGCGCCCAGGCCGACCTGGTCGCCAAAGGCGCGGTACAGCTGCTGGGCATGACCCAGCCGCAGCCAGGTGCGGCTTTGCTGACACCGGGCATTGTCGATGTCACAGCCGTTGCCGAACGCCCGGACGAGGAGTTCTTCGGCCCGCTGCTGCAGGTGATCCGGTACTCGGGCCTGGATGCTGCCATCGACGAGGCCAACGCCACCCAGTACGGCCTGGCTGCAGGCCTGCTCTCGGATTCCCGCGCCCGTTACCAGTACTTCTGGCTGCGCAGCCGCGCCGGCATCGTCAACTGGAACAAGCAACTCACCGGGGCAGCAAGCAGCGCGCCGTTCGGCGGCGTGGGTGCCAGTGGCAACCACCGCGCCAGCGCCTACTACGCGGCCGACTATTGCGCGTACCCGGTGGCTTCGCTGGAGGCCGACAGCCTTGCATTACCGGCGACCCTGACGCCGGGTATCACCCTATAACAACGGTCGGAGCCTAGCCGATGAAATCCTACGAAGTAAATTTTGATGGCCTGGTGGGGCCGACCCACAACTATGGCGGGCTGTCCTACGGCAACGTGGCCTCCCAGAGCAACAGCCAGCAGGGTTCCAACCCCCGCGAGGCGGCGCGCCAGGGCTTGGCGAAAATGAAAGCGCTGGCCGACATGGGTTTCAAGCAGGGTGTGCTGGCCCCTCAGGAGCGCCCAGATGTTGCCGCGCTGCGCCAGCTGGGCTTTACCGGCAGCGACGCTGACGTCATCCAGCGTGCTGCACGTGAGGCCATGCCGCTGCTGGTGGCCAGTTGTTCGGCTTCCAGTATGTGGGTGGCTAACGCCGCCACGGTCAGCCCCAGTGCGGACACCGTCGACGGGCGCGTGCATTTCACGGCCGCCAACCTCAACTGCAAGTACCACCGCAGTATCGAACACCCCACCACCAGCCGGGTACTGGCGGCCATGTTCCAGCACCCGGCTCACTTCGCGCACCACCCCGCGTTGCCGGCCGTTGCTCAGTTCGGCGATGAGGGCGCCGCCAACCACACCCGGTTCTGCCGCGCCTATGGCGAGCCTGGCGTGGAGTTTTTCGTCTACGGGCGTAGTGCCTTCGACAGCCGCTACCCGGCGCCGCAGAAATACCCCGCCCGGCAGACCCTCGAGGCGTCCCAGGCCGTGGCGCGCCTGCATGGGCTGCGCGAGGACGGCGTGGTCTATGCTCAGCAGAATCCGGCGGTGATCGACCAGGGTGTGTTCCACAACGACGTGATTGCGGTAGGCAACGGTGAGGTGCTGTTCCACCACGAGGATGCCTTCCTGGACAGCGAGGCAGTGCTCGACCAGTTGCGCGGCAAACTGGCCGGCAAGGGCGGTACGTTGCAGGCCATCAGCGTGCCACGGGCGGCAGTGACGGTGGAGGACGCAGTGCGCTCCTACCTGTTCAACAGCCAACTGCTCAGCCGCGCCGACGGCTCGATGCTGCTGGTGGTACCCGAAGAATGCCGCAACAACGAGCGGGTCTGGGCTTACCTGGAGCAACTGACCACCCAGGGTACGCCCGTGCAGGAGGTGCAGGTGTTCGACCTCAAGCAGAGCATGCGCAACGGCGGTGGGCCGGCTTGCCTGCGCCTGCGTGTAGCCCTGACTGAAACGGAACTGGCGGCGGTGAACCAAGGCGTTATCATGACTGCCCCGCTGTACGACACGCTGCTGCAGTGGGTTGACC
Organism: Pseudomonas sp. NBRC 111119; assembly: GCF_001320125.1. NCBI lineage: Bacteria > Pseudomonadati > Pseudomonadota > Gammaproteobacteria > Pseudomonadales > Pseudomonadaceae > Pseudomonas > Pseudomonas sp. NBRC 111119. Next base: position 39,478 of record NZ_BCAV01000013.1, read on the forward strand.
GCCACTACCGCGATCGCCTGGTCGATTCGGACCTGGCCGACCCGCAGTTGCTGGTGGAGTGCCGAACCGCACTGGACGAATTGACCCAGATACTCAAGTTGGGCTCGGTATACCCGTTCCAACGCCAACCTTGAAGAGAGACTTTGCAATGACCGATGCCCTGCGCCTGATCCTTGAAGATGAAGACGGCACCCAGCTGGAAACCTCGTGCACCCGCTTTGCCGTGGTCTGGCAAGGCAAGGAAGTGTGGATTCAGCAGGACGGCCGTGGCCAGTTGCTGATCGGGGTGGACGTGGATGAAGACGACACCGAATACGCCAACCTGCTGCTGCGCCCGATGGCCACCAACCTGGTCAGCCTGCAGCTGGAAATGGAACCGGCAGAGGTGGGTGAAGACGACGATCACGTGCACGGCCCGGACTGCGGCCACCACCACTAAGGAAGCCCGCTATGCTCGCCCTTGGCAAACTGCTTGAGCTGACCCTTACCGGCCATGAACCGGCCGAGAAGACCCAAGTGACCACCAAGGGCGTGCGTTTGCGCTGGTTGGGGCATGGCGCGCTGGAAGTGCGCCCAGCCGAAGGCGACGACTGCGGCCTCGATGTGTTGCTGTCTGCCGGCATTCATGGCAACGAGACGGCGCCTATCGAACTGCTTGAGCAGTTGCTGCACGGTATGGCCAAGGGCGAAATCGTGCCCAGGGCGCGGGTGCTGTTTTTGTTCGGCAACCCTGCTGCCATCATCAAGGGCGAGCGCTACATCGAGCAGGACATCAACCGCCTGTTCAATGGCCGCCATGAGCAGACCAGCGGCATGGAAGCCTTGCGGGCTGCAGAGCTGGAGCAGTTTGCCCGGGTGTTCTTCAGCAAGCCTGGCCGTAGCCGCCTGCATTACGACCTGCACACGGCCATTCGTGGCTCGAAGGTCGAGCAGTTCGCCCTGTACCCCTTCAAGGAGGGCCGCCAGCATTCGCGCCGTGAGTTGGCACGGCTGGCAGCGGCGGGCATGCAGGCGGTGCTGCTGCAGCGCAAGCCGTCCATCACGTTCAGTGCCTTCACCTATGAGCAACTCGATGCCGAAGCCTTTACGCTGGAACTGGGCAAGGCGCGGCCGTTTGGCCAGAACGACGAGGTGAACCTCGACAAGCTGGCAGCGCGCCTGGTACGCATTCTGGAGGCGACCGAGCCGCAGGCAGAGCAGTCACTCGATGGGCTGCAACTGTTCAGTGTGGCCCGTGAAATCATCAAGCACAGCGACAGTTTCCACTTGCACCTGCCCGCCGACATCGAAAACTTCTCCGAATTGAGCAAGGGCTACCTGCTTGCCGAAGACCTGGCAGAAATGCGCTGGGTGGTGGAAGAAGAGGGCGCGCGCATCATCTTCCCCAACCCGAAGGTGAAGAACGGCCTCAGGGCCGGGATCCTGATCGTGCCCACAGAGGGGCACGACCTTTCGCCCTGACCCACTCAGCCGCCGTTGGCCGGGGCGGGCAGCAGCAGGTCTGGCGCTAGCGCGTCGTAGGCTTGTTGCAGCAACCTTGCCAGTGTGGTCAAACCGTCCAGGCCGCTGGCTTCGTACGGGTCATAGAGCACCGCGGTGTAGTCGCCTGACAACCGGTGGGCGTGCTCGTTGGGGATCACCCGCTCCAGGTCGAAGCCTGGGCCGAACTGGGCCGGGCCTGCGTAGCATTGCATCAGCACCATGTCCGGCACGGTTTCGTAGCGCTGGCGTGCGCTATCCAGCAACTGCTTGAGCGCCGGGTAGCCTGGCAGCAGCAGCAACTGCTCGTACACCCTTGCCTGGAACTGGGGGGTGCCATACAGGTACAGGTTGTCGAGCGCCGTCACATCGAAGCGGTTGTGCGGGTCGGCATGGTTGTCCACGCGCAGCGGCTGGGCGATACCTTGGCCGATGCCTTCCGGCGCGTCGTTACCCAGAAACAGCAGGTGCAGGCGTTGCTCGGCAGTGGCGTGCTGGATGATGAACGTTTGGCCGGCCACCTTCAGGGTGATGTCCTTGTCCTGGCTCAGCTCTGCATCGGGGCTCGACAACCACGCCAGGATCTCGTCGCACTCCCCGATGCGCTCATCGCCATCGTAGGCGGTGATCAGCCTGCGCTGGAGGGTTGCCAGTGGCGAGCTGTGCAGGTCGAACAGCTCGTAATCGTAATAGATCCGTGTGCTGTGCAGGCCGGCTTCGCTCACGATGTCGTGGGCAATGGCTTCATCCATTTCGCCGTGGGCCGCAATTCGGGTTTTGTCATTTGCATCCAGCAGGTGTGTGGTTGCTACAGGTGTCGTCATGTTCGGGGCCTCCAGAGAATGAAAGGCCAGACTACGGAGCGCGCGGCAGCGCGGTGCATTGCACATCTAGCACCGTGCAGGTAAGGCCTGTGCTAGCGCCAGGGCAGGGGCGAGCGTAGATGAAATCCTTTTAACTCACCGCCTGTTCCATTTTGCCCGGGCATGAGCGCTAATGGCTTGCCAGTAGCAAAAGGCAGGCTTTAGCATCGGCGCATGTCGTTTTCGCGTGCATGCCCCGAAAAACCGCCGAAAGCGCGGTTTGTATCGCATAAACACACTGCATCGAGACTACAGGACCGATATAATGCGGCCCTTTGCCGTCGTTTCGTCGACGCTTTGCCCAGACGGGCCGCCGTTTCCGTGGAAGAACCTATGAAAAGCGCAGAAATCCGTGAAGCCTTCCTTCGCTTCTTCGAAGAGCAGGGACATACCCGAGTCGCGTCCAGTTCGCTGATTCCGAACAACGACCCCACCCTGCTGTTCACCAATGCCGGCATGAACCAGTTCAAGGACTGCTTCCTCGGTGCGGAGAAGCGCGCCTACACCCGTGCTGTCAGCAGCCAGAAGTGCGTGCGCGCCGGTGGTAAGCACAACGACCTGGAAAACGTCGGCTACACCGCGCGCCACCACACCTTCTTCGAAATGCTGGGCAACTTCAGCTTTGGCGACTATTTCAAACGTGACGCCATCACCTTTGCCTGGACCTTCCTGACCTCGGACAAGTGGCTGAACCTGCCCAAGGACAAGCTGTGGGTCACCGTCTACGCCACCGACGACGAAGCCTACGACATCTGGACCAAAGAAGTCGGCGTGCCTGCCGAGCGCATGGTACGCATCGGCGACAACAAGGGCGCACCCTACGCGTCGGACAACTTCTGGACCATGGGCGACACCGGCCCGTGCGGCCCGTGCACCGAGATCTTCTACGACCATGGCGCCGACATCTGGGGCGGCCCACCCGGCTCGCCCGAGGAAGACGGCGACCGCTACATCGAGATCTGGAACAACGTCTTCATGCAGTTCAACCGCACCGCGGACGGTGTACTGCACCCGCTGCCGGCCCCTTCGGTAGACACCGGCATGGGCCTGGAGCGCATCAGCGCCGTGCTGCAGCATGTGCACTCGAACTATGAGATCGACCTGTTCCAGAACCTGCTGGCGGCGGCTGCCAAGGCCATCGGTTGCAGCAATGAAGGCCAGGCCTCGCTGAAGGTGGTCGCCGACCATATTCGTTCCTGCGGTTTCCTGATCGCCGACGGTGTGCTGCCGTCCAACGAAGGCCGTGGCTACGTGCTGCGCCGCATCATCCGCCGCGCGTGCCGCCACGGCAACAAACTGGGTGCCAAGGGCAGCTTCTTCTACCAGATCGTCGGCGCACTGGCGGCCGAAATGGGTGAAGCCTTCCCTGAGCTGAAAAGCCAGCAGGCGCACATCGAGCGTGTGCTCAAGGCCGAAGAAGAACAGTTTGCCAAAACCCTCGAGCAGGGCCTGCGCATCCTCGAGCAGGACCTGGCCCAGCTTCAGGGCGACGTTGTACCAGGCGACGTGGTGTTCAAGCTGTACGACACCTACGGCTTCCCCATGGACCTGACCGCCGACATTGCCCGTGAACGCGAGCTGACCATCGACGAGGCTGGCTTCGAACGTGAAATGGACGCGCAGCGTGAACGTGCGCGCTCCGCCAGCGCTTTCGGCATGGACTACAACAGCCTGGTCAAGGTCGACAGCGCCACCGAGTTCCTGGGTTACGACGCTACCGAAGGCGAGGGCAAGATCATCGCCCTGTACAAGGACGGCCAGGCGGTGGACCAGCTGGGCGAGGGCGAGCAGGGTGTGGTCGTGCTTGACCGCACACCGTTCTACGCCGAGTCCGGCGGCCAGGTAGGCGACTCCGGTTTCCTGCAGGCCGGTGCTGCGCGTTTCGACGTGCGCGACACCACCAAGACCGGCGGCGCGTTCCTGCATCATGGTGTGGTGGCCAACGGTGCGCTGGTAATCGGTTCGCCGGTGCAGGCCAAGGTTGACGAGCAGGTGCAACACGCCACCTCGCTGAACCACTCCGCTACCCACCTGCTGCATGAAGCCCTGCGCCAGGTGCTGGGCGAGCACGTGCAGCAGAAAGGCTCGCTGGTCGACAGCCAGCGTCTGCGCTTCGACTTCAGCCACTTCGAGGCGGTTAAGCCGGAGCAGATCAAGGCCCTGGAAGACATCGTCAACCGCGAAGTGCGCAGGAACACGCCGGTGCAAACCGAGCTGACCGACATCGAGACCGCCAAGGCCAAGGGTGCCATGGCGCTGTTCGGCGAGAAGTACGGTGATACCGTGCGCGTGCTGACCATGGGCGGTGATTTCTCGGTGGAGCTGTGCGGCGGCATCCATGCCAAGCGCACCGGCGACATCAGCGTGTTCAAGATCATCAGCGAAGGTGGCGTGGCTTCCGGCGTGCGCCGTATCGAAGCTGTCACCGGCGCTGCTGCGCTGGCCTACCTGAACGCTGCCGAAGAGCAGGTGAAGGAAGCCGCGCAACTGGTGAAAGGTAACCGCGACAACCTGATCGACAAGCTGTCGGCTGTGCTCGAGCGCAACCGCCAGCTGGAGAAGCAGCTGGAACAGCTGCAGGCCAAGGCCGCCAGCGCCGCAGGGGATGATCTCTCCAATGCGGCCGTGGAGGTCAAGGGCGCCAAGGTGCTAGCCGCCCGCCTGGATGGGCAGGATGGCAAAGCGCTGCTCGCCCTGGTCGATCAGCTGAAGAACAAGCTCGGCCATGCAGTGATCCTGTTGGGCAGCGAGCATGAGGGCAAGGTCGTGCTGGTGGCCGGCGTGACCAAAGACCTCTCCGGCCAACTCAAGGCTGGCGAACTGATGAAACAAGCCGCTGCGGCAGTGGGCGGCAAGGGCGGCGGGCGCCCGGACATGGCACAGGGCGGTGGCGTAGACGTCGCCGCCCTGGACCAGGCCCTGGCGCTGGCCGTGCCGTTCGCAGAGCAGGGACTTTGAGATGACGGGTAGGGCGGCCTGGGGGCCGGCTTGCCCTTCATGTTGGATTGTTTTTTGGGGCCCTTTGGGCTGAGGCACCATTGAAATGGCGTTGATCGTACAGAAATTTGGCGGCACCTCTGTCGGTTCCATCGAGCGGATCGAACAGGTAGCCGATAAGGTCAAGAAACACCGCGAAGCGGGCGACGACCTGGTGATCGTGCTGTCGGCCATGAGCGGTGAAACCAATCGCCTGATCGACCTGGCCAAGCAGATCAGCGAGCAACCGGTTCCGCGTGAGCTGGACGTGATCGTGTCCACCGGCGAGCAAGTGACCATTGCCCTGCTGGCCATGGCCCTGATCAAGCGCGGTGTGCCGGCGGTGTCCTATACCGGCAACCAGGTGCGCATCCTCACCGACAGCGCACACAACAAGGCGCGCATCCTGCAAATCGATGACCAGAAGATTCGCGCCGACCTCAAGGCCGGGCGCGTGGTCGTGGTAGCGGGCTTCCAGGGTGTGGATGAGCATGGCAGCATCACCACCCTGGGGCGTGGCGGCTCCGACACCACCGGTGTGGCCCTGGCGGCTGCATTGAAGGCTGACGAGTGCCAGATCTACACCGATGTCGATGGCGTCTACACCACCGACCCACGGGTGGTGCCGCAGGCCCGTCGCCTGGAGAAGATCACCTTCGAAGAGATGCTGGAAATGGCCAGCCTCGGTTCCAAGGTGCTGCAGATCCGTTCGGTGGAGTTCGCCGGCAAGTACAACGTTCCGCTGCGCGTGCTGCACAGCTTCAAGGAGGGTCCGGGTACCCTCATTACCATTGATGAAGAGGAATCCATGGAACAGCCGATCATTTCCGGTATCGCCTTCAACCGTGATGAAGCCAAGCTGACCATCCGCGGCGTGCCGGATACCCCTGGCGTGGCCTACAAGATCCTCGGCCCGATCAGCGCCTCGAACATCGAGGTCGACATGATCGTGCAGAACGTTGCCCACGATAACACCACCGACTTCACCTTCACCGTAAACCACAACGAGTACGAGAAGGCCCAGAGCGTGCTGGAAGCCACCGCTCGCGAGATGGGTGCCCGGGAAGTGATCGGCGATACCAAGATCGCCAAGGTGTCCATCGTCGGCGTAGGCATGCGTTCGCATGCCGGCGTTGCAAGCCGCATGTTCGAGGCCCTGGCCAAGGAAAGCATCAACATCCAGATGATTTCCACGTCCGAGATCAAGGTGTCCGTGGTGATCGAAGAGAAGTATCTGGAGCTGGCGGTACGTGCACTGCATACCGCGTTCGAGCTTGATGCGCCTGCCCGACAGAGCGAGTAACGCCTTGCCTGGAAGGGCGCGGCTTGCCGCGCCCTTCGCGTTTCTGCCCGTTGCGCAGGCCCTGTCCTGCCAGGCGCGATGGGCAACCGGCGCCCGTGCCGTCGTCCACGGCGCGGCGCCGAACCCCAAGACTGTAATCCCTGAATGTTTTGCGTAAGGAGAAAGCTATGTTGATTCTGACTCGTCGGTGCGCCGAGAGCCTGATCATTGGAGATGGCGAGATCACCGTGACGGTGCTCGGCGTCAAAGGCAACCAGGTACGCATCGGTGTGAGCGCCCCCAAAGAAGTGGCCGTGCACCGTGAAGAAATCTACCTGCGGATCAAGAACGAGAAGGACGAAGAGCCAAGCCTTTAATTCTTTTGAAGTTTTTTTCAAAAAAAGGGTTGCAAACGAGGAAGAGCCTGTTTAATATTCGCCTCGTGTTGCGGTGAGGTGGCCGAGTGGCCGAAGGCGCTCCCCTGCTAAGGGAGTATACCTCATAAGGGTATCGGGGGTTCGAATCCCCCCTTCACCGCCATTATTCGCTTAGGGCGCTGTAAACAGTAAGACGCTAAGTAGTTGTTTTTAAACGAAAAGTTCTTGCAAAAAATGTTTTAGTGACCTATAATGCGCGGCAAGACACGGACTCATAGCTCAGCTGGATAGAGTACTCGGCTACGAACCGAGCGGTCGCAGGTTCGAATCCTGCTGAGTCCGCCACTTTTGAAGTAGCTTTGTTTGCAAGGCTGCTTCAAATCAACCAGTGGTAATCTGGTCTAAAACTACCAACGACGGACTCATAGCTCAGCTGGATAGAGTACTCGGCTACGAACCGAGCGGTCGCAGGTTCGAATCCTGCTGAGTCCGCCACTTTTGAAGTGGCTCTGCTTGCAAAGCGGCTTCAACAACCAGTGGTAATCTGGTCTAAAACTACCACCACGGACTCATAGCTCAGCTGGATAGAGTACTCGGCTACGAACCGAGCGGTCGCAGGTTCGAATCCTGCTGAGTCCGCCATACCCAATACAGAAAGCCCGCTCACATGAGCGGGCTTTTTGTTTGTGCGCGATTGTTAATCCCGCGCCTGCATCCGTCACATGCTTGTGCTTTCCTGCTCAGGATTATCTGTGGCACGGAAGGCTTCGAGTGTTGTCCCATCTCTATCGCGCAAACGATTGTTCTGCCCAAAAATTTAAGCGATCTAGCGCCGCGACCCGTGTATGATTGCGCCCGTCAGCCCCGCCGGGGCTTGTGGAAAACCACCATGGACTTACCCAGTAGTCACTTACCAACCGTTTTCATACCGCTAGATCCAATCGATTGATTCCCCCGGCGTGCTCCGCTGCTGGGAGTGGAGTTCGCCTATGACCGAAGTAGAAGTAAAGAAAACTCAAGACAGCCTGCAGGACCGCCTGGCTCAGGTTGTCGAACTGCTGCAGCGTCAGCGCCTGGTCGAAGACCTCACCCACCGTCAGGAAGGCGCGCACAACGACCTGGTTGAAAACCTGGTCCATCGCCAGAACCTCGTCGAGCTGCAACGCAAACTCGATGACCTTCACCCCGCCGACATCGCCTACATCCTCGAAGCCCTGCCCCTGGAAGACCGCCTGACGGTCTGGCAGCTGGTGCGCTCGGATCGCGATGGCGACATTCTGCTGGAAGTGTCCGACGCCGTTCGCCAGTCGCTGATCGCCGACATGGACGACCACGAGCTGCTCGCCGCGGCCAAGGACATGGACGCCGACGAACTGGCCGACCTTGCCCCTGAATTGCCCCGTGACGTCGTTCATGAGCTGATGGAAACCCTCGATGCCCAGCAACGTGAGCGTGTGCGCTCGGCGCTGAGCTACGACGAGGAGCAAGTCGGTGCACTGATGGACTTCGAGATGGTCACCATCCGCGAAGACGTCACGCTCGAGGTTGTACTGCGTTACCTGCGCCGCCTGAAGGAGCTGCCCAACCACACCGACAAACTGTTCGTGGTGGATAACGACGGCATCCTCAAGGGCGTATTGCCCATCAAGCGTCTGCTGGTCAATGACCCGGACAAGAAGGTGGCTGATGTGATGGCTACCGACCCTGTGTCGTTCCACCCAGAGGAAGACGCCTACGATGCGGCTCAGGCGTTCGAGCGTTACGACCTGGTATCGGCGCCGGTGGTGGACAAGGCTGGGCGCCTGATCGGCCGTTTGACCATTGACGAAATGGTCGACCTCATTCGCGAAGAGAGCGAAAGCGAAGTGCTGAACATGGCCGGCCTGCGCGAAGAAGAAGACATCTTCGCTTCGGTGTGGCGTTCGCTGCGCAACCGCTGGGCCTGGCTGGCCATCAACCTGATTACCGCTTTTGTCGCCTCGCGGGTCATTGGCCTGTTCGAAGGCTCCATCGAGAAGTTGGTGGCGTTGGCTGCACTGATGCCGATCGTTGCAGGGATCGGCGGCAACTCGGGCAACCAGACCATTACCATGATTGTCCGCGCCATGGCGCTGGACCAGGTGTCGCCGGGCAATACCAGCCGGTTGATGCGCAAGGAGCTGGCGGTGTCGCTGCTCAATGGCTTGATCTGGGGCGGGGTAATCGGCGCTGTCGCGTTCTGGCTGTACGGCAGCTGGTCGCTGGGCCTGGTGATGACGGCCGCGATGACGCTGAACCTGCTGTTGGCCGCATTGATGGGGGTGCTAATCCCCATGACCCTGACCCGCCTGGGACGGGACCCTGCCATGGGCTCCAGTGTAATGATCACCGCCGTGACCGACAGTGGCGGTTTCTTCATCTTCCTGGGCCTTGCCACGGTGTTCCTGCTTTAAGCAGTACACACCGCGCCCATAAAAAAGCCAGCTTTCGCTGGCTTTTTCATGGACCTGAAAAACTCAGGAGGCGTCTGCGGCCATTTCCACATCGTGAGCGATGAGGGCCACCAGTGCATTCTGCTGGCGGTGCGACAGCTGGCGGAAGCGTTGCAGCAGCTCGCGCTCGTGCAACGACAGCTCGGGGCTGTCCAGGCGCATGCTCAACTCATCACCGAGCGCACCCTCCTGGATGAGGCTCTGCTCCAGGCGTGCGATGATTTCCGAGTTCATGCTGCGGTGGTGGTTGCGTGCTACCTCGGCAATGCGCTCACGCATCCCGTCTGGCAGGCGGACGACGAACTTGTCAGCAGTGCGGCTCGAATAGATAGCCTGTTTCATTGGGCGCATATAAGTTGACCAGATTTTGGTTCAGGGGAAGCGGTTCTCAAATTGGCCGCGCGGGGTGGAAATAAGACCGTAGCAACGACAAAATGTTCAACCGGCAGTGAAAATGGACGCACATATTGCCTCAATACCGCCGTTTCCTTGGCGTCAATTCTGTGACAAATAGTGAGCCGAATAAAGGCTTTTTGCCAGTACCAATTATCAGAAATGAGCACTGGTTCGAAAAGTTTCACATTTACGCCTGGTCACGAACGTCAGGCTTGTGCCATTGATTCGTAGCAAAACCCAGCAAAACAGCTTGGAAAAACCCTCAAATGCGCCGGCTTCCTACTCAAGAGCATAGTGACTATGCACCATGACGCAAGCGGTAACCCTCCATGCACCGGCAAATTGATACTACTTATGGGACCCTCAGGTGCCGGGAAAGATTCCCTGATCGACGCGGCCCGGGACCGTCTTGCGGCGGCGCGGGTTCAGGTTGCCCGCCGAATCATCACCCGCTCTGCCGAGTCGAAGGGTGAGGCTGCCATCGGTGTAACACCTGCGCAGTTCGCCACGCTGCGCGAGGAGGGCGCGTTTGCCATGCACTGGCAAGCCAATGGGCTGGGCTACGGCATACCCCGCCAGGTGGATGACTGGTTGGCAAACGGTATCTCCGTGCTGGTGAATGGCTCGCGGGCCTACCTGCCACAGGCGCGTCAGCGTTACCCCGACCTGCTTGCGATACGGGTGGATGTGCGGCCTGACGTGCTGCGCCAGCGCTTGTTGGCTCGCGGTCGCGAAACGTTGGAAGAGGTGGAGCAGCGCCTGGCTCGCAATGCCGGCCTGCAGTCCACTTACGACCCGAGCGTGCGCATACTGGACAATTCGACCACCCTGCAGGCCGCCGTCGGCGCCCTGTTCGAACTGCTTCACCAGGAAGGGGTTGTGCCGGGTGAATGACGGGGCAGAAAAGGATTACGCGAAAAACCCTGCTCAGCACATGACAAACCCGGGCATGCTGGTTAACATGCTCGCCGTTCCGCTGTGCAGCGCCTGCTGCCGGCCGCTGCGTCTCAGTAGCTCAATTGGATAGAGCATCCCCCTCCTAAGGGGAAGGTTGCAGGTTCAATTCCTGCCTGGGACGCCATTTTTCACGTGCACTGCACGCCTCGCACGTTCCTGCACTTCTCCTACCCATCCCCCAAAACTCGCTCTCCGGGCGCGTTCTCGATCCTGTCGAGGCCAATCCCCGCAAAAGGCCATATCAATAATGAGATTGATTAGCATTAGTAGTTGATTGTCATGTAGATTCCTGCACAGGATTTTTACCTGCACAAGGAGTCAGCTCGCAATGCCCCCGTCTACCAACCCCGCCATGACGTTCACCCTTGGCCTCTGCGCCTGCGTTTTCAGCCCCTTGCCCCTGGCGGAGGAGGAGGGCAAGGCCAAAGGTGCTGTAATGGAGCTTGGCTCCACTGACGTGGTCGCCACCAGCCTGGGCAGTACCACCGAGAACAGTGGTTCCTACACCACTGGCAGCATGAGTGCAGCGACCCGCCTGAACCTCTCGGTCAAGGAAACCCCACAGTCTGTATCGGTGATATCCCGCCAGCAGCTGGATGACTTTCAGCTCAATACGCTTTCGGAGGCGCTGGCCCACGTCACGGGTGTGACGGTTCAGCGCAACGACTCGGAGCGCCCGAGCTATTACTCGCGTGGCTACGCGATCAACAATTTCCAGATCGATGGCATGCTCAACACCTTCTATGGGCTCAAGTCCGACTCGGACACCATCATCTACGACCGAATCGAGGTGGTGCGGGGTGCCACCGGCCTGACCACAGGCGCGGGGGACCCCTCGGGCACGATTGCCATGGTGCGCAAGCGCCCGACCCATCAGTTGGCCGTCAGCAGTGGCGTCAGTGCCGGCAGCCATGACAACTACTACAGCTACCTGGATGCCGGCGGCCCATTGGGCTGGGACGGCCGTTTGCGCGGGCGCACGGTGTTGGCCTATCGCGACAACAAATCGTTCATGGACAAGTACGCCACCCAGCGGGAGGTTGCCTATGGCGTGCTTGAGGCCGACCTGACCGACAGCACCGTGCTGGCGCTGGGCTATGACTACCAGAACAAGCATGTGCAAGGTTCCTCGTGGGGCACCGTGCCGTTCTGGAATGCCGATGGCAGCAAGGCCAAGCTTCCCAGGTCGACCAACCTCACCGCGCCATGGTCATCCTGGCCGTTGAAAGACCAGACGGTGTTCGCCACCCTGGATCAACGCCTGGCCAACGACTGGTCCATGAAGCTGGCCTACACCCATCGGCAGACCGACAGTGACGGCAAGGTTTACTACGGCGGCAACGGTTTCCCCGAGGCAGACCGCAGCGGCATGCGCGCCTGGTACGCGCATTTCGGCGGGCAGGAGAAAATGGACGCGGTCGATTTCAACCTCGCCGGCCCTTTCCAGCTGTTCGGTCGCAGCCATGATTTCATGATTGGTTATGGCGAGTCGAAGCGGCGCAACAGCGAGCCTTACTTTGTCGACCTGCCTGTATCCGAGGGCTATGACCGGATCCGTGACTGGAAGTACATGGGGTCGATCCCCAAGTTTCAGGACATCGATAGCGGCCTGGACGGTGGGCGTTCCTATACCCGACAGAAGGCTGGCTATATCGCCACGCGGCTGAACCCCACAGACCGCCTGCATTTCGTATTGGGTAGCCGCTACGGCAGTTGGGAAACCCAGCGCCGGGACTGGGCCTACGACGACGCCCTGAATGTCAGCGAGCAATCCACCAGCAAGCAGACGCAGAACGACCAATGGACCCCCTACGCCGGTGTGCTCTTCGACCTGACCGAACAGTTCACCCTGTACGCAAGCTACACCGATATTTTCAACCCGCAGACGGTAAGGGACGTCAACAAGCAGTACATCGAACCGGTGGTGGGCAAGGTGTACGAGGTCGGGCTGAAGGGAAGCCTGTTCGAAGAGCGGCTTAACCTGAGCACGGCGGTGTTCCGCAGCAAGCAGGACAACGTGGCCGAGCAAGATGACTCCGTGCCGCCTGATGGCGACGAAATCTTCTACAAAAGCGGCGGTAAAGGCATCGTTGTGGAAGGGTTCGAGGCCGAAGTGGCAGGCAAGGTGATGACCGATTGGCAGATGAGCCTGGGCTACAGCTATACCCATGCCGCCACGGCGGAGAAAAAGCGCAAGAATACCGAGCAGCCTTTGAACCTGGTGCGCTTCTCCAGCACTTATAAAGTGACGCCTGCCTTGACGGTGGGGGCGAGCCTGGACTGGCAGAGCGATAACTTCCGCATGGGTAACCGCCCGGTCGGTCGTGAGGGGGGCAGGGTTGTTACCACCCGGGACAAGATTGGGCAGAAGGCCTTTTCAGTGGTGGGGTTGATGGCTCGCTACCAGATCGATGAGCACCTGGCGGCTTCTTTCAATGTGAAGAACCTCTTCGATGAGCATTACTACAACAACGTGGGGTTCTATAACGGGGTTTATCAGGGGGAGCCGCGGACGATGATGGTGAGTCTGGACTGGCGGTTGTAAGCGGTTACTGGGGCCGCCTGGCGGCCCATCGCAGGTATTGCTCGCTCCCGTAAACCTTTTGTGGGGCAGTCCATACTGCGGGATCAACTGTCTTCCACAAAATCTGAATGCTGGTGCAATTCACCTTGTGGGAGCAACTGTCTTCCACAAGATCTCAAAGTTGGCGCAATCA
>NZ_BCAV01000014.1:0-58849 GCF_001320125.1 Pseudomonas sp. NBRC 111119
CCACAGGGGGGTATGGCATGCTTGCGAAATCAGTTTCCTGCGCTACCGCGCAGCCCCTGGGGCAGGGCTGTTTCCTCCCACCTGGCCACTCGTCTGGTCTACGCCTTGTGGACTATTCCAGCACCGACCAAAGGCGCCTATGCTCGCCACGGCAAATAACAATTACACGCGTGCGGCGTACAACACTGTCGGCAGCCCCTTGAGTGGAGCGTAGTTGCTGGGCATCAGGGAGCTTCCATGAATCAGCGTACCAGGCCGGCGCCTTCCGGCTTCAGTGACCAGCAACTGCATACCTTGTTCGAGTTGATCAGCGATGGCGTCTGGGATTGGGACGCCAATACCGGCTACGTTTACCGCAACCCAGGCTGGTATGCCATGCTCGGTTACCCCGTGCACTCCATGGACAACTCGGTGCTCACGTGGGAAAACGTGATTCACCCAGAGGACTACCCCAGGGTGATGGCGCACTTCGATGCGTATATCAACCAGCGCAACGAGCGCTACTTGGTCGAGTATCGCTGCCGCTGCAGCGATGGCAGTTACCTGTGGATCGAGGACCGCGGCTATGTCATCGCCCGCAACCCGGATGGCTCGGTAGCCCGTATGCTCGGTGCTCACCGTGACATCGATGCTGGCAAGCGCCAACTGGCGCAGCTGGAGCGTCGCAACCAGTCGCTCGAAGAGCTGGTTGCCGAGCGCACCCGTGAACTGTCGAAGGTCAATGAGCAGCTGCAACGCCAACTGGACGAGAACCGCGAGCTCGCCGAGCGCGATGCCCTGACCCGCCTTGCCAACCGCTACCGGCTGGAGGATTCGCTCAAGCGTGAGTGTGAGCGTGCCCAGCGCTTTCGCCAGCCGTTTTCGGTCATCGCCATGGACATGGACGACTTCAAGCCCATCAATGACCACTTCGGTCATGCCCGCGGTGATGCCGCCTTGGTGCAGGTGGCCGACACCTTGCGCCACGGTTTGCGCGCTGCAGACCTGCTGGCCCGTTGGGGCGGTGACGAATTCGTGGTGGTACTGCCGCATACCACGCTGCCAGAGGCGAAAAGCCGTGCGGCCCAGTTACGCCAGGGCCTGGCGCAACTGGCGCCGGTCGGGGACTGGCCGCTGACCATGAGCTACGGTGTGGTGCAGTGGCAGGAGGGTGACGACCGCCAGTCGGTGCTGGCGCGTGCCGACAAGGCGCTCTACCGGGCCAAAGGGGCCGGCAAGAACGCCATTGCCGAGTAGCCTGCCAGGCGGCAGGCAAAGGTTAGATGTGCAGTGCGTGCCCCAGGGCGCGCAACGCTGCCTCCTGCACCGCCTCACCCAACGTGGGGTGGGCATGGATGGTGCCCGCCACGTCTTCCAGGCGTGCGCCCATCTCCAGCGACTGGGCAAACGCCGTGGACAGCTCCGATACCGCCACGCCCACCGCCTGCCAGCCAACAATCAGGTGGTTGTCCCGTCGTGCCACCACGCGCACGAAGCCGGTTTTCGACTCCAGGCTCATGGCCCGACCATTGGCGGCAAAAGGGAACTGCGCGACGATGCAGTCCAGGCCCTGAGCCTTGGCCTGTTCTGGCGTCGTACCGGCTACCACCACCTCCGGGTCGGTGAAGCACACGGCGGCGATGGCAGCAGGCTCGAAGCGGCGAGCCTTGCCTGCGATCAGCTCGGCGACCATCTCGCCCTGGGCCATGGCACGGTGGGCCAGCATGGGCTCACCTGCCACGTCGCCAATGGCCCACACATTGCGCATGCTGGTCTGGCACTGCGCGTCGATGGCGATGGCTGCACCGTTCATCTTCAAGTCCAGGCATTGCAGGTTGAAGCCCTGGGTGCGGGGGCGACGACCCACTGCCACCAGTACCCTGTCGGTTTCCAGGCGCAGCAGCGCCCCTTGGCCGTCACGGGCCAGCAGGTTGCCGGCTTCATACGCTTCGACGCTGTGATTGACGTGCACGGCGATACCCAGCGCCTTGAGCGACTCGGCCACCGGTGCGGTCAGTTCGCTGTCGTAGGTGGGCAGGATGCGTTCACGCGCCTCCACCACGCTGACCTGAGCGCCCAACTTGCGATAGGCAATACCCAGCTCCAGGCCGATATAGCCCCCGCCCACCACCACCAGGTGACGGGGCAGGGCCTGGGGCGACAGGGCTTCGGTGGACGAGATCACTGCCCCGCCCAGTGGCAGCATGGGCAGTTCGACGCTGCTGGAACCTGTGGCCAGCAACAGGTGCTCGCACTGGATGCGCTGGCCGTCGACCTCCACCTGCTTGCCGTCCAGAATCTTCGCCCAGCCGTGAATCACCTTTACCCCGTGCTTTTTCAGCAAGGCCGCCACACCGGTGGTCAGCCGGTCGACGATACCGTCTTTCCAGGCCACGCTGCGGCTGATGTCGAGCTGTGGCGAGCTGACGCTGATACCCAGTTGCGAGCCCGTTGCGTAACCGGTGGCGTGGTGGAACTGTTCTGCCACGTGAATCAGCGCCTTCGAGGGTATGCAGCCGATGTTCAGGCACGTGCCGCCCAGTGCCTGCCCTTCGACCAGCACGGTCGGGATGCCCAACTGCCCGGCGCGGATGGCCGCCACGTAGCCGCCAGGGCCGCCGCCGATGATCAGCAGTGTTGTTTGAATGATCGGTTGCATGCTTACTCCACGAACAGGCAGGCGGGTTGCTCCAATAGGCCGCGCACGGCCTGGATGAACAACGCGGCGTCCATGCCATCGACCACCCGGTGGTCGAACGAGCTGGACAGGTTCATCATCTTGCGCACAACGATCTGGCCATCGACCACCACGGGCCGCTCGACCATGCGGTTCACGCCAACAATGGCCACTTCCGGCGTGTTCACCACCGGTGTGCTTACGATGCCGCCCAGTGCGCCCAGGCTGGTAAGGGTGATGGTGGAGCCGGTCAGCTCATCGCGGCTGGCCTTGTTGGTGCGCGCTGCATTCGCCACCCGTGCGATCTCGCCGGCATTGGCCCACAGGCTGCCGACCTCGGCGTGGCGCAACACCGGCACCATCAGGCCGTTGTCGCCCTGGGTGGCGATACCCACATGCACCGCCCCATGGCGGGTGATCACCTGGGCTTCGTCGTCGTAGGTGGCGTTGATCTGCGGGAAATCGCGCAGCGCAACCACCAGTGCACGCACCAGGAACGGCAGCAAGGTCAGCTTGCCGCGGCTGTCGCCATGCTTGGCATTGAGTTGCTGGCGCAGGGCTTCCAGGGCCGTGACGTCGATTTCTTCCACATAACTGAAATGAGCGACCCGGCGCTTGGCGTCCTGCATGCGCTGGGCGATCTTGCGGCGCAGGCCGATGACCGGCACCTGCTCGCTGTCGGTGCGTTTGGCATAACCACCGGGTGCCTGCCCGGCAGCGCTGTGTGGCTTGCTCATGAAGCCATCGAGGTCCTCGTGCAGAATGCGCCCGGCCGGCCCGCTGCCGTGCACGTAGCGCAATTCGATGCCGGCATCCAGGGCACGCTTGCGCACAGCCGGTGAGGCCAACGGCTTGTCGCCCGCCTGGCGCGGCACCGGGGCGGCAGCCTCATGCTCGGCCGCTTTCTGCGGTGCTGCCTGTACCGCCTGGGGCCTGGCCGCCTCAGGCACTGGCTCGGCGGCCTTGGCCTGCGGCGCGTCCGTGTGGTTGCCGTTGCCCTCCACCTCGATGCGGATCAGTTCACTGCCCACCGGCATCACTTCACCGGGTTGGCCGCCCAACGCCAGCACCTTGCCGCTGACCGGCGACGGGATTTCTACCGTAGCCTTGTCGGTCATGACATCGGCCACCACCTGGTCTTCTGCGATCACGTCGCCGACCTTCACGAACCACTCCACCAACTCCACCTGGGCGATGCCTTCGCCAATGTCCGGCATCTTGATGACGTGCGTACCCATTCAGACCTCCATGACCTTTTTCAATGCCGCGCCTACCCGTGAAGGGCCGGGGAAGTACGCCCATTCCTGGGCGTGCGGGTAGGGGGTATCCCAGCCGGTCACGCGCTGGATCGGCGCTTCCAGGTGGTGGAAGCAGTGCTCCTGCACCAGCGACACCAGCTCGGCGCCAAAACCGCAGGTGCGGGTGGCTTCGTGCACCACCACGCAACGACCGGTCTTTTTCACCGAGTCGACGATGGTGTCCAGGTCCAGCGGCCACAGGCTGCGCAGGTCGATCACTTCCGCGTCGACACCGGTTTCCTCCGCAGCCACCTGGGCAACGTACACCGTGGTGCCGTAGGTAAGCACCGTCACATCACTGCCCGGGCGGGTGATCACGGCTTTGTCCAGCGGCACGCTGTAGTAGCCATCGGGCACGGCGCTTTGCGGGTGCTTGGCCCACGGTGTGACCGGGCGGTCGTGGTGGCCGTCGAATGGCCCGTTGTACAGGCGTTTGGGTTCGAGGAAGATGACCGGGTCGTCGCACTCGATCGAGGCGATCAGCAGGCCTTTGGCGTCGTAAGGGTTGGAGGGCATGACGGTGCGCAGGCCGCATACCTGGGTGAACATCGCCTCCGGGCTCTGGCTGTGGGTCTGGCCACCGTAGATGCCGCCGCCGCAGGGCATGCGCAGGGTCAGCGGTGCGATGAATTCGCCGGCAGAGCGGTAACGCAGGCGCGCCATTTCCGACACGATCTGGTCAGACGCGGGGTAGAAATAGTCGGCGAACTGGATCTCTACCACGGGGCGCAGGCCGTAGGCCCCCATACCCACCGCCGTGCCGACGATGCCACTCTCCGAGATAGGCGCATCGAACACCCGGGCCTTGCCGTATTTGTTCTGCAGGCCTTCGGTGCAGCGGAACACGCCGCCGAAGTAGCCGACGTCCTGCCCGTACACGACCACGTTGTCGTCGCGCTCAAGCATGATGTCCATGGCCGAGCGCAGGGCCTGGATCATGGTCATGGTGGTGGTGGCCATGGCGGTTTCCGGGTTGATGCCGTTGGTATGGTCGTTCATCTCAAACCCCCAGTTCCTGGCGCTGACGGCGCAGGTGGTCGGGCATGTCCTTGTACACGTCCTCGAACATCGAGGCCGCGCTCGGGATATGGCCGTTGGCCAGCGTGCCGTACTGCTCGGCTTCCTTCTGCGCGGCCAGCACGGCCGCTTCGAACTCGGCCGTGGTGGCCTGGTGTTCTTCCTCGGACCAGTGGCCGGTCTTGATCAGGTGCTGCTTCAGGCGGGCGATCGGGTCGCCCAGCGGGAAATGGCTCCAGTCGTCAGCGGGGCGGTACTTGGAAGGGTCGTCGGAGGTGGAGTGGGGGCCGGCGCGGTAGGTGACCCATTCGATCAGGCTCGGGCCCAGGCCGCGACGGGCGCGCTCGGCCGCCCAGCGCGAGGCCGCGTACACCGCGATGAAGTCGTTGCCGTCCACCCGCAGCGAGGCAATGCCACAGCCCACGCCGCGCCCGGCAAAGGTGGTGGACTCGCCCCCGGCGATGGCCTGGAATGTCGAGATCGCCCACTGGTTGTTGACCACGTTGAGGATTACGGGGGCGCGGTAGACGTGGGCAAAGGTGAGGGCGGTGTGGAAGTCTGATTCTGCGGTGGCGCCATCGCCGATCCAGGCCGAGGCAATCTTGGTATCCCCCTTGATCGCCGAAGCCATCGCCCAGCCCACCGCCTGCACGAACTGGGTGGCCAGGTTGCCGCTGATGGTGAAGAAACCGGCCTCGCGTACCGAGTACATGATCGGCAGTTGGCGGCCTTTGAGCGGGTCACGTTCGTTGGACAGCAACTGGCAGATCATGTCGACCAGCGACACGTCGCGGGCAATCAGGATGCTTTGCTGGCGGTAGGTGGGGAAGCACATGTCGGTGCGGTTCAGCGCCAGCGCCTGGGCGCTGCCGATGGCTTCTTCACCCAGGCTCTGCATGTAGAAAGACATTTTTTTCTGGCGCTGGGCGACCACCATGCGGCTGTCGAAGATACGCGTCTTGAGCATGGCTCGCATACCTTGGCGCAGCACCTGCGGGTCGATGCCCTCGGCCCAGGGGCCCTGGGCATTGCCGTGCTCGTCCAGCACCCGCACCAGGCTGCCCGAAAGGTCGGAAGTGTCGGCAGCGTCCACATCGACGGGAGGTTTACGGACCTGGCCCGCGTCGTTCAGGCGCAGGTAGGAAAAATCGGTCTGGCAGCCTGGCCGGCCTGTAGGCTCGGGCACATGCAAACGCAGGGGGGCGTACTCGTTCATGCTGTTTACGCTCGCTCGGGTATTTGTTTTTGTGAGCTTTGAAGCGGTCGCGGCTGAGCACCGGCTTGTGACCAGTAGGTCAGCGTCACCTACATGGTAGTTGCCCTGCGGGAGAATTTTTCTCTCTAGTTGATTGCCTTTGCCGAACAGGCCAGATAAACATTCCGCATAAACACAATAAACCGGTGATTTTGTCTCATGCGCAAACTCGATCGTACCGATATCGGCATCCTCAACAGCCTGCAGGAAAACGCCCGCATCACCAATGCCGAGCTGGCCCGCTCGGTCAACCTGTCACCCACGCCGTGCTTCAACCGCGTGCGGTCGATGGAAGAACTGGGGGTGATTCGCCAGCAGGTCACGCTGCTGTCGCCTGAGGTGCTGGGGCTTGATGTGAATGTGTTCATCCATGTCAGCCTGGAAAAACAGGTCGAGCAGTCTCTGCACCGCTTCGAGGAAGAAATTGCCGAGCGCCCCGAAGTGATGGAGTGCTACCTCATGACCGGCGACCCGGACTACCTGCTGCGCGTGCTGCTGCCCAGCATCCAGGCCCTGGAGCGGTTTCTGGATTACCTCACGCGCTTGCCGGGCGTGGCCAATATCCGCTCAAGCTTTGCCTTGAAGCAGGTGCGTTACAAGACCGCGTTGCCGCTGCCGCCAAATGGTCTGACCTTGCGCGAATAACGGTGGTCCAAGGCTGTCGGCGCCCTACGGCGCCCGACACTATTGTGATTCGCAAGCGGGGCCTGCAAACCGGCAACATTTGCCATTATGCTGCTAGCACCCACCGCCTGTTGACGAGGGAGCCTGAAGGGACGTATGCGCACTATCTGGAAGCCGTTTCAGTCGTTGTATTTTGCTGCGCTGATGATGTTGATCGGCTCGGGCCTGCTCAGTACCTACCTGGCCTTGCGCCTGGCGGCCGACCATGTCGACAGCCTGTGGGTGGGTGCGCTGATGGCGGCCAACTACTTTGGCCTGGCCGTGGGCGGCAAGGTCGGCCACCGGCTGATCGGCCGGGTAGGGCACATCCGCGCCTACGCCACCTGTGCCGGCATCGTCGGCGCGGCGGTGCTGGGCCACGGCCTGACCAACTGGCTGCCGGCCTGGGTGGGCCTGCGCATGATCGTCGGCCTCGGCATGATGTGCCAGTACATGGTCATCGAAAGTTGGCTGAACGAGCAGGCGGACGTAAAATACCGGGGTGCCGTGTTCAGCGGGTACATGATCGCGTCTTATCTGGGCCTGGTACTTGGCCAGTTGATCCTGGTGGTACACCCAGAGCTCGGCCCTGAACTGCTGATGTTGGTGGCGATGTGTTTTGCCCTGTGCCTGGTGCCGGTCGCCATGACCCGCCGCATCCACCCCGCACCGTTACGGCCGGCCCCCATGGAGCCCAGGTTCTTCATCAAGCGGGTGCCGCAGTCGCTCAGTACCGTATTGGGCGCGGGGCTGATCGTTGGCTCGTTCTATGGCCTCGCGCCCCTGTACGCGGCCAGCCAGGGGCTGACCACCGAGCAGGTCGGCCTGTTCATGGGTAGCTGCATTTTCGCTGGCCTGGTGGTGCAGTACCCCTTGGGCTGGTTGTCCGACCGCTACGACCGGGCTGTGCTGATCCGCAGTGTGGCAGGCGGGCTGGCGCTGGTGGCAGCGCCGTTGGCCATTCTGCCCAGCGTGCCGTTGGAGTTGTTGTTCGGTATCGGCTTTCTGGTGTCGCTGCTGCAATTCTGCCTGTACCCGCTGGCGGTTGCGTTTTCCAACGACCATGTGGAAAGCGAACGACGCGTGTCGCTGACGGCCATGCTGCTGGTCACCTATGGCGTGGGAGCATGTATCGGCCCGTTGGCGACCGGCGTGCTGATGAAGCTGCTGGGTGTGCAGATGCTGTATGCCTTCTTCGTGTTCTTTGCCCTGGTGCTGGTATGGCGTATCCGCCCAAAAGCGGTTACCGGGCTGCACCAGGTGCAGGACGCGCCACTGGGCCACGTGGCAATGCCGGCCGCTGGCTCGCCGCTGTCGGCAGCACTGGACCCGAGGGTGGATGGGCAGACGGTGCAGGATGTGATGCAGGCCCCGGTGGCGGCAGAAGACACCGAAGACCCGGAAAAGCAACCGGAGCAACCCGCAAACGATTTGGAATCTGCCAGATAGGGACGGTGGGGCTCGCCTGGCCCTGTCGGCTTTTTGGCGACGGGTTCACCCGCTGGTGTTTGCGGGTGAACCCTTCAGCCCTCAGTAGTCGTCTTTGTCGAACCGCCGTGCTTCGCGCTGCAGTTGGTACACGAAACTTTCCACCTTGCGCTGCGCAGGGCCGCTCAGGTTATGGAAACGCACGCCGGCAAACGTGGTGTTGATGCGTTCTTCGTAATGCAGGTGGCGCAACTCGACCATGGTGTCGACCAGGCCAAGCGGGCTGCCCGCCTTGAAGCGCTCGTACACCTGGCCCAGTTGCAGGCGGTCTTCGACATTGCCGTCGAAACGCAGCTTGCAGCCCGTGGCCGACACGTCCAGCAGTTTGCCGCGCATGGCGCCATTGCCTTTGAGGTGGCTGCCGTCGAGGATGATGTCGACCAGTTGCGACAGTTTCAGCGCGGCGCGGAAAGCGTTGCGGCGCTGGTGGTAGGTCATCTCGACCGGCAGGGCACCCACGTAGCAGCGGTGCCCGTTGACTTCGCTGATCTTCAGCGCATGGTCGCATTCCCAGGCGATACGCACGCCATCATGGAAACCTTCGACGCGAAAGTGCTCGCCGTTCTCGATGAACTTCTCGCCATCGCGGGGGATCATGTCATCCAATGCGAGGGTGTTGCTTTCACGGTCCACGTGCACCACGTAACTCTGGAAGCGGTGGCCGCGGTCGTGGAAGGTGATGATCAGTGGGTCGTGGCTTTCCTGAAGCTGCCGCAGGTTGGCCGCAATTTCCAAAGGGGTGGTCAACACCTTTGGCGGTTGCGGGGCATCGGATTCATTGAACACGGCTTATCGGTCTCCAGGCAAAAGCGACACAGGCAAATTAGCGGCATTTTGCCAGTATGTACGGTGCCTTGATAGAAAAATCACACTTGGTTGAGGGCGCGCGGTTTGGCCAGAGGTGAGGTGTTGCCACGGCTGTTGTACAGCGATGGAGAATCGCCGCCCATGAGGATACGCACCTGGTTGTTGGTGACGTGTTGCTGGACCTGAATGATGCGGCCGTTGGTCTGGTTGACCTGTTGGCACGCTTCCATCAACTGCGAGAGCATGTCCAGGCGCTGCAGCATGGCCTCGCCATGCACGGAAGTGTCAGCGACTGCCTGCACGCCGGCCCGGTCTGCGCTCAGCCCCAGGCTGACCAGCAACTGGCTGCGGCGCTGGCCGTGCTGTTCGAGCAGAATGATCAACGACTGCTTGCGAGCGAGAATCTGCTCCAGCAAGGGCATGTCGCGACCATGCAGGGCCACCGCCTCGTTCTGCAGCAGCTCGAGCAGCTCCTGCATAGGGGCGATGTCTTCTTCGATCAGTTGCAGCAGGGTAGTGTCGTGCATGGCTAACTCTTGGTTTTTCAAGCGTCCATGAAGTCAGCGCACCGAGCGGTCAGCGCTGTGCTTCAAAATTCAGCAGCTTGCTGGCGACCCGGCCGGCATCGACCTGGTAGCTGCCGTCGGCGATGGCCTGTTTCAGCTCGGCCACACGGGCGTTGTTGACCACGGGCTCATCACGCAGCTTGTCGCTGATCTTTTGCAATTGTTGGGCCTCAGGGCTCAGGTGCACCGTCTCGCCACTGGCGCTGGTGTCTTTTACCGCTTCCTGGCTGGCCGCCGGTTTTTCGGCGCTGCCGGGTGCGCTGTTACCGCGCACACCGCCCGTTACGGACGGGGAATTATTCAAACGACTGAAGTCGATGACCATGATCAGAAACCTCTGGGTTTATGGACGCTTGCCTTGTTTTCGGCCAACCCGCAATAAACTTTAGGCACAAAATGCGTGGCCGGCGTTCCGTCAGCACACAACCCGATTTCTGACACAGTTTAGAAAAAGCGCCTCTTTACCGCCAGTACCCTCCGGCCGCTGGCCTACATGCTCACCTCGACCTGGCCCGGGCCGGTCACCATGGCTTTAACCACGCGCTTGGAATTGAGGTTGCGCACCCGTATCTGTTCGCTCAGGCCGCCTTTGCTCAAGGCTTCACCCGGCATGCGCACGCTCAGGCTGCCGCTGCGGGCCACGATCACCACGTGGTCGCCTTTGCGCACCACTTCGGCCTGCTCAAGGTGTTGCGGGGTCAGTACCTGATCGATGACGGTGGGGCGCAGCATTTTCATGCCCACCGCCTGGTCCAGTTCAGTCAGAAAGCCCTGGCCCAGCGTACCCACGTCGCGTTCGCGCAGGGCAACGTCGCCGGGGCCCACCACGTTGTCGCGCCTGAGGGGGCGGGTGACCACCACCACGTCCCGGAACAGGCGCACGGTTGCCGGCACGAATACTGTCCAGGGCGCCGCGCTGTCGCAGCGCACGCGCACGGTCACCCGGCCAAGCGGTACGTTGGGGCTTTGCAGTGACGCGTCAAGCGCCTGACTGCACAGTGGCATGCGCAGGCGAGGGTCCAGCGGGTTGACCTGGATTTCGTAACGCCCCGCCGTCTGGGTGGTGGCCAGATAATCTTCAACGGTGAATTCAAGAAACCCTTGGGTGACACCGATAAGCTGTTCAGGCATGGTGAACGCGTCCGCCAACGTGCGAACAGGCACCAGCAGGCACAGCGTGGCCAGCAAGCCGGTCAGCAGGCGCGTCAGTCGTCGGGAAAATGTCGTTTTCGTGTACATGGCGCTCAAAAAAGCAAAGCCCGTGCCGACTCACCTGGTGAGTTGCAACGAATGGCTGAAAGGTTAAGGAGTCTGGCATGGCGGGGGTTATGGATTCGGTCAACCAGCGCACTCAGCTGGTAGGGCAGAATCGCCTGGAACTGCTGCTGTTTCGCCTCAATGGCGAGCAGCTTTATGGCATCAACGTTTTCAAGGTCAGAGAAGTGCTGCAGTGCCCTGCACTGACCCTGCTGCCCAAGGCCCACCCGGTGGTGCGGGGTGTGGCCAACATTCGCGGGGCGACCATCCCGATCCTCGACCTGTCGATGGCCACCGGTTTGCGGCCGCTGCAGGAGGACACGCGCAGCAGCTTCGTGATCATCACCGAGTACAACACCAAGACCCAGGGCTTTCTGGTGCATTCGGTAGAGCGCATCGTCAACATGAACTGGGAGGAGATCCATCCGCCACCCAAGGGCACTGGCCGCGACCATTACCTGACTGCCGTCACCCGTGTGGACAACCGCATGGTCGAGATCATCGACGTGGAAAAGGTACTGGCCGAGGTAGCGCCGTCTTCGGAGTCGGTATCCGCCGGGGTGGTGGACGCCGAAGTGCAGGACAAGGCCGTGATGTTGCGGGTGCTCACCGTCGACGATTCGTCGGTGGCGCGCAAGCAGGTCAGCCGTTGCCTGCAAACGGTCGGTGTGGAGGTTGTGGCACTAAATGATGGTCGCCAGGCTCTCAACTACCTGCACCAACTGGTGGAGGAGGGCAAGAAGCCCGAAGAGGAGTTCCTGATGATGATCTCCGACATCGAAATGCCGGAGATGGACGGCTACACCTTGACCGCAGAAATCCGCAGCGACCCACGCATGCAAAAACTGCACATCTGCCTGCATACTTCGCTGTCCGGGGTATTCAACCAGGCGATGGTGAAAAAAGTGGGTGCCGACGACTTCCTGGCCAAGTTCAGGCCGGATGACCTGGCCCAGCGTGTGGTCGACCGGATCAAGGCAACGCATTGAAAGCAGCCGGGGCAAGCCCCGGCCACAGTGATTGAAAAGAGGCGGCAGTAGTGTCTACGGGTAATTTGGATTTCGAACAGTTCCGGGTATTCCTGGAGAAAGCCTGTGGCATTCTGCTGGGCGAGAATAAGCAATACCTGGTGTCCAGCCGTCTCAACAAGCTGATGGAACAGCAGGGCATCAAGAGCCTGGGCGAGCTGGTGCAGCGTATCCAGACCCAGCCGCGCAGCGGCCTGCGCGAACAGGTGGTGGATGCGATGACCACCAACGAAACCTTGTGGTTTCGCGATACCTACCCCTTCGAGGTGCTGAAGAACAAGGTCATCCCCGAGTTCATCCGCGCCAACCCGGGGCAACGCCTGCGCATGTGGTCGGCCGCGTGCTCGTCGGGGCAGGAGCCGTACTCCATTTCGATGGCCATCGACGAGTTTGAACGCAGCAATCTGGGCCAGCTGAAGATGGGGGCGCAAATTGTCGCCACCGACCTGTCAGGCACCATGCTGACCAACTGCAAGACCGGCGAGTACGACAGCTTGGCCATCGCCCGTGGCCTATCCCAGGAGCGCTTGCAACGGTACTTCGAGACAAAGGGGCCAGGGCGCTGGGCGGTCAAGCCCGCGATCCGCAGCCGGGTCGAATTCCGCTCGTTCAACCTGCTGGACAGCTACGCCAGCCTCGGCAAGTTCGATGTGGTGTTCTGCCGCAACGTGCTGATCTACTTCTCGGCCCAGGTGAAGAAAGACATCCTGCTGCGCATTCACAGCACGCTGAAGCCGGGCGGGTACCTGTTCCTCGGTGCCTCCGAAGCCCTTAACGGCCTGCCTGACCACTACCAGATGGTGCAATGCAGCCCGGGTATCATCTACCAGGCCAAATAAAGTACTTCAGGCCGGCAACCAGGGTTGCCGGCCTTCTTCGTTGCAGGGGCTGTCAATTTTTTGTTTTGCCACTTATGGCGCCCTGCAATTGCCGCTTTCGGCACGCCTGGCGGCAGCCCTTTGCCGCTTTTCTGGCATCACGGTTGGCGCACTTCTCGCTCAGCCCCCCTATCTAAAGGCTTTCGGCCGATTGGCACAGCCTTTGCTATAGCTTGCTCAACGTAATTCCGGTCAACCTCTGAAGGTTTCCCCGATATGAGCATCAGCTTCGACAAGGCGCTTGGCATCCACGAGAAGGCCCTGGGCTTCCGCGCCCAACGTGCCGAGGTACTGGCCAACAACATCGCCAACGCCGACACGCCCAACTACAAGGCCCGTGACATGGATTTCGCCTCGGTGCTGGCTGCCGAAAGCGAGAAACAGCAGAACAACGGGCGCATCGGCCTGGAGCGGACCAATAGCCGGCACATCGAAGCCGAAGGCATGGCACTGGCGGACGACAGCCTCAAGTTCCGCACGCCGGCGCAGCCCTCGATCGACCAGAACACCGTGGATGCGCAGATCGAGCAGTCCAACTACACCGAGAATGCCATCGGCTTCCAGGCCAGCTTCACGCTGCTCAACAGTAAATTCAAAGGGCTGGTTTCGGCCCTGCGGGGAGAATGACCATGTCGCTGTCCAGTGTCTTCAACATTGCCGGTAGCGGCATGAGCGCGCAGAACACGCGCCTGAACACCGTTGCCTCCAATATCGCCAACGCCGAAACCGTGTCTTCGAGCATCGACCAGACCTACCGCGCCCGCCACCCGGTGTTCGCCACCACGTTCCAGAACGCGCAGGCCGGCAGCAGCCAGTCGCTGTTCGAAGACCAGGGCGAAGCCGGGCAGGGCGTGCAGGTGACGGGCATTGTCGAGGACCAGAGCAACCTGGAGGCACGCTACGAGCCGAATCATCCAGCCGCCAACAAGGACGGGTATGTGTACTACCCCAATGTCAATGTGGTGGAAGAGATGGCCGACATGATTTCTGCCAGCCGTGCGTTCCAGACCAATGCCGAGCTGATGAACACCGCCAAAAGCATGATGCAGAAGGTCCTGACCCTGGGCCAGTGATAGGAAGCCGACATGACCACCACCAACTCCACGGCTGACGTCGGTAGTGCCTACCTGACGTCGCTGCAGCAACAGCAGAGCAAGAACAACAGCAACACCGGTGCGGCCGGCAGCGCCCTGGGCAAGGACGCGTTCCTGCAGCTGCTGGTTACCCAGATGAAAAACCAGAACCCGCTCGATCCGCAGCAGAACGGCGAGTTCGTGGCCCAGTTGGCACAGTTCAGCAGCCTTGAAGGTATTCAGACGCTCAACAGTTCGGTGACCTCCATTGCTGCTGCGTTCCAGTCCTCCCAGGCCTTGCAGGCCTCGTCACTGGTGGGCCGCAACGTGATGGTGCAAACCGACAAGGCCATGGTGGACACCAGCAAGGACATGAAAGGCTCGGTGAACCTGACCGCGTCCAGCACCGCCACATCGGTGGGGGTGTACGACAAGGATGGCAAGCTGGTGCGCACGCTCGAGCTGGGTAGCCAGGCGGGCGGCAAGGTCGATTTCACCTGGGATGGCAAGGACGACGACGGCAAGGCGCTGGCGGCGGGCACCTATTCGTTCAAGGCCACGGCCTCGGTCGACGGCACCGCCACCGCCATGACCACCAACCTGCCGGCCAGTGTCACCAGCGTGACCATGGGCAGCAATGGCGCAGAAATGACGCTCAACCTCGCCGGGCTGGGCAGTGTTCCGCTCTCCAAAATCCAGAGCATCGGCATCTAGGGCCTTCCGCAACCTTCAGGAGTTAGCACATGTCTTACAACATCGGCCTTAGCGGCCTCAACGCAGCGAACAAGGCCCTGAACGTCACCGGCAACAACATTGCCAACGTCGCCACCACCGGCTTTAAGTCGTCCCGTGCCGAATTCGCCGACCAGTATTCCAGCTCCATTCGGGGTACCAGCGCCGGGCGCACCACCATCGGTACCGGGGTGACCACCGCGGCGGTGTCGCAGCGCTTCACTTCGGGCAACATCAACGGCACCGGCCAGGCGCTGGACATGGCCATCGACGGCAACGGCTTTTTTGCCCTGAACGACAACGGCTCGAAAATCTACACCCGCGCCGGTGCGTTCTACAGCGACAAGCAGGGCTTCGTGGTCAACTCGTCCGGTGCGAACCTGCAAGGGTACGCCGTGGATGCCAACGGCCAGATCATCCAGGGTGTGCTGACCAACCTGCAAATCGACACCGCCAACCTGACCCCCAAGGCCACTGGCAAGATCGAGCAGACCATCAACCTGAAGTCCAGCGATGCGGCGCCCACCGTTACCCCGTTCGACCCGTCCGATGTGAAAAGCTACAACTACACGTTCAGCAGCGACGTGTATGACAGCCAGGGCAATGCGCATCAGCTGAACCAGTACTTCCTCAAGGACGATGCATCCAACTCCTGGAAGATGTACACCACCATCGACGGCCGCAACCCTACCGACCCGACCTCGACCCAGCCGCTGATCAATAACCTGCCGTTCAAGTCCGACGGTACGCTGAACGCCGATGGCCTCACTGCAGGGCCGGTGACGGGCGGCCTGAGCGTAAACGCCAACAAAACCTTCAACCTCGACAACTGGGTCCCTGCGCAGAAAAACGCTGCCGGCCAGTGGTCGTCCAATGGCGCCACCGCCAGCACCGGTGGCATCAGCCTGGACATGCTCAAGACCACCCAGTACAACGCGGCCTCTGCCGTAACTGCCAAGAACCAGGACGGTTTCGCCACCGGTGAACTGTCGGGCCTGAACGTCGACAAGAGCGGTGTGCTGTTTGCCAGCTTCACCAACGGCCAGAACAAGGTCATTGGCCAGGTGGCCGTCGCCAGCTTCGCCAACATGCAGGGGCTTACCCCGATTGGCGGTACCAACTGGCAGGAGTCCTACTCGTCGGGCGTGCCGGTGATCGGTGCGCCAGACACCGGCACCCTGGGCCAGATTGCCGGCGCTTCGCTGGAAGACTCCAACGTCGACCTCACCGGTGAGCTGGTCAACCTGATCAAGGCCCAGAGCAACTACCAGGCCAACGCCAAGACCATCTCCACTGAAAGCACCATCATGCAGACCATCATCCAGATGAGCTGAGTGAGGTAGCGCCGCCGGGTGACCGGCGGCGGTTGGAGGGGTATGTAATGAACAAGGCATGGGCGCTGGCCCTGCTCACGGCCCTGGGGGTTGGCTTGGCCCTATCGGCCTATGCGGCACCCAGGCCTTTCTATCTTTGGCAGAGCGTGGCCACCGGCCGCTATTTCTGCACCGAGAACAATCCGGGCCCAGGCTGGATGAAGTTTTCGGGGCCTTACAACAACGCGGCCTGCCGCGATCAGTGATGCAACCTGCCTTCTGCAGCCCGACGACAACAAACTGACACTGCTGAGCCCTGAACGGGCTGTAGCGCCCGATTCTAAAGGCTTGCAAAGCTGGTTCGATTTTTGCTTTACCCTGCCCAGGTGACAGCGCGGCAGTGGCGCGCGGAGGAAATGCTGTGGACAAACTGCTTTATGTGGCCATGACCGGTGCCAGCCAGAACGCCCTGGCACAGAAGGCTCATGCCAACAACCTGGCGAACGTATCCACCAACGGTTTTCAACGGGACTTGGAACAGGCCCGCTCGATGCCAGTGTTTGGTGACAGCTTTCCGGCGCGTGCTTTTGCCATGACCGAGCGCCCGGCAACCGACTTCAGCGAAGGGCCGATGGTTGAAACCGGCCGTGACCTGGATGTGGCGGTTACCGGCAAAGGGTTTATCGCCGTGCAGGCCCCTGACGGCAGCGAAGCGTACGTGCGCACCGGTAGCCTGAACATCGACGCCCTGGGCGTGCTGCGTGCCGGCAACGGCATGCCGGTGATCGGCAATGGCGGCCCCATTGCCATCCCGCCCGAGCAGAAGGTGGAAGTGGGGGAAGACGGCACCATCAGTATCCGATCCATGGGTGAAGGCCCACGGGTGATGGCTGAAGTGGACCGCATCAAGCTGGTCAACCCGGACACCAAAGGCATGACCAAAGGGCTGGACGGCTTGATCCATACCGCTTCCGGGCGGCCCGCCGATGCCGACGTCAATGTGCGGGTGGTGTCGGGTTTTCTGGAAGGCAGCAACGTCAATGCCGTCGAGGAAATGACCTCGGTGCTGGCGTTGTCCAGGCAGTTCGAACTGCACGTCAAGATGATGAACACGGCCAAGGAAGGCGACGAAGCCATGGCTCGGGTTTTGCAAATCGGCTAATCACATTTGAACGGGTGCCGTAAAACAGGCGCGCGAGGAGAACACACATGCTTCCAGCCCTTTGGGTCGCCAAGACAGGTTTGTCCGCCCAGGACACCAACCTGACGGTCATTTCCAACAACCTGGCCAACGTGTCCACCACCGGCTTCAAGCGCGACCGTGCCGAGTTCCAGGACCTGCTGTACCAGATCCGTCGCCAGCCTGGCGCCCAGTCGACCCAGGACAGCGAACTGCCTTCCGGCCTGCAGGTGGGTACTGGCGTGCGCATCGTCGGCACCCAGAAGAGCTTCGTGGCCGGCAGCCTGCAGACCACCGAGAACCCCCTGGACATGGCGGTCAACGGCCGTGGCTTCTTCCAGATCCTGCAACCGGACGGCACCGTTTCGTACACCCGTGACGGCACCTTCCACCTGAACTCCGACGGCCAGATCGTCACCGCCAACGGTTACGCGCTGGAGCCTGCGGTGGTGGTGCCCAACGACGCACAGACCTTCACCGTGGGCCAGGACGGCACCGTGTCGATCACCACTGCCGGCAACCCGGCTGCCCAGGTGATCGGCAACATCCAGACCGCCGACTTCATCAACCCGGCCGGCCTGCAGGCCATCGGCGGCAACCTGTTCCTCGAAACCGCGGCCAGTGGCGCGCCCCAGGTGGGTACCCCGGGCCTGAACGGCTTCGGTACCACCCTGCAGCAAACCCTGGAGAACTCCAACGTCAGCACCGTGGAAGAACTGGTCAACATGATCACCACCCAGCGTGCCTACGAGATGAACTCCAAGGTGATCTCCACCGCCGACTCCATGCTGCAGTTCGTGACCCAGCAGCTGTAACCCTTGCAACCCCGTTGCACCCGTGAGGTAAGCACCATGAATCGTCTGTTGTCCGTTTTCGCCCTGGGCGGGGCGGTGTTGCTGGCAGGTTGTGTCGCCCCGGTGGCCAAGCCCAACGACCCGTACTATGCGCCGGTACTGCCGCGCACCCCATTGCCGGCAGCGGCCAACAACGGTTCGATCTACCAGGCCGGGTTCGAACAGAACCTGTATGGCGACCGCAAGGCCTTCCGCGTGGGTGACATCATCACCATCACGCTGAATGAACGCACCTCGGCCAGCAAGAATGCCGGCTCGCAGATCCAGAAGAACAGCAAGGCCAACCTGGGCCTTACGTCGCTGTTCGGCGGCAAGCCCAATACCAACAACCCGTTCGGCGGTGGCGACCTGTCGCTGGACGCCGGCTACAGCGGCGACCGCACCACCAAGGGCGACAGCAAGGCCACCCAGGGCAACACCCTGACCGGTTCGGTGACCGTCACCGTGGCCGAGGTGCTGCCCAACGGCATCATCGCCGTGCGCGGCGAGAAGTGGCTGACGCTCAATACCGGTGAAGAACTGGTGCGCATTGCGGGCCTGATCCGGGCGGATGACATCGCCACCGACAACACCGTACCGTCCACCCGGGTAGCCGATGCGCGCATCACCTATTCCGGCACCGGCTCGTTTGCCGACGCCAGCCAGCCCGGCTGGCTGGACCGCTTCTTCATGAGCCCGCTTTGGCCCTTCTGAGTACACAGACCATGCTCAACCTGAGGCAGCTGATTGCCGCAACCTTGCTCCTGTCCTGCGCCTTTGCCGCGCAGGCCGAGCGCTTGAAGGACATCGCCAGTATTTCCGGCGTGCGCTCCAACCAGCTGATCGGTTACGGCCTGGTGGTGGGGCTCAACGGCACGGGTGACCAGACCACCCAGACGCCGTTCACCCTGCAAACCTTCAACAACATGCTATCGCAGTTCGGTATCAAGGTGCCGGCCGGGTCTGGCAACGTGCAGTTGAAGAACGTGGCGGCGGTGTCGGTGCACGCTGACCTGCCGGCGTTCGCCAAGCCGGGCCAGGTGGTGGACATCACGGTGTCGTCGATCGGTAACTCCAAGAGCCTGCGCGGCGGCAGCCTGCTGATGACGCCGCTCAAGGGTATCGACGGCAACGTCTACGCCATCGCCCAGGGCAACCTGGTGGTGGGCGGTTTCGACGCCGAGGGCCGCGACGGGTCCAAGATCACCGTCAACGTACCGTCTGCTGGCCGTATTCCAGGCGGGGCCAGTGTCGAGCGTGCAGTGCCGAGCGGGTTCAACCAGGGCAATACCCTCACCCTGAACCTGAACCGCCCCGACTTCACCACCGCCAAGCACATCGTCGACAAGGTCAACGAACTGCTCGGCCCAGGGGTGGCCCAGGCGCTGGACGGTGGTTCGGTGCGGGTCAGCGCGCCCATGGACCCCAGCCAGCGGGTGGACTACCTGTCGATCCTGGAAAACCTCGAAATCGACCCCGGCCAGGCCGTGGCCAAGGTCATCATCAATTCGCGTACCGGTACCATCGTCATCGGCCAGAACGTCAAGGTGTCGCCTGCGGCGGTCACCCACGGCAGCCTGACCGTCACCATCACCGAAGACCCTATCGTCAGCCAGCCAGGGCCGCTGTCCAACGGCCAGACCGCGGTGGTGCCGCGCTCCCGGGTGAATGCCGAGCAGGAGGCCAAGCCGATGTTCAAGTTCGGCCCGGGTACCACGCTGGATGAAATTGTCCGGGCAGTGAACCAGGTGGGCGCAGCGCCCGGTGACCTGATGGCCATCCTTGAAGCCCTGAAACAGGCCGGCGCGTTGCAAGCCGACCTGATCGTGATCTGAGGACGCCACTGATGAACAGCAAGAGCCTGGTGTCTGGCAGTGGCGACAGTGGTGCCTTCACCGACCTCAACCGCCTCAACGCCCTCAAGCACGGGGACCGCGACAGCGCCGCCAACGTCCGCAAGGTGGCCCAGGAATTCGAATCGCTGTTCATCAGCGAAATGCTCAAGGCTTCGCGCAAGGCCAGCGATGTGCTGGCCGACGACAACCCGATGAACACCGAGACGGTGAAACAGTACCGCGACATGTACGACCAGCAGTTGGCCGTGAGCATGTCCCGCGAGGGCGGTGGCATCGGCCTGCAGGATGTACTGGTGCGCCAGTTGACCAAGAGCCGTGGCGCCTCTGCCAACACCAGCCCGTTCCCGCGTGGCGAAAGCGGTGGCCCGGCGTTGTGGGGCAACAAGGTGGCAGCGCCGGTGCACGGCAATGATGCCGTTGGCACCCGCAACGATGTGGCCGCGCTGAATGCGCGGCGCCTGGCGTTGCCGAGCAGGCTCACCGACCGCCTGCTGGCAGGCATCGTGCCGTCTGCTACCGCAAGCGACGCCGCTACTGTCAACACCGCCGCCGTGCCTGCCCGTGATGGCCAGCAGCCTGCCAGGGCCTTTGCGGTGCCGGATAACGGCTTGCGCATCGTCGGCCGTGCAGTTGCCCAGCCGCCGCTGGCCCCCAACAAGGCGTTCAGCGACAGCGACACGTTCGTCGCCACCATGCTGCCCATGGCCGAACAGGCGGCCAAGCGCATCGGTATCGACCCGCGCTACCTGGTGGCCCAGGCAGCACTGGAAACCGGTTGGGGCAAATCGGTGATGCGCAACAGCGACGGCAGCAGCAGCCACAACCTGTTCGGCATCAAGGCCACCGGTAACTGGCAGGGCGAGCAGGCGAGGGCGATCACCAGCGAGTTCCGCGACGGGCAGTTCGTCAAGGAAACGGCCGCCTTCCGCAGCTACGACTCCTACCAGGACAGCTTCCACGACCTGGTCACCTTGTTGCAGAGCAATTCACGCTATCAAGATGCACTCAACTCGGCCGATAACCCCGAACAGTTTGCACGCGAGCTGCAAAAAGCAGGTTATGCGACCGACCCGGGCTATGCGAAGAAGATCATCAGCATTGCCCAGCAGATGCAGAACACACCGCAATACGCCATGGCTGGCAGACCCACGAATCTTTAAAAGGACTAAATCATGTCGAGCCTGATTTCCATCGGCCTGAGTGGCCTGAGTGCCAGCCAGGCGGCCTTGTCGGTAACCAGTAACAACATCGCCAACGCTGCCACCAGCGGCTACTCGCGCCAGCAGGCGATGCAGCAGGCGGGCCCGTCGCAGTACATCGGTGCGGGGTTTCTGGGCAGTGGCACCACACTGGCCGACGTGCGCCGGGTGTACAGCGCCTACCTGGACAACCAGCTGCAGACCGCCACGTCGCTGCAGGCCGATTCGGCTGCCTTCCAGGACCAGATCACCAGCGTCGACAAACTGCTGGCCGACCGCGACACCGGCATCAGCTCGGTGCTCACCGCGTTTTTCTCGGCCTTGCAGACAGCATCCGCCAAGCCAGGTGACGTCGCTTCGCGGCAATTGCTGCTGACCCAGGCGCAAACCCTGAGCAACCGCTTCAACGCCGTCAGCACCCAGCTGACCCAGCAGAACGAAGTGATCAACTCGCAGCTCGACACGCTGGCCGGGCAGGTCAACAAGCTCACCACCAGCATCGCCGAGTACAACAAGCAGATCGTCGCGGCCACTGCCACTGGCAGTACCCCCAACAACCTGCTCGATGCCCGCAGCGAAGCGGTGCGCCAGTTGAATGGGCTGGTGGGCGTGACCGTGCAGGAGCGCGAAGGTAACTACGATGTCATTCTGGGCAGCGGCCAGTCGCTGGTCACCGGCGGCAAGGCCAACCCCCTGTCGGTACAGCCGGGGGTGGCGGACAAGAGCCAGGCCACCCTGCGCATCAACTATGAGTCGTTCAGCTCGGACGTGACCTCGGTCGCCACCGGCGGCACCATTGGCGGCCTGCTGCGCTACCGTCAGGATGTGCTGACCCCGTCCATGAACGAGCTGGGCCGCGTTGCCCTGGTGGTCACTGACAGCATCAACAGCCAGCTGGGCCAGGGCCTGGATGCCAACGGTCAGTTTGGCAGCTCGCTGTTCACCAGCATCAACAGCGCCTCTGCCATCGCCCAGCGTAGCCTGGCGTCGTCCAACAACAGCGCGGGCTCCGGCAACCTCGACGTGACCATCGCCAACAGTGGCGCGGTCAGTACCTATGACTACGAGGTCAAGTTCACCAGCGCCAACCAGTACAGCGTGCGCCGTTCCGACGGCACCAGCATGGGGTCGTTCGAC
This sequence comes from Pseudomonas sp. NBRC 111119, assembly GCF_001320125.1. NCBI lineage: Bacteria > Pseudomonadati > Pseudomonadota > Gammaproteobacteria > Pseudomonadales > Pseudomonadaceae > Pseudomonas > Pseudomonas sp. NBRC 111119. The sequence continues at coordinate 22,237 of NZ_BCAV01000014.1, forward strand.
CTCAATGCCGACCCTGCGCCGGTGATCGACGGCTTCAGCCTCTCGCTCAAAGGCGGGGCGTTGGCGGCAGGCGACAGCTTCAAGGTGATCCCCACCCGGTCGGCGGCAGGTGCCATCAATACGGTGCTCACCGATGCCAACAAGCTGGCCTTCGCCGGCCCGGTCAGTGCCACCACCGGCAGTGGCAACAGCGGTACCGGCACCATCACCCAGCCTACGCTGGGCCAGCCCCTGAATATCTACGGCGGCGCCGACAATGCCCTGGTGCAGCAGGCGATTCGCGACTCCATGCCGGTACGGGTGGTGATGGACACCGCCAGCGGCGGCTCCCAGGGTTACAAGGTGTTCGATGCCAAGGGCGCGCAAATCGGTACCGGCACCGTGGTGCCGGGGCAGGACAACAAGCTCTCCATATCGGTGCCCATGCGCGACGGGGCTGGCAACCCGATTGTCGATGGCAGCGGCAACCCGCGCACCTTCGCGCTGGAAACCACCGTTGGCGGCAGCCCGGCAGCCAACGACAGCTTTACCCTGTCGTTCAACGCCGATGGCAAGGCAGACAACCGCAACGCCACGGCTCTGCTGGGCTTGCAGACCAAGTCTACGGTCAATACCGGGTCTGGCGGTGGCACCAGCTTCACCTCGGCCTATGCGTCGTTGGTCGAGCGGGTAGGGGCCAAAGCCAGCCAGGCCACCATCGATACCACCGCCACCCAGGCGGTGCTCAAGTCGGCCAGCGAAAGCCGCAGTGCGGTGTCTGGGGTGAACCTGGACGACGAGGCGGCCAGCCTGGTCAAGTTCCAGCACTACTACACCGCGTCGTCGCAGATCATCAAGGCGGCGCAAGAAACCTTCAGCACCCTCATCAACGCCTTGTAAGGAGTAGCGACCGTGCGTATTTCCACTGCTCAGTTCTATGAAGCCAGCGCCAGCAGCTATTCCAAGAACTTCTCGGACATGAACAAGACCAGCGCCCAGGTAACGTCGGGCGTGCGTATCCAGACCGCCGGCGATGACCCGGTGGGCGCGGCGCGGTTGCTGCTGCTGCAACAGCAGCAGTCGCTGCTGGACCAGTACAGCGGCAACATGAACACGGTAAGCAATGCGCTGCTGCAGGAAGAGAGCGTGCTTTCCACCATCAATGACGCGATGCAGCGGGCCAGCGAGCTGGCCATCCGTGCCGGCGGCGCGGGTGTGACAGACGCTGACCGGGTATCGATCAGCACCGAGCTGAAGGAAATCGAGGCCAATATCTTTGGCTTGCTCAACTCGCGCGATGCCAATGGCGACTACATGTTCGCCGGCTCCAAGAGCACGACACCGCCCTACGTGCGCAACTCCGATGGCACCTACAGCTACCACGGTGACCAGACCCAGTTGAGCCTGCAGGTTTCCGACACCCTGAACCTGGCCACCAACGACAGCGGTGCCAGCGTGTTCGATGCAGCGAAGAACAAGAGCCGTACCCAGTCGACCTTGCTGGTGCCGGCCACCGATGATGGCGTGGTCGGCGTTTCGCCGGGTCTGTTGAAGTCGAGCAACAGCTACAACGACAGCTTCACTGCCGGGCAGCCGTACAAGCTTACGTTCACCAGCGCCACGCAGTATTCGATCACCGATGCCAATGGCAACGACATTACGGCAGAAACCCCCACCAACGGTCATTTCGACAGCAAGACCGAGGGGGCCAACCGTATTGCCCTGCGCGGTGTCGAGTTCGAAATCACCGTCACGCTGGAAGAGGGCAAGGACGCCGACGCGGCCGTGGCCGGGCGCGAGTTCTCATTGGCAGCGCGCCCGGACTCCTTCACCACGACCCGTGGGGCTGGCAACCCGTCCACGGCGCAAGTGACCAATAGCGCTGTCACGGACCCCACTGCCTACCGCAGCACGTTCCCCAGCAACGGGGCGGTGATCAAGTTCACCGGGCCAGACACGTACGAGTTCTATGCGCAGCCCATGAAAGCTGACAGCAAGCCGGTGGCCACCGGTACCTTCACTGCGCCGCAGTTGACGGTGGCGGGGGTGACCTATGACGTGAACGGCGCGCCGCAGGCCGGCGACCAGTTCGCGGTCACGGCCAACACCCACCAGAACCAGAACGTGCTGGAAACCATCAGCCAGCTGCGTGCGGCGCTGGACACCCCCGTGACTGGCGCGGGCGTGGCCAACGGCCTGAAGGATGCGGTGGCCTCGGCCATTGCCAACCTGGCCAGTGCGCGTGAGCAGGTGGACATCACCCGGGGTTCGATCGGTGCGCGGGGCAGTTCGCTGGAAATCCAGCGGCAGGAAAACACCAGCCTGGGTCTGGCCAACAAGACCACCCAGGATGCGATCGGCAACACCGACATGTCTCAGGCTGCGATCACCCTGACCCTGCAGCAGGCCATGCTGGAGGCCTCCCAGCTGGCCTTCTCGCGCATTTCCCAGTTGAGTTTGTTCAACAAGCTCTGATCACTCATGCAATGCGGGGCTGCTGCGCAGCCCATCGCGAGCTGCGCTCGCTCCTACGGGGGCGGGCGGGGCAGCGCTGTGCTGCCGTATTACCCGGCTTTCATTGCATTTCAATGTGACCAATGAGTCAAAACGGTCATCTTCCCTGTATTCTATGCAGCAGCATTTTGTTACCGGTGTGCAGGAAAGCGCTGCTTTCCTTCCCCAGCGGTGACGCCCCGGTATTTGGCGCCCTCAATTTATCGAGTGGTGGTCTTTGGCTGTTTTCATTGGGAAGCCAGAATGATTGGCATCAAAAGCATCGCGAGTTACGTGCCCACCGCTGGCCTGGACAACTACGTCCAGGGTGCGAAGTTCGGCAAGGACGAAGAGTTCATGTTCGGCAAGATCGGCGCGTCCTTCCTGCCGCGCAAGGCCCCGGAGCAGGAGACCTCCGACCTGTGCGTAGAGGCTGCACGGGCCCTGTTCGCCAGCAACCCCGATCTTGATCCGCAGTCGATCGACGCGTTGATCGTGGTCACCCAGAACGGCGATGAAGAAGGCCTGCCACACACGGCCGCCATCGTTCAGAGCAAGCTCGGCCTCTCCACCCGCGTGGCGGCCTTCGATGTTTCGCTGGGCTGTTCCGGTTACGTATATGGCCTTTACGCCATCAAGGGCTTCATGGAGGCGGCGGGGCTGAAGAACGGCCTGCTAATTACCGCAGACCCTTACTCCAAGATCGTTGACCCCGAAGACCGCAACACCACCATGCTGTTCGGTGACGCCGCTACCGCCACATGGATGGCCGAAGATGCCGTGTGGAACCTGGGCCAGGCCCGCTTCGGCACCGACGGTTCGGGTGCCGAGCATCTGAAGGTGAGCGATGGCAAATTCTTCATGAATGGCCGCCAGGTGTTCAACTTCGCGCTGGTCAAGGTGCCGGCGCACCTGCACGAGCTGCTCGACGCCAGCGGGCTGCAGTCTGCGGATATCGACGCCTTCTGCATTCACCAGGGCAGCGCGGCGATCGTCGATGCCGTGGCGCGGCGCTTCGAAGAGCATCACCCCGAGAAATTCGTGAAGGACATGCTGGAAACCGGTAACACGGTGTCTTCCAGCGTGCCACTGTTGCTGCAGAAGCACATGCTCGATGGCAACTGGAAACGCGTGGCCATCAGCGGCTTCGGTGTGGGGCTGTCGTGGGGCTCGGCGATTCTTTATCGCAGCTAAGGCCTCTCCGGCGTGGCCTCGTAGGAGCGAGCGCAGCTCGCGATGGGCTGCATAGCAGCCCCCAGCTATCTCGGCAGTCACGCGCAATCTGATGGGGGTGCTTTGCACCCCATCGCGAGCTTTGCTCGCTCCTACATGCCCGATATGCATTATTTCTGGCGCCAACAAACCGCCCTCAACCCCTTGATTTCAAAGGCTGGCCGCGTGCCAGCATTTTTTTTTTGAAAAACCCCTCAAGCAACCAGGCCATCCGACGATAACTATTACGAAGGTTCTCTAGGCCAATCCGGCGGTTGCCAAGGCCGGAAGCCGCAGTACCCATACAACGAGGATTTCGTCATGGCTTTAACTGTAAACACCAACATTGCTTCGGTTACTACCCAAGTAAACCTGAACAAGGCCAGCAACGCTCAGGCCACCGCGATGCAGCGTCTGTCCTCGGGTCTGCGTATCAACAGCGCTAAAGACGACGCTGCTGGCCTGCAGATCGCCAACCGCCTGACCAGCCAGATCAACGGCCTGGGCCAGGCTGTAAAGAACGCCAACGACGGTATCTCGATCGCGCAGACCGCTGAAGGTGCAATGCAGGCTTCCACCGACATCCTGCAAAAAATGCGTACCCTGGCACTGTCCTCGGCCACTGGCTCCCTGAGCCCCGAAGACCGTAAGTCGAACAACGACGAATACCAGGCGCTGACTGCCGAACTGAACCGTATCTCCGACACCACCACCTTCGGTGGTCAGAAGCTGCTGGACGGCTCGTACGGTACCAAGGCCATCCAGGTTGGTGCCAACGCCAACGAAACCATCAACGTTTCCCTGGACAACGTCTCGGCCAAGAGCATTGGTTCGCAGCAGGTTAAATCCGGCACCATCACCCCGAGTGCAAGTGGCGTGGCTGCAGCCGACCTGGTGGTGACCGGTAACGGCCAGACCAAAACTGTCAGCTACGATGCCGGCGCTTCGGCCAAGGACATCGCGGCCAAGCTCAATGGCGCCGTCGGTGGCCTGACCGCCGCCGCCAGCACCGAAGTCAAGCTGACCGTTGCCAGCGGCGCTGCCGCCACCCCTGCCAACTTCGACCTGAAAGTCGGCAACAGCACCGTTAGCTTCATCGGTGTGACCGACGTTGGCAGCCTGGCTGACCAGCTGAAGTCCAACGCTGCGAAGCTCGGCATCAGCGTCAACTACGATGACTCGACCAAGAGCTTGGAAGTCAAGTCCGACACTGGTGAGAACCTCAGCTTCACTTCGAAAGCCGGTGCAGAAGCAATCTCTGTTGGCGCGAAAAATGGCAGTGGCGAATACGCTGCAACGTTGACTGCGCTGTCGGCGACTGCGAACGACAAGGCAGTAGTAACTGGCCAGATCTCCTTGGACTCTGCCAAAGGTTACTCTGTGGCCAACGGTGCTACTGGCACGGGTGCAACCGAGCTGTTCGGTGCGGCTTCGGTTTCTTCGACCAAGACCACCATCGCCGACACCGACGTGACCGCTGCCGTCAACGCCCAGAACGCCCTGGCCGTTATCGACAAGGCCATCGGTTCGATCGACAGCGTACGTTCGGGCCTGGGTGCTACCCAGAACCGTCTGCAAACCACCGTTGACAACCTGCAGAACATCCAGAAGAACTCCACCGCTGCCCGTTCCACCGTGCAGGATGTGGACTTCGCTTCGGAAACTGCCGAGCTGACCAAGCAGCAAACCCTGCAACAGGCATCCACTGCGATCCTGTCCCAGGCCAACCAGCTGCCTTCCTCGGTCCTGAAACTGCTCCAGTAATTCAGGCGCCTGAGTAAAGGGTGAAAGGGCGCGTTTACGTGCCCTTTCACCCTTTTTGACATGAGGAGTTCGGAACATGGACATCAGTCTCAAGCTGAGTCAGGTGTACCCCCCTGTGTTACCCCAGCCCTCTGCGGCGGAGCGGGACCCGGCCGTGCCTGCCAAGGTGCAGGAAGCCGCGCCGCCCGAGCCCAAGCCGCACACGCGCGAGGACCTGGAAAAAGCGGTTGGCGATATCCGTGATTTCGTCCAGTCGAGCCAGCGTCAGCTGGACTTTTCCATTGATGATTCCACCGGGCAGGTCGTGGTCAAGGTGATCGCCACCGACTCGGGCGAGGTCATCCGCCAGCTACCGTCTGAAACGGCGTTAAAGCTCGCGCAGAGCCTCAGCGAAGCCGGCAGCCTGCTGTTCGAGGGGCGCGCTTAGGCTGGCATGATTTTTGTTGTTGTTAGGTCTTTTAAGGATTTTTTCGCCAAGGATCTGGCAGCTACCGTTCAAGGAGAGCAATGATGGCAGGTACAACCGTCAGTGGTATCGGCTCGGGTATCGACACCCAGGCCATCGTCGATTCGCTCGTGGCCGCCCAGAAGGCGCCCAAGCAGACGCAAATCAATACCCAAACGCTGAAGGCAACCACCACGTTGTCCTCGATTGGCAAGATTCAGTCGGCGCTCGACGCTTTCCGTGGTGCGCTGAGCAACATGACCGATACCAACAGTTTTGGCGGCCTGAGTTTGCAGTCGTCCAACGAAAAGGTGGCTACCGTCACCATGGGTAGCGGCGCTGCCACCGGTTCGTTCTCGTTGCTGGTCAGCAAGCTGGCCAAGGCGTCCAAGGTGTCCACGCAGGTGTATGCGGACGGGGCAGGGTCGGTGGTCAACAAGGGCACTACAGCGACCACCCTGACCATGACCCAGAATGGCAAGGCTTTCGACCTTAGCGTTCCGCCTGGTGCAACGTTGCAGCAGGTGCGCGACAGCATCAACAGCCAGTTCGGCCCTGCAGGCCTGAGTGCCAACGTGCTCACGGATGCTACCGGCTCACGCTTGATCATCACGTCGACCAAGATGGGAGAGGGCTCGGACATTACGCTGTCCGGCAATTCCGGGCTCGACACGGGCTACAAAGTAGTCGATGAACCGGTGGATGCCGAGTACACGCTCGATGGCGTAGAGATGAAATCCAAGACCAACGACATCACCAATGCGGTGAGTGGTCTGAATATCAAGCTGGTCGGTTTGTCGACCAAAAATGCCAACAGTGGCGAGTACAGCCCCACCATTCTCTCACTCAGCACCAGTAGCTCTACCCTGAAGTCAGGCCTCAAAGGCTTCATCGACACCTACAACGCCTTGCTGAAAGTGGTAAACGCCGAAACCAAGGTCACCAAGAACGCCGATGGCAGCATGACAGCGGCTGCGCTGACCGGCGATGCATCGATGCGCACGCTGATGACGTCCATCCGTGAAGAACTCAATGCGGTGTCCGGCAACGGCACCCTCAAGACGTTGGCAGCTTTCGGGGTTACCTCTTCGCAGGATGGCGGCACGCTGAGCCTGGATGACAAGAAGTGGGACAAGGTCGCCAGCACCAATGCGGCAGACCTGACCAGCATCTTCAATGGCAAGGACGGGCTGCTGGCCCGCCTGCAAAAAGTTACCGAACCGTTCGCCAAGGCATCCACCGGTACCCTGGCCGAGCGCTCGAAAACCCTTAGCGAAAGCCTGACCAAGCTCAAGGCCGAACAGGACACCCTGGACACCCGCATGGATGCCCTGAAAAAGAGCTTGCAGGACAAGTACAACAACATGGACACCCTGGTGACCCAGCTGCGCCAGCAGCAGAACTCGGTGCTCAGCACATTGAATGCGCTGAACAAGTCCAAGGATGATTAACGGCTAGACGTTGCTCGAAGCCGGTTTTTATCGCTGGTTTCGGGCAATAACCCGTAAAGTTTTCCGTGTGTTGCCCGATACATAAAGTATCAACCTTCCAGAAGCATGCCCGCCACGAGGTCGCAAGATGAATCCCATGAGAGCCCTTCGTCAGTACCAGAAGGTCAATTCCCATGCCCAGATTTCCGAAGCAACGCCGCACCGCCTGGTGCAGATGCTGATGGAAGGTGGCCTTGATCGCATGGCGCAGGCCAAAGGGGCAATGGCGCGGGGTGACGTGGCCGAGAAGGGGCTGATGCTGGGCAAGGCGATCGACATCATCATCGGCTTGCGCGACGGCCTCTCGCCTGAGAAGAGCGAGAACCCGCAATACGTCGAAAACCTCGATGCCCTCTACGTGTACATGACCAACCGCCTGATGCAGGCCAACATCGACAACGATGCCGGCATCATCGATGAAGTGGCCCGGCTGCTGATCACCGTGAAGAGCGGTTGGGACGGCATCGCCGACATCCAGCCTGCCAGCTGACGGCAAGGAGACGACCATGACTGCACTGCAACGCCTCGACGATACGTGTGATGCCCTGCTTGGCGCCCTGGGCGAGCGTGACTGGGATTCCATTGCGAAGCTGGACGTTGCATGCCGTACCTGTATCGACGAAGTGCTCGAAACGCACGCGTACGACCAAGGCTTGCTGCGGGAAAAGCTCGAAGGGGTGATGGAGGTCTACCGCAGCCTCATCGAAGTGACAACCGGCGAGCGCCAGGCAATTGCCGAAGAGATGACACAGATCAACCAAGCGAAGAATGCTTCAAAGGTTTATCATTTGTTCAGTTAAGATGCGAACAACTGAACAAAAGGCGCCATAAATTTGACTGTGCGACCCTTTTTGACTTAACTAGTGGCTGTTTTCGTATTTCAGACGTCCGAACACTGACCATTCAGTCGGAATGATGTCGAGCATGCCTTCGGGCGCCGATATGACTAGGGAAGTTGCTATTGCATGTGGCGTGAAACCAAGATTCTCCTGATCGATGACGACAGCACCCGCCGCCGCGATCTGGCGGTGGTGCTGAACTTCCTGGGCGAAGACAACCTGCCCTGCACCAGTGCTGACTGGCAGCAGGTGGTCGAGCCGCTGTCTTCCAGCCGCGAGGTACTGTGCGTACTCGTCGGCGCTGTGGATGCGCCTGGCACCCTGCTTGGGTTGCTTAAGACAGTCGCAACCTGGGATGAGTTCCTTCCGGTCTTGCTTTTAGGCGATATTTCTTCTGGCGAGTTGCCTGAAGACCTGCGCCGCCGCGTGCTTTCGAACCTCGAAATGCCGCCCAGCTACAGCCAGTTGCTGGATTCGCTGCACCGCGCCCAGGTGTACCGCGAGATGTATGACCAGGCCCGTGAGCGGGGGCGTCAGCGCGAGCCAAACCTGTTCCGCAGCCTGGTCGGTACCAGCCGCGCCATCCAGCACGTGCGCCAGATGATGCAGCAGGTGGCCGACACCGACGCCAGCGTGCTCATCCTGGGCGAGTCGGGCACCGGCAAGGAGGTGGTCGCGCGCAACCTGCATTACCACTCCAAGCGCCGTGAGGCACCTTTCGTGCCGGTTAACTGTGGTGCTATTCCTGCTGAGCTGCTGGAAAGCGAGTTGTTTGGCCATGAAAAGGGCGCATTCACCGGGGCCATCACCAGCCGGGCAGGGCGCTTCGAACTGGCCAACGGCGGTACGCTGTTCCTGGATGAAATCGGCGACATGCCGTTGCCCATGCAGGTGAAGCTGCTGCGCGTGCTGCAGGAGCGCACTTTCGAGCGCGTGGGCAGCAACAAGACCCAGAGCATCGATGTGCGCATCATCGCCGCCACGCACAAGAACCTCGAAAACATGATCGAGGACGGCACTTTCCGCGAAGACCTGTACTACCGCCTTAACGTGTTCCCCATCGAGATGGCCCCCCTGCGCGAGCGCGTCGAGGACATCCCGCTGCTGATGAACGAGCTGATCTCGCGCATGGAGCACGAGAAACGGGGTTCCATCCGCTTCAACTCGGCATCGATCATGTCCCTGTGCCGCCATGGCTGGCCGGGTAACGTGCGCGAACTGGCCAACCTGGTCGAGCGCATGGCGATCATGCACCCGTACGGGGTGATTGGTGTGTCGGAGCTGCCGAAGAAATTCCGCTACATCGACGACGAAGACGAGCAGATGGTCGACAGCCTGCGCAGTGACCTGGAAGAGCGCGTGGCCATCAACGGCCACACTCCAAACTTCAGCAACCCTGCCATGCTTCCACCAGAGGGGCTCGACCTCAAGGACTACCTGGGCAGCCTGGAGCAAGGCCTGATCCAGCAGGCGCTGGACGATGCCAACGGTATCGTTGCCCGTGCCGCTGAACGCCTGCGTATCCGCCGTACCACCCTGGTGGAGAAGATGCGCAAGTACGGCATGAGCCGCCAAGGTGGCGAGGACCAGGCAGAAGACTAACGCTCAAGCGGCCTCCGCTCGCGCACCCGTAGGAGCGAGCAGAGCTCGCGATGGGCTGCAAGGCAGCCCTTCCTCCCCACTTCACCCCAATTCCCCAGAATCCGCCCGCCCAACCACCAACCCGGCATGTGTTTTGCTATTGCCTAGCATCCAGTGCCAGGGGTCGGTTTTTTGTCACCCCTCCGACCAATGCGGACGAAAAGTACAATGAAAGCAGTCATTCTGGCCGGTGGGCTGGGCACTCGCATCAGCGAAGAATCCCACCTGCGACCCAAGCCGATGATCGAGATAGGCGGCAAGCCAATCATCTGGCACATCATGAAGATCTACTCCCACTACGGCATCAACGACTTCATCATCTGCCTGGGTTACAAGGGCTACGTGATCAAGGAGTACTTTGCCAACTACTTCCTGCACATGTCGGACGTCACCTTCGACATGGCCGAAAACCGCATGGACATCCATAACCGCCATGCCGAGCCCTGGCGGGTGACGCTGGTCGACACCGGCGAATACACCGCTACCGGTGGCCGGCTGAAGCGGGTGCGCGACTACGTTGGCGATGAAACCTTCTGCCTGACCTACGGTGACGGCGTTTCGGACGTGGATATTCCGCGCCTGATCGACTTCCACCGCCAGCACGGCAAGATGGCCACCGTCACCGCCGTCCAGCCGCCGGGGCGCTATGGCGCGTTGGACGTGCAGGGTGACCAGGTACGCGGTTTTCAGGAAAAGCCCGCAGGCGATGGCGGCTGGATCAACGGTGGCTTCTTCGTGCTGGAGCCGGCCGTGTTGGACTACATAGACGGCGATGCCACCACCTGGGAGGACGCGCCCATGCGCCGCCTGGCCGAGGATGGCCAACTCATGAGCCACCTGCACCGGGGGTTCTGGCAGCCCATGGATACCCTGCGTGACCGCAACCTGCTCGAGGCTCACTGGAAAAACGGCGAGGCAGCGTGGCAGCTATGGCGTTGACCCCGGCATTCTGGGCGGGCCGCCGGGTGCTGCTCACCGGCCATACCGGCTTCAAGGGCGGCTGGCTGGCAGTGTGGCTGCGCCAGCTGGGCGCTGACCTGCGTGGCTTCGCCTTGCCCGCCGCCACCACGCCTTCGCTGTGGCAGGTCGCGCAATTGCAGCAACACGTGGCCGGTGACTTCGGCGACATCCGCGATGGCTCGGCCCTGGCGGGCGCCGTGCAGGCGTTCCAGCCCGAACTGGTGCTGCACCTGGCAGCCCAGCCGCTGGTGCGCGAGGCCTACCGTACACCCGTCGATACCTACGCCACCAACGTCATGGGCACTCTCAACCTGTTGGAAGCGGTGCGCGCTACACCTTCAGTGCGCGCCGTGCTGGTGGTGACCACCGACAAATGCTACGACAACCGCGAGTGGCCCTGGCCGTACCGTGAACAGGACGCCCTGGGTGGCTTCGACCCCTACAGCAGCAGCAAGGCCTGTGTCGAACTGCTGTGCGCCAGTTACCGCGACTCGTTTCTGCGCACGGCCGGTGTGGCCCTGGCCACGGCGCGGGCGGGCAACGTGCTGGGTGGCGGTGACTGGTCTGCCGAACGCCTGTTGCCGGACATCTTCCGCGCCTGGCAGGGCGGAGAGGAAGTGGTTCTGCGCTACCCAGGGGCTACGCGCCCCTGGCAGCACGTGCTCGACCCGCTGATGGGCTACCTGCAACTGGCCCAAAGCCTGCTCACCGAGGGCGACCGGCACGCTGGGGCCTGGAACTTCGGCCCGGACAGCGCTGGGCTGGCCAGCGTGGGTGACATCGTCAGCCGCCTTGCCCAGCACTGGCCCGGCGAAGCCCGCTGGTCGTTGGCGGCCGATGCCCAGCCCCATGAGGCAGGGCTGCTGGCCCTGGACTCCAGCAAGGCGCGGCAGTTGCTGGGCTGGGCGCCACGCTGGTCGCTGGACCACACCCTCAAGCAGACCCTGGCCTGGCACCTGGCATGGCGTGCGGGGCGTGACATGAACATTGTTACCCGCGAGCAGATCGCGGCTCATCAAGGCGAAACCCATGAGTGACAGCACGGCGCAGCAGTTGCGCCAACAGATTGCCGAGCTGGTCGGCCGCTATGCCGACCTGCAGATGGCGCCCAAACCCTTTGTTGCAGGGCAGAGCAATGTGCCGCCCTCGGGCAAGGTCATCGGTGCGGGCGAACTGCAGGCCATGACCGAAGCGGTACTGGACGGGTGGCTTACCACGGGCCGCTTCAACGAGGCGTTCGAGAAGCGCCTGGCCAAATACCTGGGGCGCCGCTGCGTACTCACCACCAACTCCGGCTCTTCGGCCAACCTGCTGGCGTTCTCGGCCCTGACCTCGCCGCGGCTGGGTGATCGGGCGATCAAACCTGGCGATGAAGTGATCGGCGTGGCGGCCGGTTTCCCGACCACGGTCAACCCGATCCTGCAGTTTGGCGCGGTACCGGTGTTCGTTGATGTGCAGATGGGCACCTACAACATCGACCCGGCACTGATCGAGGCTGCCATCGGCCCGAAGACCAAGGCCATCATGCTGGCCCACACCCTCGGCAACCCATTCGACCTGGGCGTGGTCCGCGCCTTGTGCGACAAGTACGGCCTGTGGCTGATCGAAGACTGCTGCGATGCCTTGGGCTCTACCTATGAAGGGCGCATGGTCGGCACCTTTGGCGATATCGGTACCCTCAGCTTCTACCCGGCGCATCACATCACCATGGGCGAGGGTGGGGCGGTATTCACGGATTCGCCGCTGCTCAAGCGCATCATCGAGTCGTTCCGCGACTGGGGCCGTGACTGCTATTGCGCGCCGGGCGAGGACAACACCTGCAGCAAGCGCTTCTGCTGGCAGCTGGGTGACCTGCCACAAGGTTACGACCACAAGTACACCTACTCGCACCTGGGCTACAACCTGAAGATCACCGACATGCAGGCCGCCTGCGCACTGGCGCAGATGGACCGTGTGGACGGGTTCGTCGCCGCACGCAAACGCAACTTCGCCTGGCTGAGCGAGCGCCTGGCCGGTTGTGCCGACCAGTTGATCCTGCCCCAGGCCACGCCCGGCAGCGACCCGTCGTGGTTCGGCTACCCCATCACCCTGCGCGACGGCGCTGAAGGCCGCCGGGTGGAGCTGGTGCGCTACCTGGATACCCAGGGCGTCGGCACACGCCTGCTGTTCGCCGGCAACCTCACCCGCCAGCCCTACATGCAGGGGTTGCGGTACCGGGTGGCGGGTGAGCTGGCAGTCACCGACAAGATCATGAACGACACGTTCTGGATCGGCCTGTGGCCGGGCTTGAGCGATGGTCACTTGGAACACGCGGTGCGCTGCCTGGAACTATTCTTTCAAGGGCAGCACTGATGCGGGCCTACGTACTCTGTGGCGGCTTCGGCACCCGTTTGCGCAGTATCACGGACACGCAGAAGGCCCTGGTGCCTGTGCATGGTGAGCCCTTCCTGTTGCGCGTGCTGAGCCAACTGGCATCTGCCGGCATCAGCGAAGGCGTACTGTGCGCGCACTATCGTGCCGAACAGGTGGCCGAGCAGATGGCTGTGCTTTCACAGAGGTCCGGGTTGTCATTATCGCTGGTGGTGGAGGCGAGCCCCATGGGAACTGGCGGTGCACTGCTCAACGCCTTGCGTGAGCAACCTGCGCAGGCGCGTTACCTTGTGCTCAATGCCGACACCTTCGTGGAGGTACAAGGCTATCGTCGGATGGTCATGAGCGAAGGCAACGCCTTGCTTGCCGCACACGTCGACGACCGCGCCCGCTACGGTAGCCTGGAGCTCAATGCTGCCGGGGAGCTGGTTAGCCTGAAAGAGAAGGGCCTGCAGGGGCCCGGGTTGATCAACGCCGGGGTGTACGCTTTCGGCGCTGCAACCTTCTCTGGCGCAACGGTACGCTCTTGCTCCATGGAGCAGGAGCTGTTGCCCGAACTGCTTCAGCGCGAAGCGATGGCCGTTGTGGGCTACAGCGGGCGCTTCATCGATATCGGCACGCCAGACTCACTGGCGCGCTATACCCAGGACTTCGTATTGGACACCCCCCTATGAGCCTGCTTGTGCAGACCCTCAGCATCGGCGAACGTCAGAGCATTCTCGACGCGGTCAAATGCATCGAGGCGGGCGCCTTGCAGATTGCCTTCGTGGTGGCCGATGACCAACGCCTTATAGGGGTGGTTACCAACGGCGATGTGCGCCGTCATCTGCTGCAGGGCGGGCAGACTGATCTGCCAGTTACCACCTGCATGAACAGCCAGTTCCGGGCCGTGCAGGCAGGGGCTTCCCGTGAAGAGCTGCTCAAGGCGTTCGACATGGGCTTCAATGCCATCCCGGCGGTGGATGAGCAGGGGCGCCTGGTGGAGGTCTACACCAGGCTGATGGCTGCCAGCCCCGAAGTGCCGGTGCTGGCCCGGGCGCGGGCGCCGGTGCGCATGAGCTTCTGCGGCGGCGGGGCAGACCTCACGTATTTCTTCATCGATCACCCGGCTGCGGTCCTCAGTTGCACCGTGGGCCTGTACGCTCATGCCACGCTGGTTCCGCGGGGTGACCGCAGCATCCGCATTTTCTCGGAGGACCTCGGGCGGGAGGAAGGCTTCGAATGCCTGGCTGATCTGCTGGCCGCCACCGAAAAGAGCCTGTTGGCGACTATCGTTTCGGTGATCAAGCCGCAGTATGGCTTTGATCTCTATCTGCGTTCTGACTTTCCAGTCGGGTCTGGCCTGGGTGGCTCTTCAGCGGCCACCACCGCGACCATCGCGGTGTTCAACGAGTTGCGTCAGGACCGCTGGAGTACCTATGAGATCGCTGAACTGGCGTTCCAGGCCGAGCGTCTGTGCTTTGGTATTGCCGGTGGCTGGCAGGACCAATATGCCTCAGCCTTCGGTGGCTTCAACCTGATCGAGTTCGAGAACGAACGTAACATGGTGCACCCGATTCGTCTGGAGCAGGCGATCCGCAACGAGCTGGAGTCGTGCCTGGTGCTGTGTGATACCGGTGTATCTCACGACTCGGGCCGCCTGCACGAACTGCAGCGTGAACAGATGCAGGCCGAGTCATCGCAAACCGAGTTGCTGCATGCCAGCGTGGCGTTGTGCCGGCGCATGCATCGCTACCTGATTCGTGGCGAGTTGCGGGATTTCGGCCTGTGCCTGGACGAAGCCTGGCACCTGAAAAAACGCTTTTCCACGGCCATCAGCCACGGTCGTCTGGACGAGATCTATGCCGCTGCAGTGGCAGCTGGCTCACTCGGTGGCAAGCTGCTGGGCGCAGGTGGCGGTGGCTTCTTCCTGTTTTACGTGCAGCCCCAGCATCGCCAGCGTGTGGTGAATGCGGTGCGTGCACTGGGCTGTCAGGCTCAAGGTTTTCGCTTTGAGTCCTGCGGTGTCACTTCCTGGCGGACGAAAATTCAATGACTCCCATTATTCTCGACGGCGTCGCCCTGGGGGGCGAACGTGTATACGTCATCGCCGAGGCCGGCAACAACCATAACGGTTCCCTGGCACTGGCCAGGCAACTGGTGGATGCCGCAATCGCGGCGGGCGCCGACTGCGTCAAATTCCAGCTGCGTGACCGCCAGGCCCTGTACCGGCGCAAAGCCGATGGCTCACGGGCCGAAGACCTGGGCGTAGAGTACATCCAGGATCTGCTGGACAAGGTCGAGCTGAGCCTCGACGAACATCGCCAACTGCGCGCCTACTGCGCGCAGAAGGGCATCACCTACCTGTGCACGCCCTGGGACGAACCCAGTGTCGATGCCCTGGCGGCATTCGATGTGGCGGCGTTGAAAATCGCCTCCGCTGACCTGTGCAATCCCTACCTGATCGCCAAGGCTGCCAGCCTTGGCAAGCCGCTGATTCTGTCTACCGGGATGTCGTTCGAGCACGAGATCATCCGAACCATCGAACAGCTCAACGCCCTGGGCACGCCTTTCGTGCTGCTGCATTGCAACAGCGCCTACCCGGCCCCGGAGGCGGATATCCAGCTGGGCTACCTGCGCCGCTTGCAGCAGTTGCATGGCCTGGTTGGCTATTCCGGCCACGAGCGGGGTATCGCCATTACCCTCGGCGCCGTTGCCCTTGGCGCGCGCGTGGTGGAGCGCCACATTACGCTGGACCGTACTATGGAAGGGCCCGACCACCTGGCCAGCCTGGAGCCCGCCGAATTTCGTCAGTTGGTCGACGGCATTCGCCAACTGGAACTGGCGCTGCCTTGGCAAGGGCCTGGGCGTCACGCCAGCCAAGGTGAGTTGCTGAACCGCGAGAACCTGGGCAAAAGTGTGACTGCCGCCTGTGACATCGCCCGGGGTGCGGTACTGGAGCAGAGCATGCTGCGCATCGCCAGCCCGGGCCAGGGCCTGCCGCCTTACCGGCTGCCGGAGCTGCTGGGCAAACCGGCCCAGCGTGACATTGCCCAGGGTGACTTCCTGTTCGACAGCGACCTGCAAACCCAGCAGGCCGAGCAGAAACTGGCCTTCGACCTGCCGATTCGCTGGGGCGTGCCGGTGCGCTACCACGATTTTGGCGACTATCGCCGTCGTATCGAGCCGGACCTGTTCGAGTTCCACCTGTCGTACCGCGACCTGGGCCTGAAGCCTCAGCCGTTTCTGGCCGAGGTAGCCTGCTCGCGTCTGGTCGTGCATGCCCCGGAGCTGTTCGAGAACAGCGAACTGCTGGACCTGGCCTCGGACGACGCTGCCTACCGTCAGCGCTCCATCGACAACTTGCAGCGGGTGGTGGATGCCACCTTGCAGATCGGCGAATACTTCCCTGCTGCCGACGCCCGCCTGATCGTTGCCAACATTGGCGGCTTCTCCGCCGATGCGCCGCGCCCGCTGGCCATGCGCCCGGAACTCTATGAGCGCTTCCACGAAGCCTGTCGCCAGGTGGATTTTGCCGGTACCGAGCTCATCCCTCAGAACATGGCCCCATTTCCGTGGCACTTCGGCGGCCAGCGCCACCAGAACATTTTCATGATGCCCGACGAACTGGCGGCGCAGGCTCGTGAACATGGCCTGCGCCTGTGCCTGGACCTGTCGCACTTGCAGATGACCTGCTTCCACTTCGGGCTGGACTTCCAGGCAGCCCTGGCCCTGCTGCTGCCGTACTCGGCGCACCTGCACGTGGCTGATGCCAAGGGTATCAACGGTGAAGGGGTGCTGATGGGCACCGGTGACATCGACTGGCCCGCTGCCTGGGCGCAGATTCGCAAATACCCCGACGTCAGCTTCATCCCTGAGGTGTGGCAGGGGCACAAGGATCATGGGGCTGGTTTCTGGTCGGCCCTGCAGTTTTTGACACGGCTTGCTTGATTGCCGGCTTTGAGGGAATTGAAAGTGACACAGACGATGCGTGTAGCGGACTACATCATGGAGCGCCTGGCGCGGCTGGGCGTGGGGCAGGTCTACTTTCTGCCGGGTGGCGGGGCTATGCACCTCAATGATGCCCTGGGGCGCCACCCTGAACTTGAGCCGGTGCTGTGCCTGCACGAACAGGCTGCCGCCATCGCTGCCGAAGCTGCAGCTAAGCTCACAGGTGGCCCGGCTGCCTGCATGACCACCTGCGGGCCAGGTGCAACCAATACGGTTACGGCAGTGCTGGGCGCCTGGCTGGATTCAACCCCGGTGTTCTTCGTGTCGGGCCAGGTCAAGAGTGCCGACCTGAAAGCTGATACCGGCCTGCGCATGCTCGGTGTGCAGGAAGCCGATATCGTGTCGATCGTCGCCCCCATCACCAAGGCCGCGGTCACCCTGACCGACCCCGAGGCAATCGGCGAGGTGTTCGACCGGCTCGAACAGGCCGCCCTCAGCGGTCGGCGGGGTCCGGTATGGCTGGATGTACCCTTGGACGTGCAGGCGGCCCGCATCGACCCTGCGACGCTGCGCCGGGCAACCTTGCCAGAGGTTGCCGCGCCAGCGGACCTTGGTGCGGCAGTCGAGCAAACCGTAAGCCTGCTACGCCAGGCCAAGCGCCCCGGTATCATCGCCGGCAGTGGTATCCGCATGGCGGGTGCGGTTGCCGCCTTCAACCAGCTGATCGAAGCCGCACAGGTGCCGGTGATGCCGACCTGGCTTGCTATGGACATCATCGAAGACGAACACCCGTTGTACGCCGGCCGGCCAGGCTCCATCGCTCCGCGCTGGGCCAACTTCGCCTTGCAGAACTGCGACGTGCTGATCGTGCTGGGCTCGCGGTTGGACATGGCCCTGACTGCATACAATCACGGCCACTTCGCGCCTTATGCGAAAAAGGTAGTGGTGGATATCGATCCGGCTGAGATTGCCAAATTGCAGATGCCAGTGGAGGTGCCCGTCGTTTGCGATGTGAAGCCCTTCATCGAGGCACTGGCCGCCCATGTTTGCCAGGCCCCCTTGCCGTCGTATGCGCCCTGGTTGGAGCGCATAGCCGAGTGGCGTCAACAATACCCACTGCTGCAACGCGAGCATGCTGACGACAGCCTGGGTGTGAGCATGTACTACTTCACTGACCAGTTGTCCTCGCTACTCAGTGAAGGAGATGTGATCGCACCTGGCAGTTCCGGCTTTGCGTCCGAGCTGTTCCTGCTAAACCTGCGCCTCAAGAAGGGCCAGCGGTGCTTCCATAACCGGGGTACGGGCTCGATGGGGTTCGGTATTCCGTCGGCGATTGGTGCGTGCCTGGCAGCAGGCCGCAAGCCCACCATCTGTGTCGAAGGGGATGGCGGCCTGCAGTTGAACATCCAGGAGCTGGCAACCCTGGCAGCGCAGAACCTGCCGGTAAAATGCTTCGTCATCAACAATCAGGGCTATGCATCAATCCGCACCTCGCAAACCGCACACTTCCAGCTGCTGGTCGGTGCCGATGTCAGCAGCGGCCTGCGATTGCCTGAACTGGCACCGCTGGCCAGCGCGTATGGCGTGGGCTACGCACGCATCGAGTCGCACAAGGACCTGCAGGCCAACCTGCAAGCAGTGCTGGACCGTGAAGGGCCGGTGATCTGTGAAGTGATGGTGCAGGTGGAAGAGCCGCGGATCCCACGCGTCATGACCCGTATGGATGAGAACGGCAAACCGGTCACCGGCGCACTGGAAGACCTGTACCCGTTTCTCAGCCGCGAGGAGCTGATGCTGCAAATGGCGGTGTCGCTGGGCCCACAGGCATGAGTGCATGGCTCAAACGCCGCCTGACTGGCCTGTGCTACGGCTACCTGCGCAGCCAACGCGACTGGGCCCATGACAAGGCGCCTGAAGTACGTCATGCCCGCGTGCTGCCGATGGCCAGCCATGCGCCTTGGGTCAATGACACTGCTTTCTTGAAGGCTCATGAGGCAGTGCGCGGGCATACGTTGATCGACATCATGCGCTTGTATGAACTGTGGACCCTGGCACGCCAACTGGATCACGTCGACGGCGACTTTCTGGAAGTCGGCGTGTGGCGTGGTGGCTCAGGGTGCCTGCTGGCCATGGCCAGCCAACGCGCGGGGCGCGGCGTGTTCCTGGCAGATACCTTCAGTGGCGTGGTCAAGGCGGGGCAGCACGACACGCGGTACACCGGCGGTGAACACGCAGATACAGACGTTCAACGCGTGCTGGCGTTGGCCAGGCGCTGCCAGGTGGAGGACGACGTACGCGTATTGGTGGGCATGTTCCCTGAACACAATGCGTCGCAGGTGGGTGGCAGGTTGGCACTGTTGCACATTGACGTGGATGTATTTGAGTCCGCCCGGGATGTGCTGCGCTGGGCAGCGCCCAGGCTTGTGCGTGGGGCAGTGGTGGTATTCGACGACTATGGCTTTCATGGCTGTGAGGGCGTCACGCGCATGGTCAATGCGTTCATGGCAGAAGCTACGGGTTACCGGTTTGTGCACAACCTCAATGGCCACGCCATTCTGATCAAGGTAGCCGATCATGGCGAATGAGTTTGGCTTTGACCAGTTGATCATCTATGGCGCCAGGCTCGCCGGCCGCCGCGTCAGAGAGTACCTGGCGGCGCAGGGGCAGCGTGTCGACGCGTTCCTGGACCGTGATGGCACCCTTGGCGAGGTCGACGGCCTGCCGGTGTTCACAGCACAGCGCTGGGCTGCAGACCAGGAGGCGCGCAAGGCCTGCGTGATCATCGGGGTGTTCAACCCCCATGTGGACACCCGGGAGATCGTCGACGACCTGCAGGCACTGGGGGTGGGCCGCATCGTCAGCCTGGTCGAGTTCGTTGGCCTTTACCCCCACGCGCAACCGTTTCGCTACTGGCTGGTCGACCCCGCATTTTATGTGCAGCATGTGCCACGTATCGAAGCATTGCGCGCTGCACTGGTCGATGAAGCCAGCAAGCAGTTGCTGGATGCGATCGTGCAATACCGTACATTGGGTGATCCGCGCTGCCTGCCGCCTGCCACGGCGCAGCAGTATTTCCCCTCGGACCTGCCACGCTTGCCGGAGCCTTTGCGCTTCATCGATTGCGGCGCTTACGTCGGCGATACCGTTGAAGCGTTGCTGGAGGCTGGGTTGCAGTTCGCCAGCGTGGCGACGTTCGAGCCCGATCTGGACAACTACCGCCGGCTGGTGGCGCGGCTTGGGCAAGTGCCGGGCGCCGTGCACTTCCCGTGCGGAGTCTCCGACAGCAATCGCCTGAGCGGCTACGACCCCAGCCTGGGGGCGGGTGGCCACTTGGTGGAGGCCGGCGGCAACCCTGTGTGTTGCGTGCGCCTGGATGATGCGTTGCCCGGGTTCGCACCCAATTTCATCAAGATGGACATCGAGGGCGAAGAGCCGGCCGCCCTGCGCGGCGCGCAATGCCTGCTGCGCACGCACAAGCCACATCTGGCCATCAGCATCTACCACCGTGCCGAACACCTCTGGGAAATCGCCGAGCAGTTGCAGGGCTTTGAGCTAGGTTACCGTTTCTACCTGCGCTGCCACTCACCCAGCACCTTCGACACGGTGCTGTACGCCGTTGCGGGTGAATCATGACGGCGTATACCTCCCAGGCTCATTGCCGGTTGGAAAGAAAAGGGAGTATGGGATCGATGCCTGAACCTTCGACAGGCGTGTCAGTGGTCGTTTATGGCGGTGGTCAGATTGGTATTGGCCTGTGTCGACGCCTGCTAAAGCGCGGCGTCAATGTCTGCGCAGTCATTGATCGCGACCCGCAAGGTGTGGTCGGTGCCCCTGTGCAGGTGATGAGTGCGCAAGCGTGCATCCAGCAGCATGGCAACACGCAGGTGTTCGTGGCGATCGGCAACGGCCTGGCACACCCCAGCATTGCCCGCGGTCTGCGCAGTGTGGGGTACACCCACATACTGCATTTGCCTGCCTACCTTCGTGGCCAGCGGGCGGCGGACATGACGCGGGCCTGGAACGCCTATTACGCCGGTGACCCGACGGTAGCGTACTGCAGCTATGACGATCTCAACACATTGGTTGCGCACGACTACGTGTCGAGCGCTTCGTCAGGTTATGTCACAGCAGTCGTGCACAAGGAGGATGTGTACACCGTACGGCGTTCCTATGCGGGGCTGGATCACGATTACGCCGACTATTTCAAGTGGCAGGGTCAGGAGCAGGCGCTGATCGACACGGCAACCAACG
The DNA here is from genome assembly GCF_001320125.1 of Pseudomonas sp. NBRC 111119. Lineage (NCBI taxonomy): Bacteria > Pseudomonadati > Pseudomonadota > Gammaproteobacteria > Pseudomonadales > Pseudomonadaceae > Pseudomonas > Pseudomonas sp. NBRC 111119. Next base: position 43,611 of record NZ_BCAV01000014.1, read on the forward strand.
TGCCTATAGGCGACCCTGTGGTGAAGGCGATGTTGCCGTGCGAAGCATTGTTCACCAAAGATCAATTGGATTTCTATCACGCCAAAACCTTTTTCGACATGGGTGAGTACTACCGCGAGGCCGCGCCGGTGGCGGTGTTTGACAGCGCCTTGCATCGTTTCAATCTCCTCGATGGCTCGCACCGTGCCTTGTACCTGGAGCGTCAGGGGTTCAAGGGTATTCCGCTGAAGATGAAGCGGGCGGAGTGGGAGGCCTATTTCAGGGCGCCTGAGGCGCAGGCACTGATGGATCACTGCAGTGGCCTCGCATCACTCCCCATGGTCGTCCAGCATCCAGCGTTCATGTCGTTCCCGGTTTGCGAGCAGGCTCCAGACGCTGAATTCCTGCACCTGCTCGAAGGAGTGCGCCCAGCATGATGTGGACTGCCGAAACGCCGGTGATTCTGTACGGCGCCGCGCACCGCGGAACCATGGTTTCGCGCTACTTGAGGGCGCGCTGCAATTTAATTGGCTTCATCGACAGGCGCGCCGACGAGATAAGCACCCACGAGGGTTTGCCTGTCATGCCGGTCGATACGGCTGACAAAGCTGCGCTTGTGGTGGTGTGCGTCAATAACATTTTCGAGCACGAAAGCATTGCCCAGCACCTGGCCGCGCAAGGTTTCGAGCGGGTCATCTTTTGCCCGGTGAACGGTTCCAACATGTCATGGCGCAGCGCGCTTGACCGCGAGCACATGGCGAAGGTGCACGCCGCGGTGCTGGACGAGAAACTGGCAATACCGGTGGCAGTGCCTGGGATGACGGGGCTGTTTTATCCGGAGTACAAAGATGAAGCGCTGATCGACGGAAAAGGCCCAGAGGTGTTGGCGTGGGTGCCTGCATGGCTGGTTTGTGCCCGACGTGACGGCAATGGGCTGTTCAAGGACAGCCCGGCATTTACCCTGTTTCCTTATCTGGAACTGTTCAAATGGTTCGACGGCGAGGCAGGTGCGACCCCGGATCATTACATCGACCTGTACTGCCGCCCAGCCGCCGAGCAGTTCGGCATCGCGCAAACTGCCGCGTGGGTTGGCAACGTGCTCAGCAGCCGCAGGCAAGTTTATGAGCGCATGCGCCAGACCGAGTCCATCGACCCGCTATTCTTCGTGCGCCATGCGGTGCGTGCTGACTGGAACGCGGACGAAGCACATTTCAATATGGACAGCGGCAAACACCGCGCGGCCTTCTTGATCCACCGCAAACGCTCGCTCGTTCCGTTGACGCTGTCGGCCGAGGACTATGAAACCTACCTCAATCGCCCTGCGTTGCAGGCATTGATCACTTGCATGGGGGAATCGGGGGTTACCGAGTTGCCGTATCCGGTCCTTCACTCCTATTTTTTGAGAGCGCCCTACCAGGCACAAAACGCTTACTGGGAAGTACTGCTCAGGGCTTGCCGTGCGCTGGTTCTGAAGCATTTCAACACCACCGGCAAGGTCAGCCTCAAAGGCGTGTGTCTGCGTGTCCACAGCGCGTGCCATGAACCCTTGGCACAAGCGTTTGCCCTGTTGGGCTGTTCGATCAGCTACGCGTACCAGGAAACCGAGTTTGATCGTTGCGTTCGGGCCTTGTACCGGGTGGCCGCGCGTTTCACGCACGCGGAGCTTGCGCTGGACCACAGTGACTACGTCCTGGATGAATGGGTGGCTGAATAATGCGTGTGCAATTGATCGGTGAGTGTGCACAGCCTGGCCTGCAACCTCAGGTGCAGGCGGCGATCAGCCGTATGGAGCGTGAGTGCCCGGTGCGCATTCTGTACTACTCATTGATGGGCTCCATCCCATTGGGGATGGGCAATGCGTCTTCGGACTACGACCTGCTGGCTGTTTACCAACCCCGGGCAGCACTCACCGCTGCCCAGTACGACATCATCAATAACAAAACCCCGTTGCTGGGGGCAGCGCACATTCCCGGCGAGGTGAACATGCTGCTCGCCGACAATGCCCTGTTCTCGCCAGCGTTCATGGAAATGCCTGAGGCCATGCTCATTCAGGCGTACCCCCAGCACCTGAACACACTCACCGTTCATGATCGGGCCTTCGATATAGCGGTGCTGCCTGGTGACAACTCGCCCAAGGCGGCGTCGATTTTTTCCGATCTGTTCTACTACGGCAACGGTGTGCTGACTGATCGCCAAGGCACCCTGCGCCGTGATTTCTCGACGCTCAAGCGCTGCCTGCGGGTGTATGAGTTTTGTAAGCGCCGCTACGTCACCACCTACGGCCGGCTCCAGCACTACCTTGTAAAACCCGGCAATGTCAGGCTCCGCACTTACCTGCAAAGCATCAATGACCTGCTGGCGATCGAGTATGCCCTCGATCACCGGGATATCCCTGCGCCTGATATTTCCGTGATGCTGGAGCATCTGGACGACGCACAGGTGTTGGAAACGGCGCGGCGCTTCTTGACGGTCAACGCGCAGGCAAACACTGCGAAGGAAAAGCTGCTGATCGATCCGGATGATGTGCTGAACCGCTGGATTGCTGGCCGGTTGGCCAGGATAAAACCACGTTTGCTTGCGTTGTACCCACACCGCAGCGAAGTGCTGTTCGAGGTGGTCATTGGTTGAGCCTGCAGGCCTTGGCCTTCAGGTGATCGCAGAAATTGTACGTCAGGGGTGGCAGCTTCCGTCGCCCAATGCTCAGGCAGGTAATGGGATGAATGTCAGCGTGTCCTCCGTAGATAGCAGTGTTTCAGAAATGCGTACAGGTGTTGTTCATTCATTTGCTCTTGCATCTGGCAGGCGCGTACCGGTTTGCCTATCGGAGGCCCTGCTACGTGAGGTAGTAGACCACATCGTGGTCAGGCACCCGGCGAAGCTGGAGGTACTTGCGCGGCTCGATCAATACCCCAACATCGAGCGCATGCTGGAGACAGCTGCCGGCCTGGCGCAGCTGGCTGCCCACAAGCACAAGGTGCGCGGGTGGCTGGCGGAAGGTTTCTACATATTCGGGGCGTTCAAAATTGGCTTGCGGGTTGTGCGCCACGCACGCGCACTGGGGTTGCAGGTCAGGGGCTTTCTTGACAATGACAGGGCCAGGACTGGGGCTGAACTCGAGGGGGTGCCTATCGATCACCCGTCGGCATTGCCACTGGAGAACGCCGTGGTGGTGGTCGCCAGTGGCCGGCATGGCAATGCCATCGCCAGCCAACTGCGTGATGTACCTGGCATTCGAGTGGTCAACCTGCATGAGTGCCTCTACGCGCTGGACGGTGCCGGCCCAGGTCTGGGGTGTGAGCTATTTTCAGCGTTCGTAGAGGCGCCTCTGCGCGACCCCTGGCGCTTCATCTCTGCCTTCCTGCGGCTTGATGACGAACCGTCGCGCAAGGTGTTCGACGGGTTGATCGGCATGCGGGTCGGGCTGTCCATCCAGTGCGCCGAACCGGTCAAATCGCCCTGGCATGACGAGTACTTCGACCGCGCCTTCGTACAACCCGAGCACGCAGCCCGCTTCGTCGACGCGGGCGCGGCGGCGGGCGATACCCTGCATCGGTTGGAAGAACACTTCGGCCCCGTTCAGCAGGCCTGGTTGTTCGAGCCTGAATTGCCCGCCTACTACGAAGCCCTGAGGGACGTTGCAGACCGGCCGAACGTTTGGCTATTCAACATGGGGCTGGATGAGGTGCCCAGCCGGGCTCTCTACCAGCCCGCGCTTTCCTATGACATCGCCGGTGAAATGAGCAGCGCTGTACCGGCCAGCATCACGTCATTTATCCAGGGCGTGCCGTTGGATGGCGTGGTACCGGGTGAGGTGGGTTTGTTCAAGCTCGATATCGAGGGGATGGAAGCGCCGGCCCTGCGGGGCGCGCGTGCCATCATTCAGCGTGACAAACCCGTGCTCGCCGTGTGCGCCTATCACCGCTCCGATGACTATTGGCAACTGATGGATGAGGTGCAGGCCATTCGCGGGGACTACAAGGTGGGTATCCGCCTGTACGCAGACATTCTTGAGGACATCACGCTGTATTTTTACTGAGCCCTGGCGCGGCGCCAGCGCGCACCCCGCGGCGTGGCGCTGCTTCAATTTCGCTTCCTTCCGTGTGAGTCGCTGAGCCCATGTCCAGTCTTTCATTGCAGTCGCCGATCATCAGCAGTGCTTTGCAGGCCATCCCCTCCAACCTTGGCCTGCAGGGTGCGCTGCACGGGCAGCATGTTCTGCTCACCGGCGGAACCGGTTTTTTCGGAGCATGGTTACTGGCGTTGTTCGACCAACTGAACCAGCAGGGCACACGGGTAAACGTGACGGTGCTGGCACGCAACCCGACGCGGTTTCTGAATGCTCAGCCCCGGTACCGTGATTGTGGGTGGCTGCGCTGGGTCAGCGGGGATGTGCGTGACACGTTTGACTATCAGGGTGCGCGTATAAACCTCGTTGTTCATGCGGCCACCGATACTTCGGCGACCGCCCATGAAAACCCGCTGCAGCTGTTCGACACCATTATCACAGGGGCACGCCGGGTACTGGACCTGGCCGTGCAGCAGGGGGCGCGCGTGTTGTTGGTCGGGTCTGGAGCACAGTATGGGCCCTTGAACGTCGGGGCCGAAGTGCACGCTGGGGTGCGGGAAAGCTTTACGGCGGCCTGCATCAGTAACAGCGCGACCAGTGCCTATGCCGAAGGCAAGCGGGCGCAGGAAACGTTGGGCGCGATTTATGCAGCGACTTATGGAGTTGACGTAATCATGGCGCGCTGTTTTGCGTTCTCCGGGCCAGGTCTGCCACTAAACGGCCACTTCGCCATTGGTAATTTCGTCCGCGATGCGCTGTTCGAGGATGCGATCGTCATTCGCTCCTGCGGCACGGCGGTCCGTAGCTACCTTCATGGCGCCGATCTATCGGCCTGGTTGCTGACGTTGCTGGTGCGAGGTCAGGCCGGGGAAGCCTATAACGTAGGCTCCGACCAGGCGATCAGCATCGCTGACTTGGCGCGCCGTGTGGTCGCGCGGGTGGCCCCAGGCAAAGCGGTGAGGGTCATGGGGCGTGCCGAAGGTAGTGCCCCTTCTTTTTACGTACCAGGCATCGAAAAGGCCCGGGCGGTGGGGCTGGATGTCTGGACCGCGCTGGACCAGTCGATCGACAGCATGGCGGCCTGGGCAAAAAACCAAGGTCAGCGACATTAATTTCAACGAGGCTGCGTGTAGGCGAGGCCGTCAGAAGGGGATACGTGATGAATTGGGCCTCAATTGCAGGCGGTAGCTGCCAAGGCGCACCGTGGCGGGTGGGCATTGCCGGCGTACAGCCTGAGCAGGCGTGCAATGCATTCTGTTTGAGCGATGAGCAATGGCAGGCACTGCGGGCTTTGCTGCCATTTGATCCCTTGCTGGCGTACGGCGATGCCAATGGCCTGTCGTTCGAGCAAGTGAAGGACGCGGCTACGGTGGCCCAATACGACGCAGTATTGCTCGTGGAGCAGATCCGCGCCGACAACCCTGGCTTGACGTTACCCGCTGGCACTCGGGCTTACCTGCTGCGGCTGCAAGGCGATGACGACGGTACGCAGTGGCTCGAGCGGTTTGATCGCGTGTTCCTGCCTGCCGCCCGGGCGTTTACCGGGCAGCGCCTGGTGCGGCTGAATCAGGCCCTTGAACTTCCGTTGGCTGAGTGGGTGCCGCCTACCCCGTTTGCGGGCAAGGCCCAAGTGTTTGGGCGGGACGGTATCGATTTACCGAACGCGCACTTTGCCGTGTGTGATCAGGACCCAGAGTTGCCTGAGTGGCTGCCACCTCAATGGCAGGGCTGCCTGCTGGCTGGGGCGGTGCCGATACATCGCGGCCATGCCCCCGTTCCAGCGTGGTTCCCTGCTGACTGCTATATCGACGCGGGTGCCTTTGCCGACAGTGCGGCGCTATGGGCTTTTGTCGACGGCATGCCTTGGCCAGACTACCAAGCCCTGTCAAACCGCCTGCAGTCATTTCTGATGCTTGGCAGTGCCCGACCTGATGAGCGTATCTACCCCTACACGGTCGATTTCTGGATCAATGCACTGACCTCGGCGATTGCGTTGGATGCTGCTCAAGTGCGGGGTGCAGCGCCGTTGGTCAGTGTGGTTATCCCGGCCTACAACTACGGGCGGTACCTGGGCCAGGCCGTCAGGTCCGTGCTGGGCCAGGGCGTGGAGGACATCGAAGTCCTTGTGGTGGACAATGCCTCGACTGACGACACCCAGCAGGTCATGGCGGCGTTTTCGTCGGATCCGCGCGTGCGGTACATGCGTAACCGGCGCAATATCGGCGCGGGCAACAGCTCCCAGAATGGCTTCTGGGCTGCCAAAGGCACGTACCTTGTGTTGTTCATGGCCGATGACTTCATGAACCCTGGCCACCTTCAGCGCCTGCTTCCCGCACTTCAGCGCAACCCGTCATTCGCCCTTGGCTACAGCCCAATCCGTTGGGTCAGCGAGCACGGGGAGCCGATCCCTGGCCCAGCCCACCCTGGCCACCGCAGCGCAGATTACGTCGGCGGCCGCCATGAACTGGCAGACCTGCTCATCTACGACAGCTACATCACACCCTCTGCCGCCATCATCCGCCGAGACGCTTTTTTCACAGCCTGGCGGCGTGATGTCCGGATTCGCGGCGCCGGTGACTGGCAACTCATGGTGCAGCTTGCAGAGCTTTACCCTGACTTCGTCTTTACCACCGTGCCCGGGGTCAGCTACCGGGTGCATGGCGCGCAGCACTCTCACGAGTTTTATGTTTCGTCGGCGCCGCTTGAGGGGCATACCTGCATCGTCGAAGGCGTGTTCGAGCGTGGTAAGCAGGGGCTGCTCAACGGCTACGAGCGTGAGATCGCGGCGCACCTCAAGCGGCGGCTGTCGCTGTACCCGCTAGAGCATTCCACTGGCCTCGGTGCCCGGGTGCGGCAGCTGTGCGAGCGCCTGGAGGCGCTGGCCCAGGATGCTGAAAGAAGCCAGTTCTCCATCATCCTCACCACCTACAACCGCCCGCACATGCTGCGTGATGCGCTGAACAGCATCGCCGGCCAGGTTTTCAAAGACTTCGAGGTCATTCTGGTCAATGACAACGGCGACCCGGTGGAGTCGCTGCTGGCCGATTACGACTTCCCCATCACCTACCTGCGCCAGGGCCGTAACCGTGGCCCAGCTGCTGCGCGCAACGCTGCGCTGCAGCTGGCCAGTGGCAGGTACGTGGTGTACCTGGACGATGACGACCTGTACCTGCCCGACCACCTGCAGCGGTTGGCGCAGGGGCTGGAGGCGCACCCCGACAGCGTGGTGTACACCGACGCGGTGTTTATCCAGGAAGTGATCACGGCAGGGCAACGCAACGAGGTGTCCCGCGAGCAGCGCTACCCCCATGGGCAGTATTCCCGTGAGCGTTTGCTGATCAACAACTACATCCCCATCAATACCTTTGCCTGCCCACGGGCGCTGGCGTTGGCGGTGGGGGATTTCGACGAAACCTTGGCAGGCCTGGAAGACTGGGACCTGCTCATGCGCCTGTGTGCCCGCAGCGCGTTCCATCACCTGCCTTACGAGACCGTGCAGGTGCGCATGCGCCTGGATGATGGCGCGCCTGCCCGGCGCTCGGAGCAAGCGCTGAAGGACTACCCTGCGCTGTACCGCGAGTTGTACGCCCGCCACAGCGATGCGGGCAGCGAGGAGATTCAGCGCGGCCGCCAGCAGATGCTGGATTTTCTGGCGGGCAAGCCCGCAGCATCGACCTTGCAGGACTGGCTGGACCAGCGGGTGCCGGGGGACACGCAGCGGCGGCTTATCGAGCAGCGGCTTCAAGCACACCAAGGTGGGCCCATGATTGGGGTCATCGTCGTCGATGCGCACGCCCAGCTGGATGCCTTGAACGCCACGCTGCAGAGCCTGGCCAGTGACCGCTGCCTGTACGCCACCGTTAAGGTATTGGCGCTGACTGCGGCCGACACGTCCACGATGGCGCAGCAACATGGCCTGACTGTCATGCCGTTGGGCGCTGCCGGCCTGGGTGAGCAGATCAACCCGCTGGTGCAGGCGGGTGAGTTCGACTGGTTCATGGTGGTGGAGGCGGGCAGTGAGTTCACGGCCAGCGGTTTGCTGATTGCGGCGCTGGACCTGCTGGCGGCACCGGGCTGCCGCGCCGTTTATGCTGACGAGGGCTTGCGCGGCGATGGCGCGGAAATGGGCGCAGCACTGCGCCCTGACTTGAACCTGGACCTGCTGCTGAGCCTGCCGGCGAGCCTGTCGCGCCACTGGCTGTTCAACCGCCAGGTGTGGCTGGACATGGGCGGCTTCCGCCAGGAGGCCGGCCAGGCCTTCGAGCTGGATTACATCCTGCGGCTGATCGAGTCTGGCGGCTTTGCAGGCCTGGGGCATATCAGCGAGCCGTTGCTGATCGGTGAGGCCCCGTCGTTGCAGGACTGCCCTGACCAGCGCGGCGTCATCCAGCGCCATCTGCACGCCCGGGGCTTTGCCCAGGCGCAGGTCGCGCCGGGTCAGCCGGGGCGTTACGACCTGAACTACGGCGCCCCTGGCGACATTCCGGTGAGCATCCTGGTGCTGCTGCAAGGCGCCAGCACCGAGCGGGCCCAGCGGTGCATGGAAACCATCCTGGAGAAGACCACCCACCGCCATTACGAAGTGCTGCTGGTGGCCCCGGCCAATGCTGGCGCTGCGGTTGACGGTTGGCTGGGCGCCGTTGCCCAGCTGGGTACCGATGCCATTCGCTGCCTGCGCTTTGCTGCCGGCCTGTCGCCGGCGCAGATGCGCAACCAGGCAGCCACCCAGGCCCGTGGCGACTTCCTGCTGTGGCTCGACGAAGGCGCTGCGGTGCTCGAAAACGACTGGCTGCAGCAATTGCTCAACCATGGCATGCGTCAGGAAGTCGGCGCTGTAGGGGCCAAGCTGGTGGCAGGCGACGCGACCATCCGCCATGCCGGTTACGTGCTTGGCCTCAATGGCCCGGTAGCCGAGGCGTTCGCCGGCTTGCCGCTGGATGCGCCCGGCTACCTGCAACGCCTGCAGGTGGACCAGAACTACGTGGCCGTGAGCGGCAAATGCCTGTTGGTGAACAAGGGCCTGTTCCTGGAGGTGGGCGGTTTCGACGAGTCGCCCGAGTTGCAGCGCTGGGTGGATGTGGACCTGTGCCTGCGCCTGCACAGCGCGGGTTACCTGAACGTCTGGACCCCCCGTGCGCAACTGCTGCTCAGCGAAGACGCCGCCACGCCGCCCAGCGTCAAGGAGGAGGACGCCTTGTATGCCCGCTGGCTGCCTGCATTGGCGCGCGACCCGTATTACAACCCCAACTTCTCGCTGTCTTCGACCAACGGCTTTGCCCTGGCGCCCACCGAGTTGAGCTGGCGGCCACTGGCGTCGTGGAAACCGCTGCCGTTGATTCTGGCCCATGCCGCCGACCGTCATGGGTGTGGCCATTATCGCGTCATGCAGCCGCTGGAGGCGCTCAGCCGTGAGGGGCTGGCCGAGGGCGTGTTGTCCTGGAACCACCTGGCGCCTGCCGAGCTGGAGCGCTTCAGCCCGGACAGCATCGTGCTGCAGCGCCAGGTCGGCGACGAGCAGATCGAGCACATACGCCGAATGCATGCGTTTTCGCAGGCGTTCAAGGTGTTCGAGCTGGACGACTACCTGCCCAACCTGCCGGTCAAGAGCGTGCACCGGTCGCACATGCCCAAGGACATCTTGCGCTCCATCCGCCGTGGCCTGGCCTATGTGGACCGCTTTGTGGTGTCCACCCAGCCGCTGGCCGAGGCCTTCGCCGGGCTGCATGACGATATACGGGTAGTGCCCAACACCCTGGAGCCGCGGATCTGGAGCGGGCTCAGTGCCTTGCGCCGGCAATCGCGCAAACCACGTGTGGGCTGGGCGGGCGGCGCGAGCCACACCGGTGACCTGGAAGTGATCGCAGATGTGATCAAGGAGCTGGCAGGCGAAGTGGAGTGGGTATTCTTCGGCCTGTGCCCGGCCAAGCTGCGGCCGTACATTCATGAGTACCATGAGAGCGTTGCCATCGAGCATTACCCGGCAACGCTGGCCAGCATGAACCTGGACCTGGCCTTGGCCCCTGTTGAGCAAAACCTGTTCAACGACTGCAAGAGCAACCTGCGTTTGCTGGAGTACGGCGCGTGCGGCTTCCCGGTCATCGCCAGTGATGTGCGCTGCTACCAGGGCTACCCGGAATTGCCGGTGACCCTGGTGAAAAACCGTTTCCGGGCCTGGGTGGATGCGATTCGCATGCACATTGCCGACCTGGATGCCACGGCCAGGGCGGGTGATGAACTGCGCAGTGCGGTGCTGGGCGGGTGGATGCTGGAAGGGGAGAACCTGGCCAGGTGGGGCAGGGCGTGGTTGCCGGATACTGCTCAATAACAGCGGGGTAAGCTGGGAATCGCCTGGGTGCACGGTGCCCAAGTTTCGGCACGGCTATTGCTTCATCGCTGGCAACACACCGTTTTTATGACGGTCAGCCATGCGAGAGAGCACGATGCCCCAGGCCGCCCAAGTATCCCCGTCCCTGGCCGAGCAGGAGAGCCGGCAGGGTGTCGAGCAGGCGTTCGCCCTGTTCGACCAGGTCTCCAGCCAGCTCAGCCAGTCCTACAGCCTGCTCGAAGCCAGGGTCAGCGAGCTGAAAGGTGAGCTGGCCGTGGTCAGCGCCCAGCGCATCGAGGAGTTGAACGAAAAGGAGCGCCTGGCCAACCGCCTGCAGAACCTGCTGGACCTGCTGCCCGGTGGCGTTATCGTGATCGACGGGCAAGGGCGGGTACGCGAGGCAAACCCGGCTGCCTGCGAGCTGCTGGGCGAGCCGTTGCTCGGCCAGCTGTGGCGGCACGTGATCGCGCGCAGCTTTGCCCCGCGTGAGGACGACGGCCACGAGGTTTCGCTGCGCGACGGGCGCCGCTTGTCCATTGCAACCCGTTCGTTGGACGCCGAGCCCGGGCAATTGGTGCTGCTCAATGACCTGACCGAAACCCGTCGCCTGCAAGATCAACTGGCCCGTCATGAACGCCTGTCGTCCCTTGGGCGCATGGTGGCCTCGCTGGCGCACCAGATCCGTACGCCATTGTCGGCCGCCATGCTGTATGCCAGCCACCTGGCAGACCCCGAGCAGGCGCTGACCACCCAGACCCGCCAGCGCTTTGCCGGCAGCCTGAAAGAACGCTTGCACGAGCTGGAACAGCAAGTGCGCGACATGCTGGTGTTTGCCCGCGGAGAGCTGCCGCTACAGGACCGTGTAACCCCCAAGGCGCTGTTCCAGGCGCTGCAGCAAGCGGCCCAGACCCACGTTCAGGGCCATGCCGTACGCTGGCAGTGCGACAGCCGCCTGGGCGAGTTGCTGTGTAACCGCGACACCCTGGTGGGCGCGTTGCTCAACCTGATCGAGAATGCATTGCAGGCCAGCCCGGCGCCGGCAAGGCTCAAGGTTCACCTGTGGCGCCGCCATGGCACCTTGCACCTGTGCGTCAGTGATGCCGGCAGTGGCATCGCGCCCGAGTTGCTAGGGCGCCTGGGTGAACCGTTCCTCACCACCAAATCCACGGGTACCGGCCTGGGCCTGGCGGTGGTGAAGGCCGTGGTCAAGGCCCATGACGGCGCGCTCAGCCTGCGCTCCAAGGTTGGCCGTGGCACCTGCGTGCGCATCGAGCTGCCGCTGATCGATGGGGCAGACGGCCCGTGATGCCCGTTACGGTGTTGCTGGTCGAGGATGACCGCGTGCTGCGTGAGGCGCTGGCCGATACCCTCGACCTCGGCGGCGTCGCCCACCAGGCGGTGAGCAGTGCCGAGCAGGCCCTGCAGGCCGTGCGCGAACGGTCGTTCCACCTGGTGATCAGCGATGTGAACATGCCAGGGATGGACGGGCACCAATTGTTGACGCAATTACGCCGCCAGCAACCGCAGTTGCCGGTGTTGCTGATGACCGCCCATGCCGCCGTGGAGCGCGCCGTAGAGGCCATGCGCCAAGGCGCCGTTGATTACCTGGTCAAGCCCTTCGAACCCAAGGCCTTGCTCAGCCTGGTGCAACAGCACGCGGCAGGGCGCGCCGAGGACGCGGACGGCCCGATTGCCTGTGAGCCCGCCAGCCGCCAATTGCTGGAGCTGGCCGCGCGGGTGGCCCGCAGCGATTCCACGGTGCTGATCTCTGGTGAGTCCGGCACGGGCAAGGAAGTGCTGGCGCGCTACATTCACCAGCAGTCCACCCGTGCCAGCCAACCGTTCGTGGCCATCAACTGCGCAGCCATCCCCGACAACATGCTGGAAGCCACGCTGTTTGGCCACGAGAAGGGGGCCTTCACCGGGGCTATTGCCGCCCAGCCCGGCAAGTTCGAGCAGGCCGACGGCGGCACCCTGCTGCTTGACGAGATTTCGGAGATGCCCCTGGGCTTGCAGGCCAAGCTGTTGCGGGTGCTGCAGGAGCGTGAGGTGGAGCGGGTGGGCGGGCGCCGGCCCATTCAGTTGGATATCCGCGTGCTGGCCACCACCAACCGCGACCTCGCGGGCGAAGTGGCGGCGGGGCGCTTCCGGGAAGACCTGTACTACCGGCTTTCGGTGTTCCCGCTGGCCTGGCGACCACTGCGCGAGCGCCAGGGCGACATCCTGCCGCTTGCCGAAAAGTTGCTGGCGCGGCATGCGCAGAAGATGAAGCACCCACCTGTACGGCTGTCTGCACAAGCCCGTGCCTGTCTGCAGGCCTGGGCCTGGCCGGGTAACGTGCGGGAACTGGACAACGCCTTGCAGCGTGCGCTGATCCTGCAGCAGGGCGGGATTATCGAGGCGGCGGATTTTTGTCTGGAAGGCGCCATTCCGTTGGCAGCTGGCACTGAGCCATCACTGGAGAGCGCCGGGCTGGAGGGCGATGTTCGCCGGCACGAGTACCAGATGATCATTGACACCCTGCGTGCCGAGCGCGGTCGGCGCAAGGAAGCCGCCGAACGCCTGGGCATCAGCCCGCGCACCTTGCGCTACAAGCTTGCACAGATGCGTGATGCCGGCTTCGATGTGGAAGCCAGCCTGTACGGCGAGTGAACCTGGCTGCAGGCTGGCAGCGGCGCCCGGTCTCATAGGCAGGCCCCGCCAATACGAACACCTCCCCTCCGAACATGCCAACCGCTCCAGCCAAGGCTGGCACCTTTGTTGCTTAGGTAGGGTATCTGCCGCATCACTGTCAAAAAAATGCGGCCGCAGGAGAGAGAAGGTCATGAGCCAAGGTGTTGAATTCAATCGTCTGATGCTGGACATGCGCGCCATGCAGGCCGACGCCATGTCGTTGCCGAAGGTGGCTGTCGCCCCTGAACTGGCACCTGGGCAAAGCACCTTCGCCGACATGCTCGGCCAGGCCATCGGCAAGGTGAACGAAACCCAGCAGGCTTCGAACCAGCTGGCCAACGCCTTCGAAATCGGCAAGAGCGGCGTTGACCTGACCGATGTGATGATCGCTTCGCAGAAGGCCAGCGTCTCGATGCAGGCCTTGACCCAGGTACGCAACAAGCTGGTCCAGGCGTACCAGGACATCATGCAGATGCCGGTGTGAGGGCGGACGTAGACCATGGCTGAAGCAGTCGTCGACAACGCGCCCGCCAAAAGTGGCCCGCCAGCGTCCAAGCCGCCGATGCTGCGCCTGGCGTTTCTGGAAAACATCGCGCAGATGCCCATCCTGCGTCAGATCGGCCTCATGGTCGGCCTGGCCGCCAGCGTGGCCATCGGCTTTGCCGTGGTGCTGTGGTCGCAGCAGCCCGATTACCGCCCCCTGTACGGCAGCCTGTCGGGCATGGACACCAAGCAGGTCATGGATACCCTGTCGGCCGCTGACATCCCCTACAACGTGGAACCCAATTCCGGCGCCCTGCTGGTGAAGGCCGACGACCTCTCCCGTGCGCGCCTGAAACTGGCAGCGGCCGGCGTGGCACCCAGCGACGGCAATGTCGGCTTCGAACTGCTGGACAAGGAACAGGGGCTGGGCACCAGCCAGTTCATGGAAGCCACCCGCTACCGCCGCAGCCTGGAAGGCGAGCTGGCGCGGACCGTGTCGAGCCTGAACAACGTCAAGGCCGCCCGCGTGCACCTGGCCATCCCGAAGAGCTCGGTGTTTGTCCGTGATGAACGCAAACCCAGTGCCTCGGTACTGGTTGAGCTGTACCCGGGCCGTGCCCTGGAGCCTGGGCAGGTGATGGCGATCGTCAACTTGGTTGCCACCAGCGTGCCGGAGCTGGACAAGTCCCAGGTGACCGTGGTCGACCAGAAGGGCAACCTGTTGTCCGACCAGATCCAGGACTCCGCGCTGACCCAGGCGGGCAAGCAGTTCGACTACAGCCGCCGTGTGGAGAGCATGCTCACCCAGCGCGTGCACAACATTCTGCAGCCGGTGCTGGGCAATGACCGCTACAAGGCCGAGGTGTCTGCCGACCTGGATTTCAGTGCGGTCGAGTCCACCTCCGAGCAGTTCAACCCTGACCAGCCCGCGCTGCGCAGCGAGCAGTCGGTAGACGAGCAGCGTGCCAGCAGCCAAGGCCCGCAGGGTGTGCCCGGTGCCTTGAGCAACCAGCCGCCGGGCGCTGCGTCCGCGCCGCAGACCACCGGTGGCGCGGCCACGGCGGCCGGGGCGATCCAGCCTGGCCAGCCGTTGGTCGATGCCAATGGCCAGCAGATCATGGACCCGGCCACTGGCCAGCCCATGCTCGCGCCCTATCCGTCGGACAAGCGTCAGCAAAGCACCAAGAATTTCGAGCTGGACCGCTCCATCAGCCATACTCGCCAGCAGCAGGGGCGCACCATGCGCCTGTCGGTGGCGGTGGTGGTGGATGACCAGGTCAAGGTCGATGCAGCCAATGGCAATACCACCCATGTGCCATGGGGCGCCGAAGACTTGGCACGCTTCACGCGCCTGGTACAGGATGCGGTGGGCTACGATGCCAGCCGGGGCGACAGCGTCACGGTGATCAACGTGCCGTTCGCACCGGACCGCGGTGAAGAAATTGCCGACATTGCGTTCTACCAGCAGCCGTGGTTCTGGGATATCGTCAAGCAGGTACTGGGTGTGCTGTTCATCCTGGTGCTGGTGTTCGGCGTGCTGCGCCCGGTGCTCAACAACCTCACAGGGGGCGGCAAGCAGGCTGCCCCGGACAGCGACATGGAGCTGGGCGGCATGATCGGGCTCGATGGCGAACTGGCCAGCGACCGCGTCAGCCTGGGTGGCCCGACAAGCATTCTGCTGCCAAGCCCCACCGAGGGCTACGAGGCACAGCT
>NZ_BCAV01000015.1:0-13215 GCF_001320125.1 Pseudomonas sp. NBRC 111119
CCCAGGTCGTGAAAGACTGGATCAACGCCGATGAGTGATAACCGAGCCGTTACCGCCAAGCTGAGCCGCGTCGACAAGGCAGCCATCCTGCTGCTTTCACTGGGCGAAACCGATGCCGCGCAGGTGCTGCGCCACATGGGGCCCAAGGAAGTGCAGCGGGTGGGGGTGGCCATGGCGCAGATGGGCAACATTCACCGCGACCAGGTCGAGCAGGTGATGAGCGAGTTTGTCGAAGTGGTCGGCGACCAGACCAGCCTGGGCGTGGGTTCCGATGCCTATATCCGCAAGATGCTCAACCAGGCGCTGGGTGAAGACAAGGCCAATGGCCTGGTAGACCGCATTCTGCTGGGCGGCAACACCAGCGGCCTGGACAGCCTGAAATGGATGGAACCGCGTGCGGTTGCCGACGTGATCCGCTACGAACACCCGCAGATCCAGGCCATCGTGGTGGCCTACCTCGACCCGGACCAGGCGGGTGAAGTGCTGAGCAACTTCGACCACAAGGTGCGTTTGGACATTGTGTTGCGGGTATCGTCGCTGAACACCGTGCAACCGGCTGCGTTGAAAGAGCTGAACCAGATTCTGGAGAAGCAGTTCTCCGGCAACTCCAATGCCGCGCGTACCACCTTGGGTGGCATCAAGCGCGCTGCCGACATCATGAACTTCCTCGACAGCTCGGTGGAAGGCGCGTTGATGGACTCGATCCGCGAGATCGACAGCGACCTGTCCGAGCAGATCGAAGACTTGATGTTCGTGTTCAACAACCTGGCCGACGTCGACGACCGCGGTATCCAGGCGCTGTTGCGCGAGGTGTCTTCGGACGTGCTGGTGGTATCGCTCAAGGGTGCAGACGAGCGGGTCAAGGACAAGATCTTCAAGAATATGTCCAAGCGTGCCTCCGAACTGCTGCGCGACGACCTCGAGGCCAAGGGCCCGGTGCGGGTCAGCGACGTGGAAACGGCGCAGAAGGAAATCCTCACCATCGCCCGCCGCATGGCCGACGCCGGCGAAATCGTCCTCGGCGGCAAGGGCGCCGAAGAAATGATCTAAAAGCTGCAAGCTTTAAGCTGCAAGCGGCAAGAAAAAGCAGCCCCATGCAGCCTGCTTAGGCTTGTAGCTTTAAGCTGCAAGATACAAGCTTCAAGGGGTAAGAAAAAAGAAGCCCTCATGCAGTCTGCTTTGGCTTGCAGCTTGCAGCTTGCAGCTTGCAGCTTGCAGCTTGCAGCTATTTAAACAGGCGAGTTCATGTCCACCAAAGAACACCATCCCAGCGACCTGATCCGTGCCCGTGACCTTGAGGGTGTGGACGTATGGGCGCTGCCCAGCTTTGACCCCCAGCCGCCGCCTCGGTCCGAACCCGAACAACCGGTAGAAGTGGAAGAAGAGGTCGAGGAAGTGCCGCTGGAAGACGTCCAGCCGCTTACCCTTGAAGAACTCGAAGCCATTCGCCAGGAAGCCTACAACGAGGGCTTTGCCACCGGTGAGCGTGAAGGTTTTCACAGCACCCAGCTGAAGGTGCGTCAAGAAGCCGACGAAGCCCTTAAGGTGAAGCTGGCCAGCCTCGAACGCTTGATGACCCATCTGATGGAACCGATCGCCGAGCAGGACACGCACATCGAGAAAACCCTGGTGCACCTGGTGGCCCACATCACCCGGCAGGTGATTGGCCGCGAATTGCACAACGATTCCAGCCAGATCACCCAGGTACTGCGCGGCGCGCTGAAACTGCTGCCGATGGGCGCTGACAACATCCGCATCCACCTCAACCCGCAGGACTTCGCACTGGCCAAGGCCCTGCGCGAGCGCCATGAAGAAAACTGGCGGCTGCTGGAAGACAGCACCTTGCTGCCGGGCGGATGCCGCATCGAAACGACCCAAAGCCGCATCGACGCGACCATGGAAACCCGCATCGAAAAAGCGGTGGCACAACTGTTCGATCAATTGCACGACCATTCCCTGCACCCTGCCGCCGCTGACCTTTCGGTAGACCTGGATGCACCGGTGGAGCCAGCGGATGCGCCTTGAACGCACCAGCTTCGGCAAGCGCCTGGGCACTTACGCCGAGGCCATCGAGCTGCCTGCGCAACCGGTTGTCGAAGGCCGCCTGCTGCGCATGGTGGGGCTGACCCTGGAAGCCGAAGGCCTGCGCGCTGCCGTGGGCAGCCGTTGCCTGGTCATCAACGATGACAGCTACCACCCGGTGCAGGTCGAAGCCGAAGTGATGGGCTTCGCCGGGCCCAAGGTGTTCCTGATGCCGGTGGGCAGCATTGTCGGCATTGCCCCTGGCGCGCGGGTGGTGCCGCTGGACGACGGCGGTCGCCTGCCCATGGGCATGAGCATGCTGGGCCGGGTGCTCGATGGCGCCGGCCGTGCACTGGATGGCAAGGGTGGCATGAAGGCCGAGGACTGGGTGCCCATGGACGGCCCGGTGATCAACCCGCTCAACCGCGACCCTATCAGCAAGCCGCTGGACGTGGGCATTCGCAGTATCAATGGCCTGCTTACCGTAGGCCGCGGTCAGCGCCTTGGCCTGTTTGCTGGCACCGGTGTGGGTAAGTCGGTGTTGCTGGGCATGATGACCCGTTTCACCGAAGCCGAGATCATTGTGGTGGGCCTGATTGGCGAACGGGGGCGCGAGGTGAAGGAGTTCATCGAGCACATCCTCGGCGAGGAGGGCATCAAGCGCTCGGTGGTGGTGGCATCGCCTGCCGATGATGCGCCGCTGATGCGTCTGCGCGCTGCCATGTACTGCACGCGCATCGCCGAGTACTTCCGCGACAAGGGTAAAAACGTGCTGCTGCTGATGGACTCGCTGACCCGCTTCGCCCAGGCCCAGCGGGAAATTGCCCTGGCCATCGGCGAACCGCCGGCTACCCGCGGTTATCCGCCGTCAGTGTTCGCCAAACTGCCCAAGCTGGTGGAGCGGGCCGGCAACGGGGAGGCGGGTGGCGGCTCCATCACCGCGTTCTACACGGTATTGTCCGAAGGCGATGACCAGCAGGACCCCATCGCCGACTCGGCGCGGGGCGTGCTGGACGGTCACTTCGTGCTGTCGCGGCGCCTGGCCGAAGAGGGCCATTACCCGGCCATTGATATCGAGGCCTCCATCAGCCGGGTAATGCCGCAGGTGGTGGATGCCGATCACCTGCGCGAAGCGCAGAAGTTCAAGCAGCTGTGGTCGCGCCTTTCGCAAAGCCGCGACCTGATCAGCGTGGGGGCCTATGTGGCCGGTGGCGACCCCGAAACGGATTTGGCCATCGCCTTGCAGTCACGCCTGGTCGAGTATTTGCGCCAGGGGTTGCAGGAGAACGTGGGCATGGCGCAAAGCCGCGACCAGTTGGGGGCGATTTTCACGCCCCCGGCAGGCTGATAGCCGGTGGCGCTGCCAGGGCGCGCCGCGCGCCTTGCGCCGGTGGTGGGCATGGCCGAAGAAGCCGAGCGCAAGGCCGCCCAGCGCCTGGGGCATTTCCAGCAGCAGGTGGCCACGGCCCAGGCCAAGCTGGCAGAGCTGGAGCGCTTTCGCGAGGATTACCAGCAGCAGTGGATCAACCGCGGTGGCCAGGGCGTGAATGGCAGTTGGCTGGTCAATTACCAGCGCTTTCTCGGGCAGCTCGAAACCGCCATGACCCAGCAGCGTCAGAGCCTGGTGTGGCACCAGAACAACCTCAACAATGCCCGGGGCATGTGGCAGCAGGCCTACGCGCGGGTTGAAGGGTTGCGCAAACTGGTGCAGCGCTACATGGACGAAGCCCGGCGTGCCGAAGACAAGCGTGAGCAGCGCCTGCTCGATGAACTGTCCCAGCGCCTGCCGCGCCAGGAACCGCTCTAGCCTCCACCACTTGCGGCCTCCACCTGTGGCTGCTACACCTTCATGAGGACGCACCCGCCATCATCGAAGGAATCGCTGAAATGGCAGTTGAAACGGATTTTTCGCAGGACGGCAAAAAGCTCACAATCAGGATTAAAGGGCGCTTCGATTTCGGCAGGCACCAGGAATTTCGCGATGCCTACGAGCGTCAGCCAAGCCGCCCCGATGCCGTGGTGGTCGACCTGCAAGACACCACTTACCTCGACAGTTCGGCGCTGGGCATGCTGTTGATGCTGCGCGACTACGCCGGGGGCGATGAAGCCGATGTGCGGGTGGTGCACGCCAGCTCGGATGTGCGCAAGATCCTCGCCATCTCCAATTTCGACAAACTCTTCGACATCAGTTGAGCGCCAATATGCCGGCCGGGCAGGGTTTGACGGTGCTGGTTGCTGAGGACAGTGACGTCGACCGCATGCTTCTGGCGCAGATCGTCAAGCGCCAGGGGCACCAGGTGGTCACTGCGCAGAACGGCCAGGAAGCGGTGGCATTGTTCAGCGAACGGCGCCCGCAGCTGGTGTTGCTCGATGCGCTGATGCCGGTGATGGATGGTTTCGAGGCCGCTCGGCAGATCAAGGCCCTGGCCGGCGAGGCGCTGGTGCCGATCATCTTTCTGACATCCCTCAATGAAGAGCAGGCGCTGGTGCGGTGCCTGGAGGCGGGCGGCGATGACTTCATGGCCAAGCCCTACAGTGCCGTGATCCTGGCTGCCAAGATCCGCGCCATGGACCGCCTGCGCCGGCTGCAGGACACGGTGCTCCAGCAGCGTGACCAGATCGCCCGGCACCACCACCACCTGCTGAACGAACAGCGGGTAGCCAAGGCGGTATTCGACAAGGTCGCCCACTCCGGTTGCCTTGGCGCGCCCAACATCCGCTTTGTGCAGTCGCCTTACGCACTGTTCAATGGCGACCTGATGCTCGCGGCCTTTACGCCGTCCGGTGACATGCGCGTATTCCTCGGGGATTTCACCGGCCATGGCCTGCCGGCAGCGGTCGGCGCCATGCCCCTGGCCGAGGTGTTCTACGGCATGACGGCCAAGGGCTACACCATGCCCCAGGTGCTGCGCGAGATGAACGCCAAGCTCAAACGCATCCTGCCCGTCGACATGTTCTGCTGCGCGCTGTTGCTCAACCTCAGCCAGCAGCGGGCGGTAGTGGAGGTATGGAACGGCGGCATGCCCGACGGCTACCGCCTGTCGGCGGAAGGTGCTGTACTGACGCCATTGCAGTCACGTCATCTACCGTTGGGTATTCTGGGGCCTGGGCAGTTCGATGACGCTGTCGAGGTATGGCCGCTGGCCGCAGGCGAGCGGGTTCTGTTGCTGTCCGACGGCGTGCTGGAAACAGCAGATGCCCAGGAGCGCCTGTTCGGCGAGCAGCGCCTGCGGTCGGTGTTGGCCGGCAACCGCGAGCCAGCGCTGCTGTTCAGTGAGCTGATGCAGGCGCTGGCGCTGTTTGGTGGGCAGCCACGGGATGACATTAGTTTGTGCGATATCCGCATGCCCGGCGCCCAAGAGCCGTTGCCGGCTCCTGTAAACTACCCGGACAGTGGCCCGACCAGCCCGGCAGACTGGTCGCTGGGGTTCGAGGTTCGCGGGCAAAGCCTGCGTCAGTTCAACCCCGTACCGTACCTGGTGCAGTTGTTGCAGCAGGTTCATGGTCTGCGTACCCGTGGCGGGAACCTGTACAGTGTGCTCAGCGAGTTGTACTCCAACGCGCTTGAACATGGCGTGCTTGGCCTGGATTCGCAGCTCAAGCGGGATGTGCAGGGGTTTGCCGACTATTATCAGGAGCGCGCTCGGCGCCTGGCATTGTTGAGCGAGGGCTTCGTGCGCATCGACCTTGTGGTTGAACCGCATGCCCAGGGCGGGCGTCTGAAGATCGACGTGCGTGACAGCGGTGAGGGTTTCGACGTGCAGCAGGTGCTGTCACGGGCGGCATTGCAACAAGGGCTGAGTGGGCGCGGGCTGGAACTGGTCCGGCGCCTGTCCAGCAGTGCAACCTGGGCCGAAGGTGGCCGGTGCGCACGCGTGGAGTTCGCCTGGTGAGCCTGGGGCGGGCTCGGGCATTTATCTGGCTTGATCAAGGAGCGAACAAGTGGCTGACATGCATATCGACCACAAGGTACTCAGCGACCTGCGAGAAGTCATGGAAGATGGCTACCTGCAGCTGGTACAGACCTTTCTAGACGACTCCGAGCGGCGCCTGGGGCAACTGCATGCGGCGCGCAGCGCCCAGGAGCTGGGCGCCGCTGCCCACAGTTTCAAGGGCAGCAGCAGCAACATGGGCGCCGTTGCGCTGGCGGGCCTGTGCCAGCAACTGGAGGACCGTGCCCGCCGCCCCCCTTTGTTCGGCATCGAAGACCTGATCAGCCGTATCGATCAGGAGTTCGCCGAGGTGCAGCGCTTCTACCGTGCCGAGCAGCAGGGAATATCCGCAGGCTGACAGGTAACTTGGCGCGACTTTTGCTCATACACCGACGTGATCATTCAGTTTATGGCGCGGAGACCGCTCAATGCCTGTCGCATCCAACCCCTTGTTGCAAGCCAATACCCTTGGCGATGCCTCCCGTACGGCGCCCGCGTCAGCGGGCAAAACGCCGCAGGTACAGGCTAACAACGGCGATGGGTTCGGCCAGGTAATGGCGCGTCAGGGGCGTGACAAGGTTGCCGGCCCTGCCGATAAAGCTGTTGCCGGCAAACCGTCGGACAAGAGTGATGGGGCTGTTAGCGGCAAGCAGTCGGCAGCCGACAAGGGCAAGGTTGCCGATGACGGCAATAAGTTGCCGGCCGAGGACACCACTGCGGCCGACACCGGCATGCGTGACGCCAGCCTCGTCGCTGGGCAGGTCACCGACGCCCCACCAGGCGCGCAACTGATCCAGGCCCAGGCACAGGCCGTGGCACCCGTGCTCCAGGCCGCCGGCCCGCAGCCTGAGGAGTCACCTGCCGAGCAGGCGTTTGACCCGGATGCTGACCCGCTCGCCAATCTACCGACGCTGCGCCTGGCACTTGAGCACAGCGCCCAGGCCAAAGGCAGTACATCCGCTCATGCGCTGGACGCGGACCGCACTCAGGGCGAAAGCAATGCTGCTCCCGTCAATACCTTGGCGGGTGGCGTGACCAGTGCCGAGGGCGAGGCCGACGGTGCTGGCGACAAGGCCTTCGGCGCCTTGCTTGAAGATGGCCTCAAGGATACCAAGAGCGCCGCCAGCGATACCCGGGTTGATGATTTCGCCAGCCGCCTGGCCAACCTGACCCAGGCGGCCACAGCGAAGACCGCCAATGCCGTACCGGTCAACGCCAACCCGCTGCACCAGCCTCTGCCGATGAACCAGGGTGCCTGGACCGAAGGTTTGGTGAACCGGGTGATGTACCTGTCCAGCCAGAACCTGAAGTCGGCGGATATCCAACTGGAACCGGCCGAGCTGGGCCGCCTGGATATCCGTGTCAATGTGGCCGCCGACCAGCCCACCCAGGTGACCTTCATCAGCGGCCACGCTGGCGTACGCGACGCCCTGGACAGCCAGGTGCACCGGCTGCGTGAGTTGTTCACCCAGCAGGGCCTGGCGCAGCCGGACGTCAACGTTGCCGACCAGTCCCGCGGCCAGCAGCAAGGCCAGGCGCAGCAGCAGGGCAGCCAGTTGTCCGGGGTGGCTGCGCGCCGGGCGGAGCAGGGCGCCGCTGAAGCGACCGAGGCATCCAGGCCCGTCGAGCAGCAGGTGTTCATCGGCGACAGCGCGGTCGATTACTACGCCTGATTCGCCAACACGGCGATTCCCCCTTCGCGCAGCCGTAACCAGGGCTGCGCGCAATCTGGCATAACACTTGCTCAAGCCATCCCATTCTTCCTATAACCCCTGATGGACGACGGATTATTGGCATGGCGAATACCGAAGCAGTGAAAGACCCCGCCGCTAAAGGCAAACTCAAGCTGATCCTGCTCATCGTTGCTGGCTTGTTGCTGGCCGTTGGCCTGTCGGTGGGCGCCACCTGGTTCTTCATGCACAAGAGCGAGCCAGCCCCGGCTGCCGATGCCGCCGCTACCAACGTCAAGCCCGCCGCCATCTACGAGGCACTGACGCCGGCATTCGTCGTCAATTTCAACCAGAACGGCCGCCAGCGCTACATGCAGGTCAGCATCACCCTGCAGGCCCGCAACCAGGCGGACCTGGACGCGCTCAAGGTGCACATGCCGGTGATCCGCAACAACCTGGTGATGATGTTCTCCGGGGTCGGCTTCGATACCTTGGCCAGCAGTGCAGTGGGGCAAGAGATGCTGCGCCAGAAGGCTACCGTGGTGGTGCAGGAAGTGGCCCAGAAGGAAGTCGGCAAGCCGGTAATCGACCAGTTGCTGTTCACCAATTTCGTATTGCAGTAGGAGTGGGCAATGGCCGTACAGGACCTGCTGTCCCAGGATGAGATCGATGCCCTGTTGCATGGCGTCGACGACGGTCTGGTACAGACCGAGAGTGCATCCGAGCCTGGCAGCATCAAAAGCTACGACCTGACCAGCCAGGACCGCATTGTTCGGGGGCGCATGCCTACCCTCGAAATGATCAACGAACGCTTTGCCCGCTACACCCGCATCAGTATGTTCAACCTGTTGCGCCGCTCTGCCGACGTGGCAGTGGGGGGCGTGCAGGTGATGAAGTTCGGTGAGTACGTGCATTCGTTGTACGTGCCCACCAGCCTGAACCTGGTGAAGATCAAGCCGCTGCGCGGCACGTCGCTGTTCATCCTCGACGCCAAGCTGGTGTTCAAGCTGGTGGACAACTTCTTTGGCGGCGACGGCCGCCACGCCAAGATCGAAGGCCGCGAGTTCACCCCTACCGAATTGCGGGTGGTGCGCATGGTGCTGGACCAGTGCTTCATCGACCTCAAGGAGGCCTGGCAGACGATCATGCCGGTGAACTTCGAGTACATGAACTCCGAGGTCAACCCGGCCATGGCCAACATCGTCGGCCCCAGCGAGGCGGTGGTGGTGTCCACCTTCCACATCGAACTGGACGGCGGTGGCGGCGACCTGCACGTGACCATGCCGTACTCGATGATCGAGCCGGTGCGCGAGATGCTCGATGCGGGCTTCCAGTCCGACCTGGACGACCAGGACGAGCGCTGGGTCAAGGCCTTGCGCGAAGACGTGCTGGACGTTGCCGTGCCGGTGACCGCCACCGTCGCCCGCCGCCAGCTGAAACTGCGCGACATTCTGCACATGCAGCCTGGTGATGTGATCCCGGTCGAGCTGCCCGAGCACCTGGTGCTGCGCGCCAATGGCGTACCAGCGTTCAAGGCGCGCCTGGGCTCGCACAAGGGCAACCTGGCCCTGCAGATCATCGACCCGATCGAACGCCGCTGAGCGCGTGCCGCTCGCTTTTACCGAATTGAATGCCTGTCGAGGAAACCATGGCTAACGAAAACGAGATCACCTCTCCAGAAGACCAGGCGCTGGCCGATGAGTGGGCCGCGGCGCTGGAGGAAACCGGCGCGGCCGGCCAGGCCGATATCGATGCACTGCTGGGCGATACCAGCAACAACCCAGGGCCGGGTCGCCTGCCCATGGAAGAGTTTGCCAGCTCGCCCAAGCCCAACCCCAACGTCAGCCTGGAAGGCCCGAACCTTGATGTGATCCTGGACATCCCGGTGAGCATTTCCATGGAAGTGGGCAGCACCGAAATTAACATCCGCAACTTGCTGCAGCTCAACCAGGGCTCTGTGATCGAGCTCGACCGCCTGGCGGGTGAGCCGCTGGACGTGCTGGTCAACGGTACGCTGATCGCCCATGGCGAGGTGGTGGTGGTCAACGAGAAGTTCGGCATTCGCCTGACCGACGTGATCAGCCCCAGCGAACGTATCAAGAAGCTGCGCTGAGTGAAGGGCATGAGGCGCGCCATCGCGGCACCCATCGCACTGTTGGCCAGCCAGCTGTGCCAGGCCGCCGCCACGCCGGCACTGACCCCGGCGGCGCCACCGGGCAGCCTGAGCGGCCAGCTGGCGCAGATGGTGTTCGGCCTGCTGCTGGTAGTGGGGCTGATCTTTCTGCTGGCATGGCTGCTGCGGCGTGTGCAGGGCTCGGCGGTTAAGGGCGGGCAGGTGATCGAGATCGTCGGCAGCCGCGCCATCGGCCCGCGGGACCGGTTGCTGCTGGTGCAGGTGGGCAAGGAGCAGATCCTGATCGGTCACAGCCCCGGCAGCATCGAGACCCTGCATGTACTGGCAGAACCGGTCGAGGTACCGCAGGGGGCGCGCCAGGCAACACCTGAATTTGCCCAGCGGCTGATGGAACTGATGGGTAAGGACCCTAAGGACAAGACGCGATGAGCGCGACGCTGCGTACGTTGTTCACCCTGCTGCTGTTGCTGGCCGCGCCGCTGGCCCTGGCCGCCGACCCCTTGTCGATCCCCGCCATCACCTTGTCCAATGGGGCAAACGGGCAGCAGGAGTATTCGGTCAGCCTGCAGATTCTGCTGATCATGACGGCGCTGAGCTTCATCCCTGCGTTCGTCATCCTGATGACCAGCTTCACCCGCATCATCATTGTGTTCTCCATCCTGCGTCAGGCCCTGGGCCTGCAGCAGACACCGTCCAACCAGATCCTGACGGGGATGGCGCTGTTCCTCACCCTGTTCATCATGGCGCCGGTGTTCGACCGGGTGAACCAGACCGCCCTGCAGCCTTACCTGAACGAGCAGATGACCGCGCAGGAGGCCATCGACAAGGCCCAGGGGCCGCTGAAGGACTTCATGCTGGCGCAGACCCGGCAAAGCGACCTGGACCTGTTCATGCGTCTGTCCAAGCGCACCGACATCACCGGCCCCGACCAGGTGCCGCTGACCATTCTGGTGCCGTCGTTTGTCACCTCCGAGCTGAAGACGGCGTTCCAGATCGGCTTCATGATCTTCATTCCCTTTCTGATCATCGACATGGTGGTGGCCAGTGTGTTGATGGCCATGGGTATGATGATGCTGTCGCCGCTGATCATCTCGTTGCCGTTCAAGATCATGCTGTTCGTGCTGGTGGATGGCTGGGCGCTGATCATGGGTACGCTGGCTGGCAGTTTTGGTGGCGTGTGATGCCGCCTGGGAGCGCTGTGAATGACGCCTGAAGTTGCTGTCGACCTGTTCCGCGATGCCTTGTGGCTGACCACGCTGATGGTGGCCGTGCTGGTGGTGCCGAGCCTGCTGGTGGGGTTGATGGTGGCCATGTTCCAGGCCGCCACGCAGATCAACGAACAGACCCTGAGCTTTCTGCCGCGCCTGCTGGTGATGCTGGTCACGCTGATCGTGGCCGGGCCCTGGCTGGTGCAGAAGTTCATGGAGTACATCACCAACCTGTACACCAACATTCCGCAACTGATCGGTTGACGGCCTGATGCTGGAACTGACTGACACGCAGATCGGCACCTGGGTAGCCACGTTCATCCTGCCGTTGTTCAGGGTGACGGCGGTGCTGATGACCATGCCCATCTTCGGCACGCGCATGCTGCCGGCGCGGGTGCGCCTGTACGTTGCGGTGGCGATTACCGTGGTGATCGTGCCAGCGCTACCGCCACTCCCCCAGTTTGACCCCCTGAGCCTGCGCGGGCTGCTGCTGTGCGCCGAGCAGATCATCGTGGGCGCGCTGTTCGGCTTGGCCCTGCAGTTGCTGTTCCAGGCGTTCGTTATTGCCGGGCAGATCGTGGCGGTGCAGATGGGCATGGCGTTCGCGTCGATGGTGGACCCGGCCAACGGCGTGAACGTGGCGGTCATCAGCCAGTTCATGACCATGCTGGTGAGTGTGCTGTTTCTGCTGATGAACGGGCACCTGGTGGTGTTCGAGGTGCTGACCGAAAGCTTCACCACCTTGCCGGTGGGCAGTGCACTGATGGTGAACCACTTCTGGGAGTTGGCCGGGCGCATGAGCTGGATGTTCGCGGCCGGGTTGATCCTGATTCTGCCGGTGATTGCCGCCTTGCTGGTGGTGAACGTCGCTTTTGGCGTAATGACACGGGCGGCGCCGCAACTGAACATCTTCTCCATCGGTTTGCCGCTGACACTGGTCATGGGCATGCTGATTTTCTGGGTGGGCCTGGCCGATGTGTTGTCCCATTACCAGGCATTGGCCAGCGAGACGCTGCAATGGCTGCGTGAACTGGCGAGGGCGCGCTGAGCATGTCAGAGAGCGAGAGCGGTCAGGACAAGACAGAAGACCCCACCGAGAAACGCAAGCGCGACGCCCGCGAAAAGGGCGAGATCGCGCGCTCCAAAGAGCTGAACACGGTGGCGGTGACCCTGGCGGGCGCCGGCGGGCTGCTGGCGTTTGGCGGAAACCTGGCCGAGACGCTGCTGACGCTGATGCGCATGAACTTCAGCCTCACCCGTGAGGTGATTGTCGATGAGCGGTCGATGGGTGCGTTTTTGCTGGTGTCCGGCAAGATGGCCATCTGGGCTGTACAGCCTTTGCTCATCCTGTTGTTCGTGATCTCCTTCGTGGCCCCGATCGCCCTGGGCGGCTTTGTGTTTTCCGGTAGCCTGCTGCAACCCAAGTTCAGCCGCATGAACCCGCTGTCGGGGCTCAAGCGCATGTTCTCGATGCACGGCCTGACCGAACTGCTGAAGGCCATGGCGAAGTTTTGCGTGATTCTGATCGTGGCCGTGGTGGTGCTGGTCAACGACCGCCAGGCCTTGTTGTCGATTGCCAACGAGCCGCTGGAGCAGGCGATCATTCACAGCTTGCAGGTGGTGGGCTGGAGTGCCTTGTGGATGTCTGCCGGGCTGCTGCTGATTGCGGCAGCGGACGCACCGTACCAGCTGTGGCAGACCCACAAGAAAATGAAGATGACCAAGCAGGAAGTGCGCGACGAATACAAGGACAGCGAAGGCAAACCTGAGGTCAAGCAACGTATCCGCCAGTTGCAGCGCGAGGTGTCGCAGCGGCGCATGATGGCGGCCGTGCCCCAGGCCGACGTGATCATCACCAACCCCACCCATTACGCCGTGGCGTTGCAATACGACCCCGAAAACGGCAATGCGGCGCCTTTGCTGCTGGCCAAGGGCAGCGACTTCATGGCGCTCAAGATCCGGGAGATAGGGGTAGAGCACAAGGTGCAGATTCTGGAGTCACCGGCGCTGGCGCGGGCGATCTACTATTCCACCGACGTGGAGCACGAAATCCCTGCGGGCCTGTACCTGGCCGTTGCCCAGGTGTTGGCCTATGTATTCCAGATCCGCCAGTACCGCGCTGGCAAGGGCAAGCGCCCGGATCCGCTCAAGGATGACCTGCCGATTCCGGCGGATTTGCGGCGGGATAATTGACCCGGGGCATGGCTTTACACAGCCTCGCGCCCCCTGCCACAGGCAACGTTGGCCAG
>NZ_BCAV01000016.1:0-135458 GCF_001320125.1 Pseudomonas sp. NBRC 111119
CCTCGCGCATCGTGTAGGCGCTTCTGCGCAGACGTTTCTGACTGGCGACCGTCTCACGGGATAGAGAGGTTCCGCATGGGTGTGGCGGTTGCCATTGGAGCTTCGTATTGCCCGCCCCTCTTGCGGATGCCATTGCATGGTTCATCTATTTTCAGCGGTCGATAATGGCCGCCCGCTTTGGGTCGAAAGCGGACAATCCACGTGGGCACAGCAGCTCCCTGCTTTGCGGCGTGACACGGCTGCTCATTCAAGCCCCTTCCGCAAAACTACCGTCCTTTGGCTGTCTCCCACTTGGTCAGCGTTGACGAACAGAGCTAGGCTGGGCACGCCCGCCTACCTAGCGATCTGGGTGTACTCACACGCAGATGAATCGGCCACGAGTTCCGTCGACCACAATCACCCCATGTTTTGCATTCTACGCAAAGCAGCCCTTTGGCAATTCGACAATAATTCGAAGTGCTGTGCGTGCCCGTGCGAGCAGCATCGGGCGCTCTAAGCGCCTAGGCGGATCATGTATATCATGGGCCAATCGACCGTTGACCACAGGAAGGAACGGGGAAGAGAAACCGCAGGCCCCGTTAGCGCGACATACTGGTGCGTCGCTTAGGCAAGATCGCAAAGCTTGACCATTTCTGACCACCACCAGCCAGAAACAAAAAAAGACGCCTAAGCGTCTTTTTTCTTCAACCCACAAACCCAAAAGCCTGCAGATCTATATTTGGAGCGGGAAACGAGACTCACATCCGCCTTCCGAGCCGTTGAAAATTAAGGCTTTTCAGCAATCCCTGAAACAGAGATAGCCTTGATTCTGGACTCATTCTCTGCGGTAGGCAAGCCCCCTGCTCTCGCCGCAGTGCTTGGCGCGATACATTCGGCTATGCCTCAGCACGTTTGCTCGTGGGCTCCATCGTGAGCGCGTTTGTTGATGAACTCGGTTTCACGTTCGGTAGTTTCAGCGAGAGGCTTAGACGCTTGCTGGACATCGCACCTTCCACTTACGCCTGCGTCTGCCTCGTCAAGTGAACCAAGCTGGCTGATAAAGGTGCGAAGTAAAAAAAAGGGCCAATAAAAAATGGCCCTTACTTTGCGACCAACAAAGCGAAGACGGTTACTGCGATTTAGGCTCGGGCTAATGGGTCAGCGTCCGCACCGGCGATCACACCAGAATCATGCAGACGCGCAATTTCGATTCCTGACAGGCCTAGGACATCGTGCAGTACCTCATCGGTATGAGTACCCAGCAACGGAGCAGGCGAACCAAGCCCTGGAGCAATCCCTTCAAATCTGGCTGCAATTTTAGCGTTTATGTGGCAACCGACGCCCTGAGTGTTGAGGGTTTCGAATATAGGATTGTGGAGCCCAACGCGAGGATCGTCATCGAGCAATTGCTTCACACTCGAATACTTGCCCCATGACACTTGGAACTGATCGAGCCGCTCTGCAACACTGTTAATGAGCGACTGCGGAACCAGGGCTCCTGCAGGCCGACGATAGCGTTTCTTCCTTCATAGCGCTGTATTTCATCACTGAAATCAAGGCGATGCTGAGCCTCAAACTGAACAATCTGAAGTTCAAGGTCGCAGCATGCAACGAGCGAGCGCCACTGTGATGCGGTTATAGCAGCGACCATGAGACGCTGACCATCAGCGGTTTCAAAGTCCCGTCCAAACGCGCCATAGATGTGATTATCTACCGGGGCCCGATCACGATTAAGTACATCAGCTTCAGCCGAATTTCCCGCCATCATTTCACTGATCACCGGGAGCTTTCCTGCTCTTAAAGTGAGCAGAAGCAGTTGAACACCTGGGTCAGTTTTCGTTCAACGGCAACACTATTTGGTCCGCTGCCGCGGGGCCGGATAGCTCAGCTGCATATGTGTGATCGATCAGCGCTAAGCCCACATTTCTTCCTATTCGATGTACCCGAGGTGTTTTCACATAGCCTGGATCCTCTGCAGGCAGTCAGGATTCGACGAAGATGGTGGTCGCTAAAGTCCGTGAGTAAAGGCCACCTGCGGCGCGGGAGGCCTATGCAACATGCTTCACATTTTATTTCTGATCGGCAGCAAGGCGTCTTGCACACCCCACTCCCCAAGCCAATGCCCGAGTCATAGATTCGCCCGGTCGAGATAAGAATACCTCTTCATAAAGCGCCATCCCGCAGTGTGCATACACGCCAATGAACATCTGCGTCTGGCCAGTTCGGGCAAGCCTGACCTGGACATCAATCGAGGTACCGTCATTCAGCTCCTCGTCATGACTCCGGTGATGAAGCGCTGGATCGGCCCAAGCCCAAAAAACCTCACCGCGTATCCGCATGCCGCTCTCCTGCGATTTTAGTTTTCTAGTCTAACAACATAGCGCGGGGTGGTAAGATTTCAACTCTCAAGGAGATTGTCGGCTCTCATTTAGACCGTCGGCAGGAAAACCCACAAAACTACTCCTACGAAGAAGCTGGAAATGCCGTGGCAGCTGTGGCAGCACCAGGTTATAAATGCCTAATCCGGATGAAGAGAGTATAATCGCTTCGACTGTCGTTCCCCTCTTCAGTTAACTCCACCTCCATCCAGACACCATCTTTCGCGACGTTTCCCGACACAATGAATAGTCCGGGACCAAGTCCCGCCACAGATCCCCTTTTCTCGGCTGAATAGTGTGAGTATCGCCGCTTCAGCTCGAAGATGTATGATAGCGCCTGGGGGACAGGCTCACCCGAATTGCGAACACTGATCCGTGGAATCCCACACCTTACCCACCGTAACCTTGATTGAGGCCGTTGAATCAACATAGAGCAGGGCATTACTTATCAGGCTGGTGAACAACTGAGATATGCGGTCAGAGTCGAATTGACCGGTGATTCGCACCTGTTTATTCAGAAAGATCTTCGCTTGCGAAACCGCAGTGTTTAGCTCAGCAACAATATCGCGGCAAATCGAGTTCAACTCCACCTTCCGCAAGTCAACTGAATGCCTGTTCCCAGCTTGCAACGGGCCAGATCAAGTAGATCATTGATCAGGAAGTTACTCCAGCGTGCGCTGTGACAACTGATCCATACCCCGTAATTGATTTTACAAGTGATTCGTCAATCGCTTCGTTGAACCGAATCATGTTCTGGATGGGATCGGCCTCTTCGAGCATTTTGTGGGTCAGCCAGAGCGACAATATGCTTTTACGCAGCGCCCGATATCGCGCCGAGGTACCGTTTGCACACCGCAAACACTATGATCGGTACGTCCATCAAGAAGCCCCCGCACTCTTGGAGCATTTCGCCGCCCACTCACTCGTCGGTCCGGCCTGTCGGCTCTCTGCGCACGGATGCCATTACCTGGCTGAAAGAAATCCTCAGCGGTGTCGGCGCAGCTCCATCTTTCCTGGATTATATGCCAAGCGGATCTGTACCGCTTCGTCTATTGCTTCATGTTCCCAGCGCCCCGATGACTAGGTGTTAGTTTCAAAATAGCGCTATTAGCGAGCGGCTACGAGCCGGTGTCGACCTGAGGTATACCCGAAATACAGCATCGCTACGCCTACCACGCTAAGAAATATCTCAATGTGCGCATAGCCAATGGCCGGCCTGTAAAGTACCCCGACCAGCAGCGGCCCGAGTGCGCCCAGGCCGTAACCGACGCCTTGCACCATGCTCGAAAGCTCTGCCGCGACCTGTGCATTTGCCGAGCGCAGCACAATCATGGTGATGGCGATGGAAGTCAGGGCGCCCTGCCCGATGCCTTGTACCCCAGCCCATAGCCATACAGTGCCGAGCGGCGCGGACAGGCATCCAAGGAAACCGACCGTGGTGAGCACCACCACAACCACATTGAACCAGGATTGATTCGGCAAGCGTGTGGCTATCAGCGGCCCGAGCAGGCAAGCGACAATTTGCAGCAGGATCGAACTGGAGACGACGACGCTGGACTGCAGCGGCGTCATCCCCCGGCCATTCAGAAACGGGGCCAACCAGCCGAGCACGGTGAACGAATACATCGACTGCAGCACCATGAACAGCGTAAGTTGCCAGGCTAGCGCGCAACGCCACACCCCTAGTACGCGCGGCGCAGCCTTGGGTGCCAGCGCCCTGCCCTTGGGCAGTTGGAAAATCCAGCAGGCACAGGCTGCCGCTGCGGGCACTGACCACAGCGCCAACGCCGTTGTCCAGCCACCGCCCAAGGTGCTTTGCAGCGCCAGGGTGAACCCTGCGGCAGTCGCCGCACCGCTCAACAGCGCCATGGAGTAGAGGCCGGCCATCAGCCCGGTGATATTGGCGAAGTCACGTTTGATAAGCCCAGGCAGCAATACGTTGATGACGGCGATGGCACTGCCGATAACGATCGAACCGACCACCAGGCCGCTGACGTTCCCAGCGCCACGTATCAATAGTCCCACGGACAACGCCGCCATCAATACCAATATCGTGCGTTCTGTGCCCATTTTGCGGGCAAGCCAGGGCGCCACGGGCGCGAACAACCCCAGGCAGAGTACCGGCAGCGTGGTAATTGCACTGGCGGCGGCAGGCGGCAGGCCCAATTTGCTTGATATATCGGCAAGCACAGCCGCAAGGCTTGGGTATGCAGTGCGCAGGTTGAAGGCTACGAAAATAATGCTGCAGGCGAAATAAAAAAGCCGCGAGCCCTTGGCAATTGCGCCAGGTTGCGGCAGCTCCTGTTCATTGCGAGCGTGCGCTGCTGTGTGCTCCACGCGTGTCCTCCTTGAACCTTGGGCAATGACAAAGCCATGCAGATAAAAAAAGCCGCACAGTTTCCTGTACGGCGTGCTCGCTTACTTCTTGATGATGTTGTGTTCCGGGCCGTATGGGAACTTGGTGATGTTTTCAGCGCCGTTTTCGTTGACGATCAGAATGTCATGTTCGCGGTAGCCACCGGCACCCGGCAGGCCTTCGGGCAGCATGATCATCGGCTCGATGGACACGACCATGCCAGGTTCCAGCACGGTGTCGATGTCTTCGCGCAGCTCAAGGCCCGCTTCACGACCGTAGTAATGGCTCAGGGTGCCGAACGAATGGCCGTAACCGAAGGTGCGGTATTGCAGCAGGTCGTGCTCGAGGAAAATCTCGTTCAACTGATGGGCGATATCGCTGCAGCGCATGCCAGGCTTGATCAGCTTCAGGCCGGCCTCGTGGACCTTGACGTTTACCTCCCACAGGCGCAGGTGCTCATCGGAGCAATGGTCGAGGAACAGTGTGCGCTCCAGCGCGGTGTAGTAACCGGCGATCATCGGGAAGCAGTTGAGGCTCAGAATGTCGCCCTTGTTGACCTTGCGCGAGGTGACCGGGTTGTGCGCGCCATCGGTGTTGATACCGGATTGGAACCAGGTCCAGGTGTCCATCAGTTCGGCATCGGGGAAGGTGCGGGCAATTTCACGGACCATGGCCTGGGTGGCGTGCAGCGCCACTTCGTACTCAGGCACCTGGTCTCGCAAGGCCTCGACCACCGCAGCACCACCAATATCGGCAACCCGGGCGCCGTGACGAATGATGGCGTGTTCTTCAGCCGACTTGATCATGCGCATACGCATGCACGGCGCGGCAACGTCCACCAGCTCGGCCTGCGGATAGCGGCTGGCCAATTTGTCGCGGTTGACCAAGTTGAGGTGATCGAACTCGATACCGATACGTCCGGCCTTGGGCAAGGCTTGTTGAATCGCGACAAAATAGTTATCGCGCTGCCAGTCGGTGTAGATGATGTTTTCGGTGCCCACGGTACGTCGCCATGGCTGGCCACCGTCGATGTTGGCACTGATCGACACCACGGCATCCTGAGTCACCACTAGGGCATAAGGACGGCCGAACGAGCAATACAGGAAATCGCTGTAGTAGTTGATGTTGTGATACGACGTGAAGACGGCGGCATCGATATTGTTCTGGGCCAGGTAGCTGCGCAACTTGGATTGACGGTTGGCGTATTCCTGGTGCGAGAACGTCGGCTTAACTTTTTCGCCGTTGTGAATCTGTATTGTTTTCGGCATTTGCATGTCTTCAGTCCTTGGTAGGTGATCAGTAGAGAGGCCCTGTTGTCGGTGCCACTGGAGATCATTCGAACAGATAAACGGGGGGCTTTTTTGTGCGAATCCGACCCCTAGATGATCAGATCCGCCTTGCTGTAAATACCGCTCTGGAAAGGACAATATTGCCCGCAACGGCCGTTCAGGCCTCGCTGCAGAAAGCAGATGCAGAGGCTATCGATGAGGTAAAATGAAGGAGAGGAAACGTGCAATGCCGCGCCCATTGCAGGTGCGGATCAAGATAATGCTCGAGGCAGGTTCATCTCTGGTAGCGGGCGAGCACGCGCTACGGGCTCAACCGGGCGATTCCGATCAGCTCGGTCAATTCGCCCACATCGAGCGTGCGGCAAGTAGGTTTGGTCAGCAGCGCCAGCGACTCCCGCACGCTGTCATCGGTACACAACTGCAACTCACTGCCTAGGCACAGAATCAGCACATCCAGAGGCTTGGCCTGGCTTAGTTGTACGGTAGCCATCACGATACCATTGTTGGCCTTCAGCGGCTGGCCCTGAAGGCTCAGTATCTGCCATTCGCAGACCACGCAGCGGGCCACGTCGTTGGCTTGGCGCAAGGGTTCCAGCGCAGCGGCCAAGGCGTAGAAATCGAACCCTTCGGCCAGCAGGAAGCCAATACGCACGGCGCTGGCCAGGTTTTCGCTGGTTTCAGTCAATTGCTGCATGTACTGCCTCCTTCGGGTCAACTGGGCGTGGGTACATCTACCATTGTCCACGCCACCGCCCCTGCAGAGATGTCAGATATCGACCTCTAATTGCCACGTAAAATCAGCGCCCGCGCGTCGTCCCACCCGGCATGCACCGTCTGCCCACCCTTGAGCCCAAGCAAGTCGTAATCCGCGTGCAGCCTCTGCACTTGCAGTTCCAGCCCGTTGGCGGTTTCCAGGTAGACGTTGACCATCGAACCGATGAACTCCTCTCCCACCACGGTACACTCCAGGCGGCTGGTGCTGGTCGGTTGTACGGCCAGGTTGATATGCTCGGCACTGATGCACAGGGTGACCTCTTCACCTACCTCGACAGGTCGGTCTTCGGGCAAGCGCGCCAGAAAGCGGCCATGCGCCGAGTTCAGTTGCACCAGCCCGGTGTCGTCGAGGCCAAGCACGACGCCGTCAAACATGTTCTTGCCGCCGACGAACTCAGCGACAAAACGGTTGTGCGGTTCGAAGAAAATAGCCTTGGGCGTGCCAATCTGCTCGACCCGGCCACGGCTCATGATCACCACGCGGTCAGCCATGGCGAAGGCTTCTGATTGGCTGTGAGTGACATAGACGAAGGTGATGCCAAGGTCCTTCTGCAACCCAGTCAACACCGCCTGCATGCGCACGCTCAGGTGCGCATCGAGGGCACTGAGCGGTTCGTCCAGCAGCAGTATCGGGGGCTCGGTAACCAGTGAACGCGCCAGCGCCACCCGCTGCCGTTGCCCGCCAGAAAGCATGCTGATATCACGCTTGGCAAACTCGCCCAAGTCCAGGCGCTCTAGCCATTGCAGGGCTTTTTTGCGCCGTTCGGCTTTGCCCATGCCGCGCATGCGCAAACCGAACTCAACGTTTTCAAGCACGGTCAGAAAGGGGAACAGCGCCAGGTTCTGCCACACCAGTGGGGTGTCCCTTTGCCAGGAATACAGGTCGTTGATGCGCTCGCCGTTCAAGCGAATTTCGCCGCTGCTGGGCTTGTCGAGCCCGGCAAGCATGCGCAGCGTGGTGGTTTTACCACAGCCACTGGAACCCATGATCGCAACGAACTCGCCCTTGTGGATTTCCAGGTTCATCGGTTCGACAGCGACGTAACTGCCAAAGTTTTTGGCTACGTTATCGAATACCACTAACGGTTGAGTCATGGCGAGCTCCTGCGTCGGCATTGGATGTTCAGCTGTTTTTGCCGTATGCCGGTTTCTTCTGCCGGCGCATGAGCAAAACCTGGGCAACGATCGTCAGCGTAATCGTGGTCATGAAAACGATCGTGCCTATCGCATTGATGGTCGGGCTGACCTGCCCTTGCAAGGTATTGAGGATGCGTACCGGGACTGTCTCGTTAAGCCCCGAGACGAACCAGGCCACCGCGAACTCGTCGAACGACACGGCCATGGTCACGAACAGTGCGGCGAAAATGCTCGGGGCGGTGAACGGCAGGATCACGTAGCGCATGGCCTGCCATTGGCTGGCACCCAGGTTCCAGGCAGCGGCCTCCAGCTGCGGCTCCATCTGCGCCAGGCGCATGCGAATCACCGCCATGGCGAAGGGTGAGCACATGACGATGTGGCAGATCATGACGGCATACAGCTCGCCGGACAGGCCGATTCGCGACAAGAACGCGAGCATCGCCAGGCCCAGAATCACTACCGGAATGGTCGGTGGCAGCAGTGCCAATGCCATGTACACCGACTTGCCAAAAAAGTGATAACGAAAGTCGGTGTAGGCTGCAGTGAAGCCCAACAGCGTGGAAACCAGCGATACCACCACACCAACCACCAGGCTGTTGTTGAAGGCTTGCCAGACTTGCGGGTCGGCGGCAATCGCCTCGTACCAGCGCAAACTGAAGCCACCCAAGGGCAAGGAAGGAAAGCGGTCGACGTCGAAGGAAAACACGAAGCTGCCAATGATTGGCGTGAGGATGAACAAGAACACCAGCACTACGAAGCTGCGCAGCATGAAATTGATGACTCGATGTTCGTTCATGCGCGCCTCCTGTAGGCGTAGCGAACCATCAGGAACGCTGTCGCCAGCAAAGTCACGATCATCGTTGTGGCAATAACCGCAGCGCGTGGCCATTGCTGCCCCGATTTGGTCGTGTCGGTAATCAAGGTGCTCAAGGTTGGTGGTTGGCCACCCCCCAGATACAGCGGGCTGACAAAGTCACCGAAGGTCATGATGAAACAGAACAGCGCGGCGATGACGATGCCGACCCGCGTCGACGGTAGCACTACCCCAAATACCGTGCGCAAGCGGCCCGCGCGCAAGTTGTGCGCAGCTTCGATCAGCGTGCGGTCGATGTACATGAGGCTGAACAACTGCAGCAACACCACCAGCGGCAGGCACAGGGTGAAGTAACCCACATAGCTGCCAAAGGTGGTATTGAGCATGGGCAACGGGCCAACCCCCAGCAACGCCAGGGCGCTATTGAGCAGCCCTTGGTCACTGAGAAAGACTTGCCAGGAATAGGTGCGCACCAGGTAACTGGTAAAAAATGGCGTGATCAACATCAGCACCAACCATTGCCGGGTTGATTCGCGGAACTTGAAGGCAATGGTATAAGCGCACGGAAAAGCCACGGCACTAATCAGCACACTGGCGCCCGCCGCCATCGCCCAGGTGTGCAAGTACGCATCCCAGAAGTACTCGCGGCTGAACAGGTACTTCCAGTTCAGCCACTCGAACGCAGGGACCATGCGAAAGTTGCGCACCAGCCAAAAGCTGATGGTCAGCAGAAACAATAAGGGCGCTACAAAAAACAGCAGTTGCCAGACCAGTATCGGCAGAGACAGGCTCAGCCCATACCCCGGCAGGCGCCAGGTGCGCTTGCCGAACTGCCCACGCGTGCGTGCAGGCTCCTCACTGGCGGGCAGTGGGGGCGATAGCTTGTTCGAAATCATTACGCCGCTCCTCGGTAAGCGCCATCAAGCGCCCTTGTATTGCGACCAGAAGTCGTTCCAGTCCTCCAGGCTCTGCTGCACGGGGAGCGCGCGATACTGAATACGCCCCTCGCGGATGTCATCCATGACATTGCGCTGGCCCAGTACCATGCCTTGGCGTTTGGCTTCGGCAAGGTCGGTAGTGTTTAGCAACTCCCAGCCGCGCTTGTTGGGAATCAGCGCCGGGTAAGCCTCCATCTTCGCCGACTTCACCTGGCCTTCAGGAGAGGTGATGTATTGAATGAACTTCTTCGCAAGTTCCGGGCTGCGGGCTTTCTTGGCGATGCAATACGACTCGGTCCATTGCAGGCCGCCCTCCTCGGGTATCACTGTTTTTACCGGTGCCCCGGCACGCTGCAAGACCCCGGTAATCCAGTCACCAATGCCACACATCGCGTGGATCTGGCCGTTTTTCAGGGAGGAGAAGGTACTGCCATAATCGAAGAACCCGGCCACCTGCCCGCGTAGGCTCATGGTTTTCTCCTGGAGCCTCTTCCAGTGCGCCGCGTCGATGTCGTAGGGCAGCCTGTTGCCATTGAGCAAGCTGATCTGCCCCAGGTTCGGCAGGTGCCAGTCGAAGTGACCGACCTTGCCCTTGAGGCTGTCGTCCCAGAACACTTGGTAGCTTTTCGCCTTGGACTCCGGCAGCAGCTGGGTATTGAAGGCGATGCCGAGAAAGCCGAAGCGGACCATGACCGAGTACAATTCATCGCCCTGCCAGTGCCCTGGAAAGTGCTGAAACTCTGGGTAGAAGTCATCGAAAGGATAATCGGCAGGGTCCAGTCGCTCGATATAGTCGGCGGCGTTGAGTTGTTGCACATACTCGGCATCCGACAGGATCAGGTCGAAGGTGCCCGGTGGTGACTGCGAAATGAGCCCCAGCATGTTATCGCCGCCGGTGTAGTACTTGGCCCGCACCTTGACCCCATGCTCGCGCTCGAAATCCGCGACGATGTCGGGCGCGGCGTGGCCTGCCCACGCCAGTATCACCAGTTCTTTTTCGGCCGCGGCAAAGGTTCTGCTCGGCAGTACCCCGGAAAGCGCCGCGACACCGGCCAGAATGCTGCTGCTCTTGATAAAGGTGCGGCGTGAAAGATCGGCGCGATACGTCATGGAGATACCCTCGGTAATCAAAAGTGCTTTGGCCCAGCCGAGCTTTCGCCCCGCTTTCCCAAGGTTTTCACCGCCTGTGTGATTACCGATTGCAGCAGATTGCCACTAGGGCAAGTTGTATTTTTCCGACCTGTATTTTGTCAAATTCGCCCCCTCTCAGACCGACCCACCTGAATCGCAGGTCCGTCAGAATTTGTCAAATTCAGGTCGGGAACTGACAAATGAATGTCGTTGTGATCTGATCAAATCATTGTAAGTGTTGGCTCGCTGCAAACGGACTACTTCAAAGAATACAAGAACATAGAGAGATAACCGATGAACGAGAGCGTAGTGGTTGGCGAACTCACCTGGCCTGAGTACGCACAGAAGGTAGCGTCCGGCAGCACGATTTTCTTGCCGGTGGGCGCCTTGGAGCAGCACGGTCATCACATGTGCATGGAAGTGGATGTGCTATTGCCTACCGCCCTGTGCAAGGCGGTAGCACGAGAAGTCGACGGTTTGGTGTTGCCCGCCTTGGCCTACGGCTACAAGTCACAGCAGAAGTCCGGCGGCGGCAACCACTTCCCCGGCACCACCAGCCTGGATGGCGCAACGCTGACCCATACCATCCAGGACATCATCCGCGAGCTCGCCCGGCATGGGGCGCGCAAGCTGGTCTTGATGAATGGCCATTATGAAAACTCGATGTTCATCGTCGAAGGCATTGACCTGGCGCTGCGCGAACTGCGCTATGGCGGTATCACCGACTTCAAGGTGGTGGTTCTGTCCTACTGGGACTTCGTCAATGCGCCGGCGGTCATCGAAGAGCTCTACCCCGAAGGTTTCCTCGGTTGGGACATCGAGCACGGTGGCGTTTTCGAAACTTCATTGATGCTGGCCCTGCACCCTGAAAAGGTCGACCTGAGCCGCGCCGTCGACCACCCACCGGCAAAATTCCCACCTTACGACGTCTTCCCCATCATCCCTGAACGCACCCCCGCCTGCGGAACGCTTTCCTCGCCCAAGGGCGCCAGCCGAGAAAAAGGCGAGTTGACTCTGCGGGTTTGCGTAGAGGGCATCAGCAGCGCTGTGCGGGAGGCCTTCGACCTGCAGAAATAGCACCACCCTCCAGCCCAGAGCACTACCGCCGTACGCAGTTCACCCTCCTTCAAGAATAAAAAGGGTAATTAGCATGTCCAGCAACTCAACTCTGGCCCCCGGCCTCAAGCAGCGTCACGTCACCATGCTGTCAATCGCTGGCGCTATCGGCGCCGGCCTGTTCATCGGATCGGGGCATGCCATTGCTGCGGCCGGTCCTGCGGCAATTCTCGCGTACATCATGTCTGGCACGCTGGTCGTTCTGGTCATGCGCATGCTCGGAGAAATGGCGGTGGCCTCGCCCGATACCGGGTCATTCTCGACCTACGCCGAACGGGCAATGGGACGTACGGCAGGCTTTACCATCGGTTGGCTGTACTGGTGGTTCTGGGTGCTGGTCATTCCAATCGAAGCCATTGCGGCAGCGGCCATTCTGCATGCCTGGTTCCCCGCGATAGAAACCTGGGAATTCGCCCTGGCGGTCACCGGTTTGCTGACCTTGACCAACCTGTTCAGTGTGGCGCGCTACGGTGAATTCGAGTTCTGGTTTGCGATGCTCAAGGTTATCGCGGTGCTGGGGTTCATTGCTCTAGGTGCATTGGCACTGACCGGCGCGTTGCCCGATGTTTCGGTCAGCGGCGTGGTCAACCTGAGCCATGAGTTTGGGGGTTTCATGCCCAACGGCATGACCGCGGTCATCGGTGCTATGCTCACCACCGTGTTCAGCTTCATGGGTACTGAAATTGTCACCATTGCCGCCGCCGAGTCGAAAAATCCCTCCAAGCAAATCACCCGTGCCACCAATTCAGTGGTGTGGCGAATGGGGATCTTCTACATCGTCTCGGTGTTCCTAATCATCTCCATCGTCCCCTGGAACGACCCCATGCTGGTGCAGGTCGGTTCCTATCAACGGGCCCTTGAATTGATGAACATCCCGCACGCCAAAATGATCGTCGATATCGTGGTGCTGATTGCCGTCGCCAGTTGCCTCAACTCAGCCATCTACACCGCATCGCGCATGGTCTATTCGCTGAGTAAGCGCGGCGACGGCCCACGCGTTCTGCAGCGCACCTCAGCGGCGGGCGTGCCAGTGATTGCAGTGCTGGCCAGTACCGCAGTGGGCTTCTTGACCACTGCACTCAATTACTTTGCTCCCGACGAGGTGTTTTCCTTCCTGCTGGCAAGTTCGGGGGCGGTAGCGCTTCTGGTCTATCTGGCAATCGCTGTTTCGCAATTGGTTCTGCGTAAGCGGATGGACAGCCAAGGCACTGCGCTGGACTTCAAGATGTGGATGTTCCCCTGGCTCAGCTACCTGGTCATCTGCTCCATAATCAGCATTCTGACGATGATGCTGGTGATGCCAGGGCATCGCATGGAAGTGGTGGCAACCGGCGCGCTGGCGCTGTCCATCGTCTGTATCAGCGCTATTTTCTCGTCTAAAAAAAGCACTTCGGCCACTGTGGCGAGCAAGTCTGCCTGACCAGGCCCAGTCGCTACCCACCCTGTGAAGGCATTGCTTTCGCAGGGTTTTTTGCTTTTCGCTGGGGCGCCTCCCAATGCTCAGGCACTGCGTGTACTATCACTCGGACAAATGCATCAACCTAAACATAATGAATTGCCGATTCACGGCAAACAGACGCAGAGCACGTCATTTTTTGCATTCAAGGAGTCATATTGATGGGTACGTTAAAATCCTCGCCGTTGGCACCGGAATACCCTGTCAATGATGCCCCGCTGCTGAGGGTCGTCGGTTTCCTGATCACTCCCAATTTCACCACCATTGGCTTCGCCTCGGCGGTGGAAACCTTGCGCATGGCCAACCTGGCAGCACGCAAAACCATGTTCCAGACCCTGATCATTGCAGCCGACATGGAGCCAGTGAGTGCCAGCAACGGCATGCGCATCCTGCCCGACTTCAGTATCAAAGATGCCCCAAAGCTGGACATGCTGTTCGTGGTCGGGCCAAACCCGATCGTCTCCGATCAGAATACCCGCCCCATCCTCAACTGGCTTCGCAAGCTGGCACATGACCAGGTGCCGTTGGGCGGTATTTGCACGGGCAGCCATTTGCTAGCGCGCGCCAATCTGCTCACGGGTTATCGGTGCACCATCCACTGGGAAGATATCGAGGCGCT
This sequence comes from Pseudomonas sp. NBRC 111119, assembly GCF_001320125.1. NCBI lineage: Bacteria > Pseudomonadati > Pseudomonadota > Gammaproteobacteria > Pseudomonadales > Pseudomonadaceae > Pseudomonas > Pseudomonas sp. NBRC 111119. The sequence goes on from NZ_BCAV01000016.1 coordinate 13,988, forward strand.
AAAGGAGCGATTTCCCGGCATTATCATTTCCAACCAACTGTTCGAGCTTGACCGTGACCGCTTCACGAGCTCCGGCGGCGTGGCCTCCATGGACATGCTCCTACAACTAATTGCCCGAGAACCTGGCGGACGAGACATTGCCAGTCATGCGGCTGAACTGTTGTTGTGTGATCGAGTACGTGGTTCGCAAGAGCGCCAGCGTGTGCCTTTGCGGCAAAAACTCGGCACTTCCCAGCCCAAACTCAGTCAGATTGTTACTATCATGGAAGCCAACCTTGAAGACCCTATGACCTTGGAAGAGCTTGCCGAACTGAATGAGATCTCCGTTCGGCAAATGGAGCGTTTGTTCCACAAGCACCTTCAAAACACACCGAGTCAGTATTACTTGGAGCTTCGCCTGACACGGGCCAGGCAACTACTGCTGCACAGTGAATCTCAAGTGCGTGATATTGCCCTCGCCTGTGGATTCATTTCGCCAGCGCATTTCTCAAAGTGCTACAGTCGCTTCTTTGGTGTCTCACCAATCGGCGAGCGAAAAAAAGTAGCCTCTTCACATCACTGAACAACCCTGTCGTTAGTTTTCTTCGCGCGGTCTAGGGGCCCTCGCCATGCTACACCCCTCAGCGGACCTGCAATGTGGGGGACATCCAGGATGTGGCGCTCCATGTAGGCGACATCACCATTGTTCTGCCGGAAATCGAGGTCACCCCCGTCCTGCCTTGGGCTATCACTACGATCTGGCTAGATGTCATGCCATTCAGGGCGAAGCGGACTACGCTTGCCACGCAGGAGCGCATCGATGATGTTCATGTCATTATTCCTTACCTCGGGCTACAGACATGTGCCATACCATAATAGCGATCGAAGCATTCATACGAAAAAGTGGATCATCCAAGGATTTCCCACTCCTTTGTTCGATGCGCTGGATACGTTGATTAATAGTGTTGCGGTGAAGTCCCAGGCGCTGGGCAGCCTTGATCCCGTTGCCGTTTTCCTTGAGCAAAGCCTCGAGGGTATGTACAAGTACATTAGGGTGTTTACGACCGGGCACGAACAGCGGGCCGAGTGTCATTTCGACGAAGTCATCGATTAGCGTGTGGTCGACTATCCCCTGCAGCAAACCCAACACGCCCAACTTGTTGAAATCGCAGTAACCGCTCTCCGGGCGCAGGTTCTGCGCCACATTCAGCGCCTGACGCGCTTCGTTGAGCAGTCGGCAGTAATGTCCGCAGTCTTCAGCCAGGCTCGACAGACCCATGTACACCTCCAACTCCCCTGCCACTCCGATCAGTTGCCGACGCAACGTGGTCAAGGCTGCCGGCAGGTCATCGGCATCCACTAGCAGCAGCACGAAGAGGTCGCCCTGCATATCTACCGTCACCGTTCCTGGGCGGCTGCGGCTCCAGGCTTCAAGTTGGTCTTCCAAGACCTGCCGAGTGGCTTGCCACAACTGCTCGCCCTGAGCCAGGCCTTGGCGCTCAAACAGCGTCTCGATACCAAACAAACGCAGCGCTACCAGTCGCCGTGGGATATCAAGCGTCAGTTGCAAATGCGCAGCCCGCTGTCGTGCAATGGCCAAGCTCGAGTAATCTCCGGTCAGCAACTGGCCGAGAATGTGGTTGCGCGAGCGTCGTACTTGAGTCATATGCATCAGGGCCCTATCGATCAGGTGGGTCACAAATACCAACCTCAGCGATGAGGGTTGCTCGATCAGCGGTAAGCCCAACTGTTCAGCACGAGCGATTACCGAGGACGAAATGCACTGGGGAAACGAGCCGCCAGTAAGAACCACTACCCCGGCAATGCCCAACACAGCACCAACCTCGACCAAAGTGAGCAGCTTGGGTTCGTCACATAGGTAATTGATTTCCGAGATAAATACCAGTTCGCCGCCCATTTTACACGCGGTAATACCCTCATTTCCCGCCACGTATGACCAGCATACTCGTCGTTGCAAGTAACGCTCGCCTGCGCGGACCCTCATGCCCTCCAAGCCGGGCAGGTGCAGGACTTCATTAAGGGTCAAGCTCAAGGCTCTACACCCGTCAGGCTCTGCATCTGGTGCCCTCTGACTGGCTCGCGCATGAAAAAATCGGACTGTACCACGGCGTCAATGCTCGCCGAAGACATTAACTTTAGAAATAGAAGGGACATATCAGTAATGCTCCTATGCCATGACCGATACCGCTTGCGGTTGAGTCTCAGCAAGCATACCGAAGAAAGTGCCAGGGACTTGTAATGATGCTACCTGAAATCGATCATTTTCACTCACTCAACAAGGACATGACCGCGGTCAACAGGCCCAAGTATCGAAATGCCCTCCCGTAAATTCCAACGATGGGATATTGTATGACTCTCCACTCTACCCATTATCTTTATGCGCTACCCCATGCCATCCGACTGGTGGCAGCCAACTATCGAGCTAATGTCTTTCCCTCTCAGCTACTTCTCTATCTGGACAAGTCGAGCAAGCCCCCTTCTTCTTGGGACAGTCTCGCCAACTGTTTTTGGATGGTCTTCTTCTGCGTCTGATCGATTTTATCATGACTGGCTTCCTTGCGGAGAAGCACGCCGAATGCATCGAAGGCCAGCTTGACCAACTCGCATTCGGTGACCAAGCAAGTATCTCTACTCAACTGAAATCCTTGATACCCCCGGCCAATGATGACTGGGGAAACGCACGCCTCGCGCTGGCTTGGGTTGAGCTGTTTGCCGCGATTGCCATGAACGAGAGCATTAGTCGGGTTGCTACCCGACGTGCCGCGATTATTGTTCAGTGCATCCGATCTGTGGTTCTGCGAATGGCGCTGCTGGCTGATGAAGTTGGGTTGCTTGGACATGATTGTCTCCTGCCGGGTGGTAAGGAAGTCGCATACTAGCCATCCGGCTTAACGCGGTATCTAGGCTTTTTGGAGACGAACTTTGAGAAGCTCAGCAGCAACAAAGGCATAGGTCTATGGTCGAAAGCGCTTAACCAAGTAATCAAGCTCATGGCCAAGGCGTGCTAATTCGATACTTGAGGCGGCGGTCTCATCGCTAGCACTGGCGGTTTGTTCAGAGATCTCACGCACGCTAAGCACATCACGGTTGATGTCTTCAGCCACAGTGCCTTGTTGCTCGGCAGCGATTTGCTGATTCATCGCTTGGGTTGACGACACCGAGCGGGTGAAACTTTCCAGTGAGCAGGCGGCCCGGCGGGCCAGCTCGACAGTGATATTGGTCAGGTCGTGACTACTTTCCATCACCTTCGCGACGTGCTCGGTCCCACTTTTCAGACCAACAATCAACTCCTCGATTTCCTCGGTGGACTGCTGGGTGCGCTGGGCCAGGCTGCGTACCTCATCAGCCACCACGGCAAAGCCGCGCCCGCCCTCACCGGCCCGCGCAGCCTCAATAGCAGCATTGAGCGCCAGCAGGTCGGTCTGCTGGGCGACTGATTTGATCACATCGAGAACACTGCCAATCTTGTTACTTTCCTGCTTCAGCTGGCTCATGGCCTGAGTAGACCCTCCTACCCCGAGCGCTAGGCGTTCGATTTGGGCGATGGCTTCGCCAACGACTTTGTCGCTTTTGCGAGCCTGTTGGTCGGCGACGACGGCGGCTTTGGATGCTTCCACAGCATTCCGTGTGACTTCCAGTACAGTGGCGGTCATTTCGTTCATGGCGGTGGTCACCTGGTCGGTCTCGATCTTCTGACTGTTGGCTCCGACACTAGTCTTCTCGGTGACCGCCGACAGCTCTTCGGCGGCGCTGGCGATTTGGATGACGCTAGCGCCGATACCGCCAATCAGTTCGCGTAGGCTGGTGGTCATCTATTGCAGGCTGATTTGCAATTGCCCCAACTCATCGTGGCGATTGACCAGCACATCCTGACTCAAATCGCCGGAGGCAATGCGATTGCATCCTTGAGGGCATGCCGCAACGGTGTAGTGATTTGCCGAGTGATGGTCCAGGCCGTCACTGCGCCGAGTAGTAACGCCACCGCAGTGATACTAGCAAGTAGGGTTGGGCAAAAGACGAATCCGCATCACGCTTAGCGAATTGCGACGTTATCAATTGCTGGGTGGCCTCGAGCAGGATATCGCCTTGCCTTCCCATTTTGGCAAACACAGGAGTCAGATCGACTCCCGTTTGTTCTTAAAGCCCCGCCATGCCTGACCTGGCGGTTTTATCCGAAGGAAATCAAATGAACCCTCCACAACTGCTGGTTGCCAGCGCACTGCTCCTGCACGCCCCCTGACGATGGCCGAGAGCGATGCCGCTCAAAGCAAGGCCCTTTTCGCCACGCAATGCGGTTTCTGCCACAGTACTGAACAGGGCAAGAACCTGATTGGCTCCCGGGCCTGGGCACCTGCTGTCAATCCGCATCGACGTATCAGCGCGGGCCCTGCCCGGATTCATCGGGCGCCTCAGGGGGCTGGTACTGCCTGGGTGTCAGAACAGAGGCAGTAGCATTTTCGCTCGAAAAGACAAGGAACGCCAGGTGGGTCTCATATCGATCGAGTACATCGTCGATGACCTGCCGTTTGGTCAGCCCCATCAGGTCATATCCACCAGACCCGGTCTGGGTATACACCTCCAACCGATAATAGACATCGATCTCTCGCGTCATACGGCCGCTGAACATGGGCACTGGCGCCTCTACGATGGCCACGTGGTAATGGAAATCGCGGAACGTATCCATCGAGACCAGCAGCAACGGCTCCTCGAAACCATCGCTGTTGACCACACTTTCCCGTGTGACGTCATACCCCTGATTGCGAAACTCGGCCGCGACTTCGTCCAGTGCTGGCCCGACAATACGGTTGAGGAACTGGGTGACTTGGCGCAGCGATGGGAATGCCCGCAAGTGCTCGAGCCGCTGCTTCCAGGAGCGCTCCGGGACATGCCCCCCGATAGCTGTCGTGGAAGGACGACGTATTACCCTTCCCTCGCGTTCAGCGCGCTCCATGCGCAATACTTTGTAGAACGATGCCATCACCAGATAAGCAATGATCGTCACCGGTAGCGCGAAGATCAGCGTGGCGTACTCCATTGTCTTGACCCCTCCCGCAACTAGCATCGCCACGGTGAGCATGGCCGTGAGCAAGGCCCAGAAGATACGCAGCCAGCTTGGCCCGTCATGGGAAGGGTCGGGAATCGAGGCCGAAAAATTCGACATCACCATTGCCCCGGAATTGGCGCTGGTGAGGTAGAACAAAAGACCTGACAGCGTCGCCAGGCCAATCAAGAACATTGGGGCCGGGAACATCTCCAGCAGTGCGTACCAACCCCGCTCGGGGCTGTCCATCGCAAGTTGGGCAAAAGCGGTATTGCCCTGCAGCACCTCAAACAGTGCGGAATTGCCAAACAGTGAAACAATGATGAAATCGCACAGCACCGGCGCGGTCACTGCCGCCAGGACGAATTCGCGCAGCGTGCGCCCCCGCGAAATCCGCGCCAGGAACACGCCAACGAATGGCCCCCATGCCAGCCAGAAGGCCCAGAAGAACAACGTCCAGCCCGCCATCCATCCGGCACCATCGGGCGAGTAGGCGAAGGTTTGAAAGGTACGCGCGGGGAACGTGACAAGAAATTGCCCAATGTTCGACACTAGTGCGTTTAGCAGGAATGCCGTCTCCCCGGTCAGTAGAATGTAGAGCATCATGGCCACGGCGCTCCATAGGTTCAGCTCGGCGATCCAGCGGATACCACGGTCGACGCCGGACGTGGTAGCCGCAATGGTCAGTGCCACAGCCCCCACTACCAGTACGGTCTGCAAGGTAAGGCCCTGATCCAGACCAAAAATCAGCGAGAAACCCACGCTCAACAGTACCACGCCGATGCCCATCGATGTGGCGACGCCAAACACGGTACCGACCAAAGCAATGATGCTGATGCCATCGCCCAACGGGCCGCGCACGCGTTTGCCAAACAGCGGATAGAGCGCAGCGCGAATCGACAGCGGCATGTCCCATCGATAGGCAAAGTAACCCATGGCCATGCCCAGCAAGGCATACATCGCCCAACCTGCGATGCCATAGTGAAACATGGTCCAGATCACTGCGTCCTGTATAGCCTCGGCAGTCCCGCCGGTGCCGCTGGGCGGGTGCAAATACTGCACGACCGGGCCGGTGACCGAATAGAAGAGCATGTCTATCCCGACCCCTGCGGCAAACAGCATGGCGACCCACGTCACCAGCTTGTACTGCGGCCGCGAGTGGTCGGGGCCAATACGCACGTCCCCCTCTTTGGAAAACGCCACCCATAGCACGAACCCGATCACCAGGGTCATCGTCAGTACGTAGTACCAGCCCAGGTTCGTCGCGATCCAGTCTGTGATCTGCTTCATTGCCACACGTGCAGCATCGGGCATGAGGATCGTGGTGATGGAAAACGACAGTATCACCACTGACGAAATCAACAAGACGCTCCAGTTGATATGAACCTCACGATGCTCGACGAGTTCGTCATGGCCTTTGCTCAGGTCGCTGCGCGATACGGGTGTATCGTCATCGTAGCTTGGACGCCTGGACAGGCGATCGGTACCGCCAAATTTACTACGCTCAGGCGCAGGAATCGACTTTACGCCTCCTGACGTGATCGGATCGACACCGTCGCGGTGCTGATCTGAAGGTGGTTCGAAGGGCATGGGTTTTCTCCTGTTGCGTACTTGACTTCAAGGTCCCCTGAGAGGGTTAGGATGTTCGGAGGCGTGAACTCTCTTTATTCTGATGGCACATTTGAATGCACTCTGGGCACAAGTGCCGATTGAAAACACTCATCAATTTTTTGGCCTGAGCCACCTTGCGTGGCTCCGGCGGGCATCGAACAGCCCTGCAGTTACAATTGCAACGCTTCAACCCAAATCAGCGACTTACCAGCTTCGGACATGTCGTACTTGCGGTAAATCGCCAAGATTCCGTCGGGCTTGATGCGGAATATTGCGATGTTGGCGCTGACCTTTCCGTTACCGGGCCACGCTGGACTTGCCCGTCTTTCTGGTTGCCCACGATGAGCCATTGATTGCCGGGTGCCACACTGATCGTGAGGGCTTCTACCCCATGCGTCGAAATATGTTGCAAGCGCTTCGGCTCACCCGTTTTTGCATCCAGTGCAAACACCGCTACGTCGTTTTCCCATGTTTGAACACGGCGGGTTTTCCGATCGTGTGAAGCTTATCGGAGCGGTTCGTGCCGTATAGATACTTGCCGTCTGGCCGCACCAGAATCACCCCGTCTTTGTTGATGCCCTCATCGTCTTCGGCTTGCCAGTGCGGGTTGAGGATACTGGTTTTGAACACGGGTTCGTTGGCCAACCGCCCTTCTTGGGTCAACCGATAGGTGTAGATACTGCTGCCTCGCTCCTTCGCCATGTACGCCAGGGGCGCACAAGGGTGGTAGACGACATGGCATGGACCAACCTTGGATGCAAAGGTATCGCCCCCCACTGGGGGAAACTTGCCGTGCACATAAGCATATGTGGAAAGCGTCCCCAAATTTTCCGGGTTGCTGGAGCTCGCATCATTGCCACGACCCGGTGATATCACAAATCTGTTGTTTGGGTACGACCGTGACCTGACGGGTGAAAACCCCCGACTTAATCGGTTGATCCTGCTTGATCTGTACACCGAAACGACCATCTGACCCCAGCGCATGAACGGTGAGAGTTGGCGCCAGATTGTAGGCCAGCAGGAATGTGTGCCATCGCGATCGAGCGTCAGATAGACTGGCCACTGTTCAAACTTCTCTGGGTCGTCCAGGGGTTCCAAGTGACCTGAAGCATGATCGATGGTGAAAGCGCTAAGCCTGTGAAAGTCGCCAGGCTTGGCATCGTCGATGTTGCTGGACGCAACATAAAGGTGTCGATTGCCTTTTTCGGCAACTGCGAACTGTAAGAGTGCAGGCAATTGAATCACGCTATTCTGCGTGATTATGCCATCAAACGCAAGGGAGTAACCGATTACGTTGCCCTCGGACCCCGCATAAATCTGAGTCACTGCCTGTGTATTTGCTGCCATGACCACCTGAGACGCCACGATGAAAACCCCTGCCAGCAACACACTAGAACCTTGTAATTTGAAGATCATGAGCAGCTTCCTTGAATGATCGAACGCAACACGTAGCCGATAGAGTCATGTCGATTCACCGCTTCATGCCTTTGAGGCCCATTACTTCAATGGAGTGTCGGCGGATAGACCAAAATCAACCGATGCTGGTCGAAGTCCTGCCTACCCTGATAATCACGCCTCACCGTGGCGCTGCGCCATTAAAGCACCAGGTCCTTGAACGTCCCGGTCTGTACCGAATAGGCGAGTTCTGATTCGCGTATCAATTCTTTGCCATTATGGTCTGCCGGGGACACATCGATGTCGCGCCCCTGGATATAACGGTTCATCAACGTCAGGCCAAGAAGCCCTAGGCTGGCAAAGTCAAAGTCGTGCTGATGGGTACTACCGCACTGGATCCAGGCGTCGTTAACCGTGCCAGCCTGCACGTCAACGCCCATTGCCTGCGTGGTATAACCGATGGTGTGGCGATGCTCGTGATCAATACCGACCAACATCAGACCAGCACGCTGATCTAACCCTCTGCCGCAAACTGCTTCACATTGAAGGCTTCCAACCTGAATGCTAAGAAAGTCAACCTCAACGGCCCCCCTTTGCGCCTAGGCGGTGATGACGGACTGCCTACTCTGGACGGCACCGCAACCGCTGCCGGCATGGTACAGTTCGAGCCAGCGACCATCTCGTTCCCGAGCCTGGCGACAGCGGAGAACCAATCCTGTAACGAACATTGGCCGTCCTTCATGAACCCCACTGCGCGTAATAATGGAAAAGCTCAAGCTCGAGTGAGCAGGGATTTGGGGATCTGCAGCCCATCTTAGATCTGAGTCTCTCGGCAACCGCTGTCAAGAGTAAGACTTTGAGAATAGGGATTTGTCTCCCCCCTCAGCACAGTATTCATAAGCCGCCACAGCTCAGGCGCGGCGAAACCTGTCGCTCCCAAATGCCCTCCATCGAACAAACTCAAAAAAGCATTGTCATGATCAATGGATCCGAAAATGGTTTTTCGGAACCCGGCTCGCTAGACAGGGGCCAAAGCAACAGCCCCCGCCAGCGATTTCAGGAGAAACGCAGCAGGAGGCTGTGTGCCATGATCTCGATAAGAAGCTCGTACCACCCGATTGATGCCGCAATTCTGTGGTGTGGCCTTTCAGAGTATGAAGAAGAGATTCTGCAGGTGGAGTTTTCCCACCCTGGCAGCCTGCGAAAGCAATTCTCGCAGTGGCCGGGTCTACACGACCATCTCGAGTGCATCTACGACGCCATTCTCAGCGGCGAATTGCCCGCCACCTACCTGGGGCAGCCGATCACTTCGGATAGCATTGTCCACCGAGTGTACTACTCCGTTCGGCGCGCCGATCTACTGCTCTGGTTCTTACGCAGCCAGCCCGATCAGAAGCCCGCCTTCCTGTTTACCCAAGACGTTGACCACTCAGGATGCGTCAGCCTGAATGCGCATTTAGCCAAGCAAGCCGAGCTCGACTATGCCCTGCATACAATTGAGCAACTGCAACAAACCTATACTGCCGCCACTGATGAGATGGCATCCCTGTCCGCGCTTAACGACAAACTGAAAGCGCGACTCGAGTCGCTTGGCATCCCGTCTGAGACTTCGGAAGCTATGCACGACACGCTGATCGGCGCCATGCTCGCGACCACGCTCGGGAAAAACCCAAACGGCAAGCAGCAGTCGATCTACTCCAGTCAAGCAGCACTGGTCCAAGCCATCCTGCTGCGTTTTCCAGGAGTGGATGGCCTGAGCAAAAGTACCATTGATCGGCGATTTGCCGACGCGCGCCGTCTTATAGCCCAGGTAAAACGGGGCTGACGCCGCATTGTCAGGCAATGCTCGGCATTGCCTGACAATGTTTTTCACCCTGTTCCGACCTTCACTGACTGTCACTTCCCACCACGCGCCACCCGGCGCTACGGAGTGACATCATGCAATCGACCAACCCTGCCCCTCTGCCAGTCAACCGTCACATCATGCGCCGCGATGAAGTGGAGCAAAAAACCGGCTTCAAACGCTCGCACATCTACAACCTGATGAAGGCCGGCCAGTTCCCACAATGCCGGCGCATCGGGACGCGCGCCGTCGGTTGGGACTCACTGGAAATCGAACAATGGGTCCAGGACCGGCTGTCCACGGGAGAGTGACCATGGACGTCCTCTCACTTATTTCGACCAAGGGCGGCGCAGGCAAGACCACCGTCGCCGCCAACCTGGGCGGTGTGCTCGCCGATGCCGGCCTTCGCGTTCTACTGCTCGATCTGGACAGCCAACCAACGCTGTCCAGTTACTTCGCCTTGGGCGAGTCCCGGGAGGGCGGCAGCTACGAGCTCATTGCCCAACGGCTCACGGCGCATGAGCAGGTCATCTCCACCACCGTCATTCAGCACCTCGATTTGATCGTCTCCAACGACCGCGCCGGACATATCAGCACCCTGCTGCTTCACGCGGCCGATGGCCGACTACGACTGCGTAACCTGCTGCCTGCCTTCGAGGATCATTACGATGTGCTGATCATCGACACCCAGGGCGCACGCAGCGTGGTGGTGGAGATGGTCATCCTCGCCTCCGCTTGCGCTCTGTGCCCAGTCCCGCCAGAAATGCTCGCCGCACGTGAGCTTCGCCGTGGCACGCTGGGACTGTTTGAAGAGTTGGAGCCCTACCGCTACCTGGGTGTTGACTTGCCATCGGTGAGGCTGCTGCTCAACCAGGTCAACGCCAATCGCCGTGACACCCGCTTGATCATGCACAGCCTGCAGGCGTCCTTCCAAGGCGACCCGCATGTCAGCGTCTGCACAACGGTGATTCCTGACCGTGTGGCCTACACCAATGCCGCATCGCTGGGACTGCCGGTGCACCGCGTCGAGCCTACTCCACCCTCTGGCAGCCGAGGCCCTTGCGGCGCGGCGGTCATGCTTGAGCTGGCCATCGAGCTGTTCCCGCAGTGGGCTGAGCGACTTGTCGGCTCGGGCGCATCTGTGCCCGGCCAAGCGTCAGTGATCGACCGCCGACTCAACCGTCGCGGCTGATGGGAGGGTCTGTGATGAAGCCGCCATCTCCCGAAGACATCACCCGTCAATTGCAGCAGACGCATTTTCCGCAGAAACAGGGTCGCGACATCGCGCCCGTGCTAGCCGAGGACACACCGTTGGTGGTCAACCTCGAACAATTGCGCCCTTACGAGCTCAACCCACGGGTGGTCCGCAACCCGCTGTATGACGAAATCAAAGCCTCGATCCGTGAGCGCGGACTGGATCAGCCCCCCGCGATAACTCGTCGCCCGGGTGAGCCGCACTTCATCATCCGCAACGGCGGCAACACGCGCTTGAGCATCCTCGGCGAACTCTGGCAGGAAACCCGCGAGGAGCGGTTCTTTCAGATCCACTGCCTGTTCCGCCCTTGGCAGTCAGAGTCGCATGTCTTGATCGGGCACTTGGCCGAAAGTGATCTGCATGGCCAGCTCACATTCATTGAGCGATCCCTCGCGGTGGCAAAACTCAAGGACATGATGCAGGAGCCGGATGTCCTGCTCAGTCAGCGTGAACTGTCCACACGCTTGAGCAAGGGCGGCTACCCGATTTCACAATCGCACATCAGCCGCATGTTCGACACCCTCGAGCACCTGCTTCCGGTCATCCCGCAGGTGTTGTATGCCGGTCTTGGCAAACCCACCATCGTCCGGGTTATCAACCTGCGGCGCCGGGCGGAGTCCATCTGGAACCAGTATTTGGGGGACGTTCCGCAATTCGCGCTGCTGTGGTTCGAAGTGCTGTCGGCGTTCGACAGTGATAAGCCCGAACTGAGTTGGAGTGAGCTGCAGGATGAACTGGTTGCCAGGATGGCGGTGCAGTTGAAGCAGACGCCCCGCCTGCTCGCCTTGGAAATGCACCAGGAAACGCGTCGCTCACCGCCGCCCTCAGACGCGCCTCAGCCTCTCCCACAATGCTCACCAGGCGAGGTCTTCCCCCAGCCACCGGCCATCGAAGATGAAGCAGAAACAGCGCATCGATTGCCAGCACCTGAGCCGCTGAGCAGCGCGAACAACACCTCGGCAGCCGAGGCTCCACGCCTCCCCAATATCCGCGAGGCGCTGAGTGAAGACGACACGCTTGCTGCAAGGCTGTCAAACGCTCTTGAGGTCGGCGAGTCCTCGCAGGGCTCCGCCTCACCTCTCGGATCAGTACAGGATGACATCTACGCCTTACGTGAGCGTTGTGCTGACCTGGCGGCTGACCTGGCCGCATATGCCGATGCCAGTGCCATGGTCAAACCGCACGCAGAGGGCTTGGGTTTCACCTTGGCCATCGAACATGACCAGCAAATGGGCCCGCGACACACCGGCATTCAACTATTGCTCTCCGCCCTGCTGCGCCTGCAGGACGACGTGACCTGGCAGCAACGCCAGCAATTGCCAGCCGCGCTGTTTGGCCAACTGCTGATAGGCGCCTACGACCTGCCCTTCCCCGAACGCCCTGCCCTGACCGTGGGACTCGACCGACTACCCGATGCCCAGCTGGAGCAGCTGTACGCCCTGATCCGCCACGCCCGGCAGTTGATTGACCTGACGCTGTCGTCCACGCGTTGAGTGAGGAGCCGCCTCATGAGTACGTCCTTCAATCTGTTAAACCATGCGATGTTGAACCAGGTGCTGCATGAGCTGCGCCATGGCCGCCTGCAACGCTGCAAAGCGCTGGGCCTCGCCGACGAAGACATCGAGGTTCTGCAATCGCTGCCACCGACCACCCTGTCCCACCTGGCGCATTCATCGATCGCCTGGGTTGAGGTCAAAGTCGATATCACCGTGCTGCGCCGCCTGATCATCCAGGCCGAGCGTGACGAGCAGAACGAACGCCTGATCAACCGGGCGCTCAAGCTTGGCGCAAGCTCGACCATCATGTACCGCTGCTTCGGCCTGGACCATTCGGAAACAGCGTTGCGTCGCCGCGTGCTGAAGATTGAAACCCACCGCGGCCGACCGGTCCAACTCAGTGAGGCCCAGGAGCATGCCGTGTGGAACCGTTGGAGCCAACTGCGGAAGGATGATCCAGACAACGATCCGCTGGACACAATGATGATGCTGGCCGAGGAACAACACATCAGCCTGACGCTGGTCTGGCATCAGGTCGAACTGTACGGAGGCACCCCATGCTGAGTTTCTACGAAGTGGACTGGCAGGACGTGGTGCGCCAGTGCTACGACGCCCTTCGACGCCGGAATGAATGGCAGGCCGCCCAGGCTCAGGAAGCGGCCGCTGCCGCGGAACCGGCGCTGCGCACGATCTACTACGGCGACAACAATCCCTTGCCGCAGGCCTTGTTACTCGATCGTAGGCTGACCCCGCTGGAGCGCAACACCTGGCAGGTGCTGCGCTGGCTGATCACCGTGCGGCAGGTCAAGACGCCCCGTTACCAGGACCTGCAGCCCTACCTGGCGACCAGCCCCTGTGGCGCCCAGGCGTCGCGCGAGACCATCGCTCGGGCACTGAACGTCCTGCGGACGACCCGCTGGCTCAGTCTGGTCGACCGTTCGCGCGATGCCCAGGGGTGCCTGCGCGGCTGCGTCTATGTGCTGCACGGCGATCCGTTGACGGCGGCCGAGCAGCTTGAACTGGACAGCGGCTACGCGGATCTGCTGCAACAGAACCTCAGCCATACCACCAAGGGGGTGCGTGATGTGACGCAGCATGTGCTGGCCGAAATTCAAGCCGACCCGCAGGTTGCCCAGGGCGACAAGGACAGGCTGGGCTCACTGCCGCCGGCGCAACAACACACACTGCCGCTGATGGGCGATGACACGGAGGCGCAATATTCCGAACCTGGTCTGCGCCACCCCGTTCGGAATCCTCACGCCTCGGCCATCGATTCCGAACCCTGCGGCAAGGCACCGGCTTCCGCTGTAGTTCGGAATGCCGACGCCGGCCGTACAGTACAGAAAGACCAAAGCAAAAAAAGTACAGTACTGGCGCAGGTCGAGTTTGGCCGAGCACGCTGGCCTGAGGATTTACCGCTGAACCCGACCGAGCGGCGCATGGCCTCCCAGGCAATGCGCCAGCTCGAGCCGGAACAGCAACAAGCGGTGATCAATGAAGCGGCGGTGCGCTGCGCCCGCGGCGAGATCCGAAAACCCGTCGCCTACCTGATGGGTTTGATCAAACGCGCTTGCCAGGGCGAGTTCATCCTGTGGGCTGCCCGCACCGAGACAACACCACCCACGACTGCGCCTGCGCGCGCACCGAAGGCCATCCCAGCGGAGCCACCCGATGAGCGACCCAAGCGCGGAGGTCAGCGCACCGCCTCGCCACTGGCCCTCTCCTGCCTGGAGGAACTGAAGAAACGCTGCCGCGGTTCGCTTGCGCCTACCTAGTGGTGGATCTCGGTGGATTTGATGCCCATGCCATTGAATCCAAGGACGTCCACCGCCTGGAATTACGAGCGGACCACCTTCGCGTTGATCCGCGTCGGATTGCCCGGATCGGCCCATCGTCGGCGTCATTCCGACGGCGAGGTACTGGCGATGACCGATCACTACCAGCTCAACCTGGGTTCTCTGCGCAGCAGCATCACCCTCACCCTGCACACCCACCATGCGGCGCGCCTGTGGCAAGGGCGCATGGGGCGCGAAGGGGTGCACCCGATCATGGGCATGGCCGGTTACATCGGCGTCACCAACCTGCTCAAGCACGCCAGCAGCCAGGATGACCCGTTCGCCGACTGGTTCATGCTGCAGCTGGAGGACAAGCTCCTGCAGGCCAAGGCCGAAATGCGTGCGCTGACCCAACAGGTCAGTCAGGTGGAACGCGCCCTGCCCACCCAGGTCGACATCGGCGAAAACCTCAATATCCATCCTGTCACCCTCCCCCTGTTCATCGGCAGCCAGCTGGGCTTTCTTGCGGTCTACCTGCTGACCGACTACGACACCCTGGTGCGCCGCGTTTTGCTCGCCCACCACACGGCATTGATCGGCCGCCCCGACATGGAAACCTGGATCGATCACGGTGCCCACGAGCTGCGCAGTCTGTTCGGTCTGGCTCAGCGCTACCGTCTGGCGGGAGTCAGTCGGGATGACGTGGCCGCCAATAACGCCCGTGCCCGCGAAGCGATCGACAAGTTCGGCCTGCCACCGCAGGACATTCTTGAAGGCAGCCGCCGCTCTCAATTCGCGCCCCCCATCGCGCGAAGTCAGGCCACGTCGAATCCCGATGAGCCGGATCAACCTGCCCTGCCGGAGACCGAGGCACAACCTACGCCGGAAGAGCCGGGCGAAGGGGGTGAGGCATGACCCTCGCCGATGCGATTGCCCGGCGCTTGTCAGCAGATGCCTATCGCGCGTTCGCACAAGGTGCCTCCCTAAAAGGCCTTTTAAAGCCTTTTAAGAGTAAAGGGGAGCTGCAGCAGTTCGCCGAGACGATCCTGCGCCTGCGCACTCAGGTCGCCGAATTGATGGCCGTGATGCTAGCAATCATGGCGCAGCCCCCCTTCTCGCTGCTGGAGTTGCGACTGGTCGTCCAGCGCAGCGCGACGGGCACCGACTTCCTGCGCTGGCGCAGTCCGGACTTTCAGCGCATGGGCGCGCAGGTGTGGCAGGAATCGGTGGTTCACCCGCACCTGCACCCTGAGCTGCGGCGGGCGTTGTATCAGCTGGAGACCAACCGCGTCGTGCTGAACCTGCAGATGAGTAGCCTGCAGTCGCTGTATCGCCAGGCCGTCGCCGGTGCCAAAAAGCTTGAGGCCGCCGAGCTCGCTCTTACCTATTTCCCCACCGAGGAGTGACCCGCATGAGTACGTTATTTGTAGGTGAAGGCAACATCGGCAGCGTTCCGGAATTTCAGGAGTTCAACTCCAACCCGGATGAACCGCGGCGCCTGCTGCGGCTGAACGTCTATTTCGACAACCCGGTACCGCGTGAAGGCGGCTATGAGGACCGTGGCGGCTACTGGGCGCCGGTCGAACTCTGGCACCGCGATGCCGAGCACTGGAGCACGCTGTACCAGAAGGGCATGCGTATCCTGGTCGAGGGTCGCACGGTCAAGGAGGAGTGGGAGGACAGCGAGGACAACGCGCGGGTGACCTTCAAGGTCGAGGCTCGGCGCATCGGTATCTTGCCGCACCGTCTGGCCTCGGTCTCCATGCGCGAGAAGGCGCAGGACACTCCCAACGCCACGCGTAGAGGCGGTGCCAAGAAAGCCCCGCGCAAGACGGGGTGAGTCGCGGAACTCCGTGGAATCGCTGCACCCTGCGCGATAGTGCAGGGGCTGCGCAGCTTACCCGGCGAGCAGCATTGGCTGTCGGTACGCTAACCATCTCGCCGGGTTGTCCCGCGCGGCCCACTCTCCAACAACTGCGTCACCTCTGTCAGGCACTGGTCCAGGGCAAGGAATGCCCGCCAGTGCGCCGGACTCTCCTGAACCCACGCGATCAACTGTGCGCGCGCCTCCCCATTGTCCGGTTCCAGATGGGTAGCCATGAACGGCTCGTAGGCATTGATCGCTAACTGCCTGCCTCACTCTGGTGGAATTCGTGCAAGTTGAAGCCTCCGTGTGAACGGGCGGGTCATGCCGTTATTTTTCGCGATACACCTCGGAGGGTTGCTAGTCAACTCTTTGAGCCGCTCGTATCCTTGGGTGGGTAGTCAACCATATGGGTCGAATCGCAGAGCGCCCCGTTGCCCGTCAAAGAGCCTAGCCCGCATGACATTGGCCGCCAGTTGGCGAAGTATCGTCGCGACCGCGGCCTGCCCCAGGTTCAGGATCAGCGAATTACCACGATCATCAAGAAGCTGGGCGACGCCGTTAAACAGTTCGCTCTGGAGTTTCTGCAAACGCTGGCCATCCACCTCACGCAACGCAATTAAGGTTCTGCCCTTGCGCTGAAGCGTCGAATCGACCCCTCCGACTTCGGCTTTACCCTGGCGCTTCACAACCATACCCGCACCCTGTCGGTACCCACCGAGAGGGCCCGACTATGCGCCTGTTCATCTGCGAGAAACCGTCCCAAGCCCGTGACATCGCCCGAGTACTGCAGGCCAGCCGGCGCGGCGATGGCTGCCTGCAGGGCCAGAACGTCACCGTCACCTGGTGCGTCGGCCATCTGCTAGAAACCGCGCCCCCTGAGGCCTATGGTGATTACAAACGCTGGTCGCTGGACGACTTGCCGATCATTCCCGCTCGCTGGCAGTTGGTGGTCAAGCCCAAGGTCGCCAGCCAACTGAAGGTGATCGACCAACTATTGCGTACGTGCCGCGAAGTGGTCATCGCCACCGATGCTGATCGCGAGGGTGAAATGATCGCCCGCGAGATCCTCGAGCGCTGTCAGTACCAGGGTCCGATCCTGCGCCTGTGGCTTTCAGCCCTGGATGAAGCCTCGATCCGGCGGGCCTTAGCCGCCTTGCGTCCGGGCGAACAAACCCTGCCGCTGTACCACTGTGCACTGGCCCGTTCCCGCGCCGACTGGCTGGTGGGCATCAACTTGAGCCGACTGTTTACCCTGCTCGGCCGCCGTGCCGGCTTTGATGGTGTGCTGCCGGTCGGCCGCGTCCAGACACCAACGCTGCGCCTGGTGGTCGAGCGCGACCGGGCCATCGCCAGCTTCGTGCCGCAACCCTTCTGGAGCGTCGACGCCCCGTTGGTGGCAGAAGGCGTGAGCTTCAAAGCCCGTTGGCAGGCTCCAGCTACGGTCTGCGACGATGAGAGCCGCTGCACCGATGAAGCGGCCGCCAGGCAAGCCGCACTGCGCCTGAGCCAACACGGAACGGCCCGCATTGACACCATTGAGGTGGAGCAGGTCCGCGAGGGCCCACCACTGCCGTTTGACCTCGGCACGCTGCAGGAAGTCTGCTCGGCCAAGCTAGGGCTCGGTGCCCAAAAGACGCTGGGAATCGCCCAGGCGCTGTACGAAACCCACAAGGCCACGACCTACCCGCGCACCGATTGCGGTTACCTGCCCGAGAGCATGCTGGATGAGGTGCCCCGCATACTGCATGCTCTGGTGGCTGCCAGCCCTGCTCTCGGCCAGGTCATTAAAGAGCTCGATCCCTATCGCCGCTCGCGGGCCTGGAACAGCAGCAAGATCACCGCGCACCACGGGATCATTCCGACCGCCATCACCCTCGACTTCACTCAGCTTTCCGAGCGTGAGCAGGCGGTTTACGCGCTGATTCGCGCCCGCTACCTCGCGCAGTTCCTTCCTGAGCATGAATATCTGAAAACCCAGGTGCTGCTGCAGAGTCAGGCCGATCAGTTGCTCGCCCGCGGCAAGCAGATTCTGGTGCGCGGTTGGAAAGCGGTGGTCAACGAAGCCCACGGCAATGAGCCTGGCGAGCAGGCTCAACGCCTGCCCACACTGCGCGAATCCGCCTCGGCGGCCTTGACTGAGGCGAGCGCCATTGCCCAGCGCACGCAGCCCCCCAAAGCCTACACCGAGGGCACGCTGGTCAAGGCGATGAAAACTATCGCCAACCAGGTGGCCGATCCGCGGCTCAAGCAAACGCTCAAGGACAGCTGCGGCCTCGGCACCGAGGCCACTCGCGCGGCCATCATCCAAGGCCTGATCGACCACGGTTACCTGACCAAGAAGAAACGCAGCTTGGCCGCCTCAGCATCGGCGCACACCCTGATCGAAGCGGTGCCACCGGAAGTGGCCGATCCGGTGCTAACGGCACTGTGGGAGCAGGCACTGGAACGCATCGAGTCGGGCCAGTTGAGCGTCGAGACCTTTCTTGCCAAGCAGGCGCAGTGGCTGACCCGCTTGGTGCGCAGCAACGCCTCGCTCACCCTGCAATCGCCACCCTCCAAAGGGCCGTTCTGCCCGGTCTGCCGCAGTGCCATGCGCCAGCGCAAAGGGCGCACCGGCAGCTTCTGGTCCTGCATCCGCTACCCGGAATGCAAGGGCACCAAGCCGGTAGCCAAAACCAAGCGCTCGAAGCGCACATGACTTGACGCCACACTGCCGTGCTGGTGTAGTGATCCAGCCCCTCGCCACTTGGCGACCCCAGACCGATTCGCTCCGGGCAGCTCGGTCAGACTCGTAGAGTTCGGAGCCACCCTTCACCGCCTCTGCGGATGAATTCTCAGCGTTCCAAGTCCCCCAGGCGGATGACCCGTGTGGCTTGTGCCAGGCCTCAAGGGTCATCCGCTTCGGCGACGATGCTCAGCCCCGGTGCCCGCCGGCGAAACACTGGGCACCTTTTGTGCGCGGATGCGTGCCAGTTGATTCCGACCCAGGCCACGACAAGGGTCGGTTGATCCAGGTGGATCGACAGCGGAGAGTTTGCGACGAACTCCGGTGTCACATCGCCGGATCAAAGGTGGTCCACCTCCTCCTAGCCTGATGACCGTCGGGCTATTTTTTCGCCGCTGAAAATCCACCGAAAGCCACCGAATTCCGCCCGCCCAGACCATCCCAAATCCCCGGTTGACGGAGGGTTGGCTGCGTTTTATAGATGAGCTGCACACCGCTGTCGTTGACAGCACCCAGGCCGCCAGAACCTTCAAGGCTGCGCCCGATTCGGGTGGTTCTCCCCAAGTGCGACTCGCGCTCGGCAGCTCGCACGGTCACCGACCTGTCGGTGATGAGCGCCCTCTCTACCGATCATGTGATTGCACCTACCCCTTGCGGAACTCACCAGCCGCCAGGGCCGGTGGATGTCCGCGTTTCTGCTGAACAGGAGATCCACCATGGCTACTGCAAGCAATAACGCCCCCACCACCTATTTCAACCTGCACACCCAAGGCATCGGTTACCTGAACCGGGTCCGCGAAGTCCCAGTTCGCCGTGGCCAAGCGTTCATGGCCTGCGACATCGCCGCGTTGCACGGCGCCTCGGACGACGTCGAGTACACCCGCTTCGACTGCAAGGTCGCCAGCGGTGAAGCCGACCGGCTGATCCGTGAACACCTCGAAGACGTGCGCGCTGAACGCAAGGTCCTCATCGCGTTTCGCATTGGCGACCTTTGGGTAGATCCCTTCCTGTACGAGAAAGGCGAACGCAAGGGGCAACCCGGCGCAAGCCTCAAGGGCCGTCTGATATTCATCGAGTGGATCAAGGTCGATGGCCAGTTGAGCTACCGTGCGCCCGCCCGCACCGACGCTGCCTCTGACGCGACAGCACAAGCGGAGACGGATGGATATAAGGTCAACACTGACGGTGACTCCGATCAGCACCAGCCAACTCCAACCACCACCCGTGAATCCACCGCAGCACGTCAGTCTGCCTGAGGCAGTTTGACCGCCAGCAGCAGGCGCTCTCAGAGCGCCTGTTGTTCATTCACGTCGGAGGTTGCCATGGAAAGCTTCTGGCTCTGCGAAGACTGTCTGCAGGCGGTTGCCTACGACGACTTCAGCGCGCTGTCGCTCTACTACAGCGAGGCCGAAGTCGACCAGCGAATCGCGCAGATGCGCAACGAGCTGCAGGCACTACTGCCGCTCAGCGCCGATTTCGATCCGAACACTGGCGTCGGCATCGACCCCTTCTCCACCCGCCCCTGCGAAGGCTGTCACTCGCCGTCGCACGGCACTCGTCATCGCTTCACCCGCCTGTAACCGCCTGATACCACCCACCGGGACCTCCTACCGGAGCGCGCCCGCACACGAGGTTCTGCTCATGAACACGCCATTGACCCTGGTCGAGCCCCTCGACCCGGCCCTGACCCAGCGCGCCCACGAAGATGCATTGATCAACGAAGCCCTGCAGCTGCTGGACCAGCGCTACTTCCAGCGCGGCGAAGTCCTCATCACCCCTGCCGACGCCGCGTCTTACCTGAAGCTGCGCCTGGCGCCTTATCACCACGAGGTGTTTGCGCTGCTGTACCTCGATTCCCAGCACCGAGTGCTGGACTTCGAGGTGTTGTTTTTCGGCAGCATCGATGGGGCCTCGGTGTACCCCCGTGAAGTAGTGGTCAAGGCACTGGCGCACAACGCCGCCGCAGTCATCCTCAGCCACAACCATCCTTCCGGCTGCCCTGAACCCAGCGGCGCCGACCGCGTGCTGACGGCGCGCCTGATCGAAGTACTGGCGTTGGTCGAAGTCCGTGTTCTGGACCACATCATCGTTGGCGAAGGTCAGCCGCTGTCCCTGGCCGAATACGGCTGGATCTGATCCTCCCTCTCCCGCCACCGCCTGCATGGGGTGGCCTTTCCTTTTCCTTGGAGCGCCACCATGCTCACCTCAGCCCCCAACCCCTTTGCCCGCGGCTTCCATGCGTTCTCCTGCGAACGTGTGGTCCAAATCCACTACGACGACCAGTGCCCGCCCTGCTACCGCTCCCTGCACACGGCCCAGTTGGACCTGGAGGATGATCACATCAACTGTCAGGCCTGCGTGTTCGATGACGACTGTGCCGTCATCACGGAAGGCCAGGATGTCTCTGGGTTTCTTCGCATGCAGTTGCCCGCGGATGGTATGGTCACCACCGTGCTGTACCAGATCACGGCCGAGCGGCTGACTGGCTTGGTACACCTCGGCGACCTTCCCAGCCAAGAAGCAGCGGACCAACTCATGCAGCAGCTGTCCTTCGCCACCGGCCAGTACAGCCGCAGCTGGGAGATCAGCTCCTCCCACCTACCGGCCGACGAGTACGCCTACCTTGAGCAGCTTGCCCGCAGCGAACGACCGGCCGGCTTCTTTGAATGCTTCCGGTTGGTCAGCAACCGCTCCATCGGCTGCAAGCTGTACTCGACACCCTGGCACCGCAGCGGCCATGTAGAGAGCCTGGGTTGCTCGGCGGCAGAGGTCTGCACTCGCCTACTAGACGAACAGGTACCGCCGGTGTTGATGACCTTGTTGCTGCTGGCCGGCCAAGCCGACACGCGCTTTCTGGTGTTCGATCCCGATGCAGCGCCGTTGGCAGGACTGCCAGTGTTTACAGACGATTGACCCAAGGCGCCCTGCAGGGCGCCTTTTTTATGCCTTGGGCCCGATAAACAGGGTGGGCAACTTCGGTTTTTCAGTGGGTGCACCTCGCGCGCGTTGCCAAGGTGTCGGCAACTTCTGTCGAGACCTGCTCATGCACACGCCCGCACTTCCTTACCTTGTCCTGATGCTCGCGCTGGCGGGTTGCAACACGTCGCCTGCCATCACCCCACCGATGGCGCCAGCCAAGGCCGTACCAGCTCCGGCTACCCCCTCCAAGCCGTTGTCAGCGTCACCGGCGTGGGTCCGCCAGGACCGCTACACCCTGGTCAGCACGCGGCCGACGCTGGAGCAACGCCAGCCATTGTTCCAGCTCATCACCGTGCAGATTGCACCGGCGCTGCACGCGACGGTCGGTGATGCCCTGCGCCACGTGCTGCAGCGCTCGGGCTACTCCCTCTGCACCAACCGCGCCGAGGTCACGACCTTGTTCAGCCGCTTCCTGCCGGCCGTGCAGCACCAACTCGGGCCGATGGCGCTGCTGGACGCCTTGACCATCCTCGGCGGCCCGGCTTGGCGGCTCGTGATCGATCCGGTCGAACGCAGCGTGTGCTACGCCCTTCGCGCACCGGTGCCCGCCCCACCTCAGCCGCCCCTGGAGATCGCGCCATGAAAGTCCATCACTTTCAGGCCCTGGTGCTCGGGGCCCTGTGCCTCGGCGCCGCCGTACTGGCCGCCGTGACCTACAACCACCAGCAACAACTGACCGCGCTCCTGGTCGCTGCTGAGAATGCGCCAGCCGATCCAGTACCGGCGCTGCGGCGGGACCTCGATGTACTCAGCGCCACCGTCGCGGCACTCCCAGCGCAAGTGAAAGCGCTGGGTGAGCACCAGCGCCAGCAGGACGCGACTTTCGCGACGTTGAGCAAACAGCTGGATGAGATGAGCGCGTCGCTCAAGGCCATTGAAGCGGAGCCGCTGGGTCCGACCAATGCCGATCTGGTCGCGCTGGAACAACGATTGGACAACACCGAAACCGCCGTCCACACCCTTGAGGCTCGATCGACTGCGCCATCCGCACAGACCCAGTCTGCAGCCTCCGCCAAACGGGCCGCCAAAATCCAAACCCCGACGCCGCCATTTACGTTGTTGGGTGTCGAGACTCGGGGCGACGTCCGCTTTGTCTCGGCCCTACCGGCCGGCGCGCACGCCCTGTCGACCGTCCACCTGCTGCAGCCCGGTGACAGCCTGAACGACTGGCAGCTCAAGGCCATTCGCCGGAACCAGGCCGTGTTCCAAGTGCCTGGCCTCGGCGAACGTTCGCTGCCCCTGCCGTAATGAGGTGCGTATGGTCCGGTTCACCACCCTCTCGCTGCTCCTAGTTCCCATCTGCCTAGTGGCAGGCCCGGGATGGAGCGCACCCGCCATGGTTGAAACTCACCAGCAGTCCAGCGAGCAGGCCCCGTTGCAGCAAGCGCGATCCGCAGCACAGGCCAAGGCCTGGGGGCTGACCGATGATGAATGGGCCAAGTTCGAGCACCTGCGGAGCGGTCCACGCCAGTACTGGTCACCCCAACTCGACCCGCTGACCACCCTGGGTGTGGAAGCCGATTCAGACCAGGACGCCGACGCTATGCCGAGCTACAGGTGCGCCTCGAAGCCAAGCGTGCCGAGCGCGAACTGGCCTATCAAAAAGCCTACTCCGCGGCCTGGGCGCGGCTGTTCCCGGGGCTGCTGCCGGTGCAGGGGATGCGCGATGCAACAATCCCGTCGAGCAGCGCGCGCTACGCCATTTTTGTAGAGGACCCGTGCTCGACCTGTGAGGCCAGCCTCCGCCAATGGCTGAGCATGGGCGCCCACCTGGACATCTATCTGGTGGGCAGCCAGGGCGACGATGCACGCATTCGGCAATGGGCGCGCAAGGTGGGCATTACCCCTGCCCAGGTCAGCAGAGATCAAGTCACCCTCAATCACGACCGCGGCCGCTGGTTCGCCCTCGGCGCCAGCCGCCCCTTGCCCGCGCGCTTTCAACAGGTGGAAGGAAAATGGCAACGCGTCGACTGAGCCTCGCCCTGGCCCTGATTGGGGTGGCTGCGGCCCAGGCAGGCAACCTACCCCCGCCTGCGTACCAGTTGGCTGCCGCTGAGGCCGACATCCCGGCCTCGGTGTTGTTCGCCATTGCCCAGCAAGAGAGCGGCACGCCGTTGCGTGGGAGACTCATCCCTTGGCCGTGGACCTTAAATGTGGCCGGCACTCCACAGCGTTTCGCCACCCGTGACCAGGCCTGCACCGCACTCACCATGGCGCTCACCCGGCATGATCCCAAACGCATCGATGTTGGCCTGGGGCAAACCAACCTGGGTTATCACCCGGAGCGTTACTCCAGCGCCTGCGATGCCCTCGATCCGCGTAGCAACCTCGCCGTCACCGCCGACCTGTTGCGCGAGCACTACGCCGACGTCGGTGACTGGGTCATCGCCGCCGGCCGCTACCACCGGCCTGCTGGTGGGGCTCCGGCGGCGCGCTACCGAACGCAGTTCAGCCAGCACTGGCAGCGCCTTGAAGCCGCCACGTCCAGCCGTGGAGGACCACGCTCATGACTTACGTTCGCCGGGGCGCACTGATCTGCAGGCTGGTGGGGTCGTTGGCTACCGGGGCATGGCTTGTGCCAACGCCCCCTGTCATGGCCGCTGAATCGGCCGCGGCGGTCGAACGGCCCGACCCACGAACACTGAACTGGGTGCTGCCGGTGTACAGTGCGCGCCTTACGCCGGGTGAGGTGCCGCGCAGAGCCTTGGATCTGACAGGCATGGTCCCGCTGTTCTTGGTTGGTGCGGACGCCGCCTCATTGGCGTGGCTGGCGCAGCACGCGCCAGCACTGAAGCGGTTGGGCGCCAACGGTTTGGCCGTTGAGGTCGCTGATGTCGCGGCGCTGCAGCGCATCCAAGCGCTCGCGCCTGGATTGGCCGTCTGGCCGGTGAGCGGCGACGACATCGCTGAGCGACTGGAACTGGAGCACTACCCGGTACTGATCACACCGACCGGCCTGGAGCAGTGAGGTAGCGCCATGGGTGATCATGCGTTGGAATCCCTGCTGCGCCCGGCAGTAGAGCTGTACACCGTGGGCATCTGTGCAAGTGCCGGCGCGCTGTGCCTGCATTCGCCTTGGACAGTAGCCCTGTCACCGGAGGTTGGCGCCGGCATGGCCCTGGCCTACACCGCCTTCGGCCTCAAGCGCCTGAATGAGGCTCGCATTGTCCTGCGCTATCGGCGCAACATACGCCGTCTACCCCGCTACTCGCTGACCAGCCGACAGATCCCGGTCAGCAGCAAGCGCCTGTTCATGGGCCGTGGTTTCCGCTGGAGCCGCCTGCACACCCAGCGTTTGCTCGAAGCGCAGGATCCCGCACTCGCCCGCTACGTCAACCAGTCAGCGGCCTACCAATGGGCACGGCGCCTGGAGCACGTGCTGGAAAAAGCGCCGTCAGGACTCTCCCTCCTGCCTCGCGTGACCGCCTGGGACAGCCCGCTCAACCCGGTACGACCGCTGCCGCCCGTAGGTGGCTCACCGCTGCTGCATGGCGTCGAGCCCAACGAGCTGGAAGCCTCCTTGCCACTGGGCGAACGCGTGGGCCACACCCTGGTGCTGGGCACCACGCGGGTCGGCAAGACGCGCCTGGCCGAGGTCTACATCACCCAGGACATTCACCGACCAAGCCAGGAAGTGGTGATTGTTTTTGACCCCAAAGGCGATGCCGACCTGCTCAAGCGCATGTACGTGGAAGCGCGACGCGCCGGCCGTGAACACGAGTTCTACGTCTTCCACTTGGGCTGGCCTGAGATTTCCGCGCGCTACAACGCCATCGGCCGTTTCGGTCGCATCTCGGAGGTCGCCACCCGTATCGCTGGGCAACTGAGCGGTGAAGGGAACTCGGCAGCGTTTCGCGAGTTCGCCTGGCGCTTCGTCAACATCATCGCCCGGGCCCTGATCGAGCTGGGCCGGCGCCCCGACTACCTGCAGATCCAGCGCCATGTGGTGAACATCGATGCGCTGTTCATCGAATACGCCCAGCACTTCTTCGCCCGGCATGATCCGCAGGCCTGGGAGACCATTGTTGATCTCGAAGCTCGGCTCAACGAGAAGAACGTGCCACGGCATATGATCGGCCGCGAGAAACGCGTGGTCGCCATCGAGCAGTACCTGACCGCCAAGCGCCTCTTCGACCCGGTCATGGATGGCCTGCGCTCGGCGGTGCGCTACGACCGCACCTACTTCGACAAGATCGTCGCCTCGCTGCTGCCGCTGCTGGAAAAGCTCACCAGCGGCAAGACGGCCCAGTTGCTGGCCCCTAACTACGCCGACCTGGACGATCCACGGCCGATCTTCGACTGGCTGCAGGTCATCCGTAAACGCGGCATCGTCTATGTCGGCCTGGATGCCCTGTCCGATGCCGAGGTCGCGGCCGCGGTCGGTAACTCGATGTTTGCCGACTTGGTCTCCGTCGCTGGGCATATCTACAAACACGGCATTGACTATGGTCTGCCGGGCTCCTCCAGCTCGGCTGACAAGGTGCCCATCAACTTGCACGCCGACGAGTTCAACGAGCTGATGGGCGACGAGTTCATCCCGCTGATCAACAAGGGCGGCGGTGCCGGTATCCAGGTCACCGCCTACACCCAAACCTTGAGCGACATCGAGGCACGTATCGGCAGCCGGGCCAAGGCCGGCCAGGTCATCGGCAACTTCAACACCCTGCAGATGCTGCGCGTACGGGAAACTGCGACCGCTGAACTGCTGACCAACCAACTGCCCAAGGTCAACGTGCAGACACGCACCCTGGTCTCCGGCGCGACCGACACGGCCGATCCGGATGCCCGTACCGACTTCACCTCGTCCTCGCAGGACCGCGTGACCACCACCGCCGTGCCGCTGATCGAGCCCGCGCACATCATCGCTCTGCCGAAGGGCCAGATGTTCTCGTTCCAGGAAGGCGGGCAACTGTGGAAAGTGCGAATGCCGCTGCCCAAACCGGCCAGCGACGATGCGATGCCGGCGGATCTGCAGGCCCTAGCTGCGCGCATGCGCGAGTCCTACAACGCCAATGCAAGTAGCTGGTGGACCAGCGCCAGCGGTGCACCGACGATCGACTTCGATCCCGAGATGCCACCACTAGGACGTAAACCTGCCCAGTGATCACCTGGTAGCCCGCGAACGCCTGAGGGTCTCTATGCCTACTACCCCAACCAACCCGCCTCAGACACAACGACGACCAGGGCTGATCATCGGCACGCTTGAGCTGTGTCTGCGATTGCTCGGCCTACTGTTTGCTTCCTTACTCTTCTCCATCCTGTTGGAGTTCATAGGCATGCTGTGGTTCTGGCCAGAACAAGGCTGGCATCACAGCCATGCGATGTGGGTGAGTGAACTTGGCTGGCTCAGCAACCATTTCAAAAGCTCGTTGTTGGTACAAGAGCCGGCGCAAGCGACATCGAAGATTCTCGAGCGCATCAACGACTGGGTTGTCGTCCGCTCCGGTTGGGCTCAATCTGACATCCAACTGAAGCTGCTCAGTCGCGAGTCATCGCCGCAAGGACAGCTTGCTCAAGCATATGTCGCAGGCCAAGACTACCTGCTGGCGACACTGTTCACGATCTTCACTTTCGTGGTGCGCTTAACCGTCCTCACTCTGGCCACCCCCCTTTTCTTGCTTGCGATGCTCACTGGCATGATCGACGGGTTGATGCGCCGCGACCTGCGCAAGTTCGGAGCGGACAGGGAAAGTAGCTTCGTCTATCATCGAGCCAAGCGAACATTGTTGCCGCTTTTGATTAGCCCTTGGGTAATCTATCTGTCACTTCCGTGGTCACTGAATCCGAGTTGGGTATTACTCCCATGTGCTGCGTTGCTTGGATTCATGGTGGCAATCACTGCCGCATCGTTTAAAAAATACCTGTAATCAATCCAAACACAGCCGACAAGCACTTCAGGCACCACCACACACCAGCCATTCAATAAACACAAGTCAATGTATATTCACAGATAGTGCTCAAGCCGTAAACTCTCATCGGACCCAATACTCACAGCGCTTAGCTGGTCCCCCGATGCAGTGCTTCCAGTTGCTCCTGGAACTTTCCGTCTATGATGCGACCGACACCAAAGTCGGCAAAATGTACCTCTACCCCAAGCCCGTAGACTTCCGACACTGCGGTGACGGTTTGCTCGTATACCCAGCCAGAAGTAAGCCGGCCAATAGGAATAACTGGCAGTCGATCTTGTCGTTGAAAGGACCAGTTCCTTGTCGATGATCAAAATTTCGGCAGCGCACTTGCCACCGTCCGTGCGCCCCTGCTACAGGCGGCTCGCCGCAGTGTAGTCAGCCTGGGTGCTGGCTGTTGCCTCACCCACGGTCTGCTCCGACTAGGCAGGGCGCACGCTCGCGGCGAAGATCAGGTCGCCCAGCGCCTTACCCTATGACCGCGTCGAGCGTCTGGAGGAAGTGGCTAGTAGTCACCCTGCAACGAACATAACGGACTGGTCGATATGCACGACCGTTGACCATCAAATCTTGATCACATCTAGCTAAACGTACCGCCTACCCAATCAGAAATCCATCCAACCAGCGACAAAACCCCAAATAGATAAATAGAATTTAAGAACCATCTGACTTTGAGCCGCATTAATTAGTGCGCATCACGTATTAGCCTCGTGCCGCAGTCGCACGAATATGGACTGGAATGGGAGGTACCACAATTGTTATGATCTTGGCACGTTCGTTCATGGCAGTAGGGATGGAACGAACCAGAAGCCCCGGAGCCGCGAACCTCCGGGGCTTCGTTTGCGCGGATAACTTGATTTTTTCGAACTCGAATGTAGGTCAATCCCGCCATTGTTCCGGAGGTAGATTCTCACCAAACTTTCTGGATTGAGTTTAGCTTGGCTACATGCGTCAATGCCTAGCATAGGCTAAATAATGAATAGCAAGCCACCTAATACTCTGCTAACATTCTACTATCCAGAAGCTTCAATATGTATTTTAGCGACCACCAACATCACCCCGTTTTTGACGGCCGCTTTCTAATTTACCTCTTCTTTGATCTCATCGCCACACCGACACCGCCGCCTCGATGAGCCTGGACTGATTCCAGAAACGACTTGACGTATTGAGAAGCCAGAGTCTAATTAATCATATAACAATCATATATCCTTGAAGCCATAATCACCTCAAGCTCTGACCATGTTAGCCGGGGCTATTGTTTATGCTGGAATGGAATCGAGCATGGAATTTAACGCATCAACTCTTGCCGCTAAGTTCAAGCGCCAAGTAGACAGTCAACTGCCCACTGAGCCAGATTCGACCGGAGGCTTTCAGCACATTACGGTCAGGGTCTCTGCGCCGGCTGGCGCGAGCACCCGCCTCTACTTCGACGCAGTTGGAATACTACTGCTGCAAATAGCAACTGAACTCCCCGAATGGAAGATAGGGCTTGAAGGCAACCCGAGTGATTTGGTTATCGAATTCACCCGGTAACTGAGAGAATCGTGTGGGAGGCAGGTTCACACCCGCAGTCCTCTCATACCACCGTGCGTACGGTTCTGTACACGGCAGTCCAGGTTATGCGGTTAAGCCGGTTGATCGTATCCAGTATCGAGATCAGTCCGAGGCGATCCTATGGTTTCTTGAGCAGCGCCTGATTCATATGT
Source organism: Pseudomonas sp. NBRC 111119 (assembly GCF_001320125.1). Lineage (NCBI taxonomy): Bacteria > Pseudomonadati > Pseudomonadota > Gammaproteobacteria > Pseudomonadales > Pseudomonadaceae > Pseudomonas > Pseudomonas sp. NBRC 111119. The sequence goes on from NZ_BCAV01000016.1 coordinate 43,587, forward strand.
GATGCCCCCGAATACCAACATAGCCCCCAGCCGTCGACTGCCGATGCCGCGTCAGTCTGTGCCTCGCCATAGTTGCGCACACCATTCAGTATCCCGACGCTGCATCGTCGACGATTCCCTAGACGGCCTGACCCTAGTGTTCCAATCTTGCGATCTTCATTGCGCATGCCAGTACAGAAAGCAAAAGCTCCGCTTAGGTCGTAGGCGAATACCTACGCCTAGGGACAAAAGTGTTCGGTGGACTCCGCAACATCTGGAACAGCTGCTACGTGCTAGGTACGGATGACCGGATGCGGATCGGGATAACGATAGGAGCCGATCATTAGAATTCCCAGCGCGCAGGCGAAGCACACGATGCCGGCGGTTACCATCACGATGTCGTAGCTATGAAAGCGGTCGAAGGCCAAGCCATACAGCGCGGGGCCGAACATTGTGCCCAGGCAGAACAGCGAGATCAGTAGGCCGTAAATGGCACCGAAGCTCTTAAGGCCAAAGTAACGTTTCACGAAGAACGGCACCAGATCGCCTTCCCCGCCGATTAACATGCCTGTCAGCATCGCTCCCAATGCAAGCTGCAGATAGGGGGTTTCGTGCGTTGCGGTACCCAGCAGCATCACGCCGCAGCCACCGAACAGGAACACTATAGAAGCCAGCACTCTCGCTGGAATCAGGTCTAGGAGCAAGCCCACCAGGAACCGTCCCACCGTCAGGCCGAGGGCGGAAAATGCGGCACCGGCCGCCGCCATCTCGGGCGACACGCCGTTGTCCGACAGTAGGGCCGGCAAGTGCACGATCCCGCCCAGGCCGACCGCCGCGACCGACGCAACACACACGCCGATCAGCCAGAAGCATGGATTGGCGAAAGCAGTTTTCGCCTCATCCCCCGACAGAACGACCAACGGCCTGGCAACGGCCGACGCATCTGCGGTCTTTACTTGGTTGGGAATACGCCGCAGCATGGTGTGCGCGATGTAACCGATCACCGACGCCACCACGGCCAACAACAGGTATGCCGTCTGCCAGTCGTAATGGCGGATCATCCAGCCGGTAAACAGCGGTGCCAGCGCTGCCCCGATACCCGCTCCGATCGAAGCGATGCCGAACACCAAACCGACGCGCCGTTCGAAGGCATAGGCTAGGATAGGCAGGTAGCCGACCGGCGAAGTCGCCACGCCCAGCAACCCAAGCAAGAAGGCCTTGGTGCCCAGCGCCGACGTCGTCATCGGGCCCGTGGCCAGCAGCAGCAGACCGAGTACGAAGCAGATGATGGACACACCGATGACACGCTGATAACCGAAGCGATCCATCAGGCGGCCCGCCACAGGCGAACTGATGGCCAGGCCCAGCGATGCCAGGGCCATACAGCTGGCGACCACGCCGCGCCCGGCATTCAGCGACTGCGCGATGGGCAGCAGGAACACGCCGGTGGTGCCGGCAAATAGCGCGGTATACCCGCCCGCCAACCCGATTGATGTCGCGGCGACCAGCGCCACGCTACGCCGGCTCCGATCATTCCTAGCTACCCCGGCGGGAGTACTGCGCCCCGCGAAGTTCTCAATTGAACTGTCCACGCATATCTCCTCGCTTCTCTCTTTCTGGATAGCGTGGCGACCAATTTATTAGAGCGGGCTTCTTGAGAACACTGAAACTTCTGCATCAGCGACATGAGCCGGATGAATCGGAAAATTCTCGCTCTATGCATAGCTCGAATGAGCGGTTTGCGCTGACCGGTTGCGGCGCGCCGTCGTACACACGCAATCCTCAAGCAACAACACCCCACGCACTGCAGGTAGAACTGTCATTCTCCGATTGATGACTGGCGAGTATCTCAGATGCTCGCTACAGCGTTAGTAAGCCCACCAGCGCCAGCAAATTGGTATCGCTACCTCAATGGCTCAACTCCTGTCCTGCCCCGCTCCTGCCAACCTCGTCAGAATGCGAAAGGCCATGAATCCTTTTAACGCGTGCCTTAACTCGCCCGCTCAGTAATGGTGGCGACCAGAGATAGCTCTGGAGCTCGCCATGAGGACATATGCCTTCCCGTTGCTTGTGATTTTTCTAACAACACTCCCGGCTGTTGCGCAAGAAAATCGCGAGTGCTCAGATCTGGGACTTGTGCAACGACAGTTCAATGCCATCGAACAGTTGGTCGATCGCGCGGCAAGCGGCTCTGACGGTGCCACTGGAGCGCGCTATCGCTTCGACTATCAGAGGTTTGCGGCCGACCTCGAACGTGTACGTGAAGGCATCCGTAACTACCTGTCGCCCTCCCGCGCGCAGCCAGCTGACATGGTCGAAGTAACCGGTGATTACCGTACTGAAGCATCCCTCGCGAGGCCATCCGATGAGCATGACTGACGCCCAACTCAGCGCATTCTCGGCCGTGGCCGGGTTTACCCCGCAGCTCAGTTCGGTGTTGTGGCGTTCATCGGTGCTGGTGCTGGCGTTGCTCTGGTGTGCCTGGGCCCTGTGGACCGGCTACCGCGGTTGGGCGGCCGGCAATCTCAATTTCGGTGCGCTCGGCGGCAGCACGCTGCGTCTGGCCCTAGCCCTGATCGTGATGATGTTTTTCATGCTGTCGTAATCTGGAGACCCTGCCATGAAACGCTCCCGTCGCTACTTCCTTCCACTGCTCCTGCTGCGGGCCACCTATGCAAAAACCTTGTTCGGCAGTCTGGTGCTACTGAGCTCGACGCTGGCCAGGGCTGACTTGCCGACCATGGAAGCGCCCTCCCGCGGCGAAGGGTCGGGGCTGATCGACACCATCAAGAACTACGCCTACGACGGCGGCATCCTACTCGGGCTGCTGATTGCCACCCTTGCCTTCCTGGGCGTGGCCTGGCATTCGCTCACCGTCTACGCCGACGTGCAGAACCAGCGCAAGACCTGGAAGGACCTCGGTGCCGTGGTCGGCGTAGGCGCGCTGCTGGTGGTGGTGATCCTGTGGTTCCTCACCAAAGCTGCGACGATCCTGTGAGGTTTCCATGTCCGACGCCCCTGCCACCCTCCCCGACGGCACGCTGACCTTCCTGCCGGAACGCCTCAACCGCGATCCGGCCGTCCTGCGTGGTCTCACCAACGACGAGATGTGGGTCGCGCTGATTGTTGGTGCCGTACTGGGTGTGGTCCTCGGCGCGCCGCTGGCGGTGGCCACCGTCTCCATCGCCACCCTCCCCACCTGCATGTTCCTGTGCATGGCGTTGGTGCTGCTCGGTGGCGGCAAGCTACTCCGTCGGGCCAAACGCGCTCGCCCTGAGACCTGGCTGTATCGACGCCTTCAGTGGCAACTGGCCGTGAACTGGGGCATCGGCACTCAGTACCTGATTCTGCACTCCGGCCCGTGGACGGTCCGGCGCACGCGCCGGTCTGCAAGGACCGACCCATGAGCCGCTTTCGCAACAAGGTGGATGCGCAGCAGGCGCATATCCTCAGCCTGCGCCTGGCCGTGGCGACCTTGGCACTGATATGTATGGGTCTGTGGTACGGCTGGCAGTCCGCGCCTTCCGAACTGACCATACACGTGCCGCCGGATCTGCGCTCCGGCAGTACGCGCAAATGGTGGGACGTGCCACCCGAGAACATCTATGCCTTTGCCCTGTACATCTTCGGCCAGCTCAACCGTTGGCCCACCGACGGCGAGGTCGACTACCACCGTGCCATCTTCGCCCTGCAGCCCTACCTGACACCGGCGTGCAAGACCTTCTTCGACGGCGACTTCGAGTACCGCAAGGCGGCCGGCGAACTGCGCGGTCGCGTGCGCGGTGTATACGAGGTCCTGGGCCGCGGCTACAGCGATGATCCCGACTTGCGGGTAAAGCAGCTGGATAAGCACAGCTGGCTGGTCAAGCTCGACCTAAATGCTGACGAGTACTACGCCGCCGAGCCGGTAAAGCGCGTGGTCGTGCGTTACCCCCTGCGTGTGGTGCGTTTCGACGTCGACCCCGAGCACAACAAATGGGGCCTGGCCCTGGACTGCTACGAAGGCACACCGCAGAAGCTGACGCTGCCTGGAGGTGCGTGATGATGCGTGTCTTGATCCTGATTCTGGTGTCGGTGGCCGGGTGGTGTTCAGCCGCAGCCGCCGTTGAGGTCAAGTACTGGGACCGCCTGCCGCTGGCCGTGCCGCTGACGGTAGGCCAGGAACGTCTCCTGATGTTGGATGAAGATGTCCGCGTCGGGCTACCCAGTGCGATCAGCAGTAAGCTGCGCGTGCAGTCAGTCGACGGGACGGTGTACCTGCGTGCGTCGGAAGCCATCCCCCCGACCCGACTGCAGCTGCAGTCGGTGAAGTCAGGGGACATCATCCTGGTCGACATCGAAGCGCTCGAGGGCAGCGAGACGCTGGAGCCGGTCAAGATCGTTGCTCAGGCACAGGCACCAGATGTGGACACCGCGCCGGACGCAGCGCCTGCAGCGACGCCGGTACCGGTGGTGCTGACGCGCTATGCCGCGCAGAACCTGTACGCGCCACTGCGCACCGTGGCGCCCTTACCCGGTGTGCGCCGGGTCCCGCTGGGCGAGTCCTCAGGCTTCAGCACACTGCTGCCGACCGAGCACGTGGCCATCAAGGGACTCGCCGTCTGGCGGCTGGGTGACTACTGGGTGACGGCGGTGAAGATCGTCAACCGTGGGCCGGCCAAGGTCACGCTGGACCCGCGTCACTTGCAGGCCACGCTGTACGCCGCCACCTTCCAGCATGAGTATCTGGGGCACGCCGGCACACCTGAAGACACCACCGTGGCGTACCTCGTCACCCGCGGCGGCGACCTGAAGCACGCACTGCTGCTGCCACCGCCAGCGCCGGAGGCTGCCGACCATGAAAGCTAACGGCTTACTGAAATGGCTGGTACCCGCAATCCTGCTGGGGATTGTGCTGATCATCGGCAAATCCTGGATGGCGGCGCCGGATGGACAACCTGCCCACGACCCAGAGAACACCGCACTCAGCCCTGACCAGGCTAAGGCCCTCGGCATTGCCGGCGACACGCCGCGCGACACCGTGGCAACGCTGATTGGCCAGGTCAAAGCGATGCGCAGCGAGATGCTGTCGCTGAAGAAAGGCAATGAGACGCTGCAGACTGAGAACAACCGGCTGCGCACGCGCGAAGGCAATATCGACAGCCGGATCCAGAACACGCTGAGCAGTGTCACCCAGCAAGTCACCGAGCAGCGCCAGCAGGCCAACGATGCTCGGCAGAAGGCCGAGCAACAGCACCGAGAGACCCAGGGTTTGCTATCCCGACTCAAGGACCAGCTCACCAGTAAGCCGGCCGCGAAGTCCGACGTACCCGTGGGCTTCGGTCTAGAGCCGGGTGACGGGCAACAATTCTCCGGGGCCCAACCGGCAGCGGATGCGGTGCAGTGGGTCGAGCCTTCCAATGCACGTGCCGGCCAGGAGGGGGCCAGCAAAGCGGAGGGGCCATTGTCGTCGCTGACGTCAAAGTTCAAGGATCTGCATGGCCTGGACAACAACGCCATCGACCGGAGCCAAGACCATCTGCGCGCCGTGGCCAAGGGCGAGCGCGACCTGGAGAACACCCAGGATCGGGCCGAAGGCGCCAAGCCGGTCTACACCATCCCAGAGAACTCGACCCTGATGGGCTCGATCGCCATGACCGCCCTGATTGGCCGCGTGCCGGTGGACGGCACGGTGAATGATCCCTACCCGTTCAAGGTACTGGTGGGACCGGACAACCTCACCGCCAACGGCATCGATCTGCCGGACGTGGTCGGCGCCGTCATGAGTGGGACTGCGGCGGGTGATTGGACCTTGTCTTGCGTGCGCGGCCAGGTCGAGTCGATCACCTTTGTTTTCAGCGACGGCACCATTCGCACGGTGCCGCAGCCGCAGAAGGTGGTCAGTCGCAACCGCAGCAGCGCACAGACCTCGGACACCGAAAAAATCCGCGGGGGCCTCGGCTACATCTCCGACCCTTACGGCATTCCCTGCATCGCCGGCGAGCGCCGTTCCAACGCCCAACAGTACCTGGGCAGCCAAAGCCTGATCACCGCAGCCGGCGCCGGCTTCGCGGCAGCGCTAGGCAGCGAACAGACCAATACCTCATTCATCAACTCTGCCAGCGGCAGCCTGGGGCTCTCGCAAAACAGCGGCAACAGCGCGCTGAACTCGGTCATCAGCGGGGGCATCGGCGACATCCGTGACTGGATCAACAAGCTCTACGGAGAAGCCTTCGCCGCCATCTACGTCCCGCCGGGGGCCAAGGTGGCCTTGCACCTGGATCACGAAATCAGCATCGACTACGAACCCAAAGGCCGGAGAGTGAATCATGAACGCCCATCCGTTTCGGTACTGGACCTGGATTAGCCTGCTGCTGTGCCTGCACCTGGCAGGCTGCACCACCAGCAAGGACGAGATGCTGCCCCACGGCGATCACACCATGCTGGATATCTGGAACAGCGGCGGCGCGGTCGGCACGCAGCAGCAGTTGCAAGAGGCTCGCGGCGAACTGCGCCGGCCAGTGCTCGATCCCGAGCGCCTGATCAAGGACCAGAGCGCCTACACCCGCACAGCCGCCAACGAGATCCGCGCTCAGTTCCCACGCCTGCCTAATCCCGACCTGGTGATGTACGTCTACCCGCACCTGGCCGGCACCCAGCAGGCGCCGGTGCCCGGCTACTCGACCGTGTTCCCGTTGTACGAAAAGGTCCAGTACGCACTGCCCGGCGAACGCCTGGACGATCTGTGATGGACGAGGATGCAGATCGCACGTCGCCGCGCTGGCAGCCCTGGCGCGCGGCGCAGCGTCGGCGCGCAACACGTGCGGACGAGACTGAGCAGTACGCGCACAACCCCAGCTTCACCGACCACTTGCCCTGGGTCGAATACCTCGAGGAGGAGCAGTGTTTTCTGCTCGATGACAACCGCTCGGTAGGCGCCGTGTTCGAACTGCAGCCGATCGGCACCGAGGGCCGTGAGCCCGAATGGCTGATGGCGGCGCGCGATGCGTTGGAGGATGCGCTGCAGGACAGCTTCGACGAGCTCGACCAGGCACCCTGGGTGGTGCAGTTCTTCTGTCAGGACGACAGTGATTTTTCCCCGTACCTGGAGCGCCTGGAACAGTACGTTGCACCACGGGCGACAGGCACACCGTTCACCGCCGCTTTCCTCGCCTCGATGCAACACCACCTCGATGCCATTGCCAAGCCAGGCGGCTTGTTCGACGACCATGTCGTGTCGCACCTGCCCTGGCGCGGCAGCAATCGACGGATTCGGCTGGTGGTCTATCGCTGGCTCGGTGACCAGGCCGACGACGAAGGGCAAAACCCCGCTCAGTTGCTGGGAAGGACTTGTGACCGCCTAATGGCATCGTTACAGGCCTGCGGGGTCAATCCTCGCCGGCTGAACGGGCGTGACTTCTACGCCTGGTTGCTGCCTTGGTTCAACCCAGCCCCCACCCTCACGGGCGAATCACCAGCGGCATTCTATCGACGCGTGCCCTACCCGGAGACCGATGACGGCGATGGGCTGTCGCTACCGTTCGACCACGACTTTGCCGAGCGACTGTTCTTTCAGGAGCCACGCTCGGACCGCGAGCAGGGGCTGTGGTATTTCGATCAACAGCCGCACGCGGTGATGGTGGTCGACAAACTGCGCAGGCCACCCCACATCGGCCAGCTGACCGGCGAGACCCGCAAGGGGGAGGCGCTCAACGCCCTGTTTGACCAGTTACCCGAGCAGGCCATCCTGAGCCTGACCTTGGTCATCACACCCCAGGATGTGCTCGAGGAGCAACTCAACCGCTTGGCGCGCAAAGCCATCGGCGAAAACCTGGCCTCGACCCAGACCCGCCAGGACGTGGAAGAGGCCCGCGCGCTGATTGGCCGCCAGCACAAGCTATACCGCGGCACCTTGGCACTGTACCTGCGTGGCGCCGATGAGCCGCAATTGCGCCAGCGCTCGATCCAGGCCGCCAACGTACTGCTCGGCGCCGGCCTGCAACCGGTGCGTGAGGGCGATGAAGTGGCCGCCTGCAACAGCTACCTGCGCTGGCTGCCGATGGTCTACAACCCCGCGCGGGATAAACGGAACTGGTACACCCGCCTGTTGTTCGCTCAGCATGTCGCCAACCTGTTGCCGCTGTGGGGGCGTAGCATCGGTACCGGCAACCCAGGGATCACCTTCTTCAACCGAGGTGGTGCGCCGCTGTCGTTCGATCCCCTATCCCGCTTCGACCGCTCCATGAATGGTCACCTGCTGTTGTTCGGCCCGACCGGCGCTGGCAAGTCGGCCACCTTGGTCTCGATCCTGATGCAAGTCATGGCGGTGTATCGGCCGCGGCTGTTCATCGTCGAAGCCGGCAACTCCTTCGGCCTGCAGGGCGACTACTTCGCCACCCTCGGCCTGACCGTCACTAAGGTTCAGCTCAAGCCCGGCAGCGGCTTGAGCCTGGCTCCCTTCGCCGATGCTCGGCGGCTGATCGAGCGCCCCGACCAGGTCGCCAGTCTGTCGACCGAAGACCTGGATGAAGACGCTTCGGGCAGTGACGAGCAACGCGATGTGCTGGGCGAACTGGAGATTACCGCTCGCCTGATGATCACCGGGGGCGAAGCCAAGGAAGAGGCCCGCCTCACCCGGGCTGACCGCAGCCTGATTCGCGAGTGCATCCTCGACGCCGCCAGGCACTGTGCGGCCAGCGATCAGCAGGTCATGACGCGCCATGTTCGTGATGCCCTTCGAGTGGTGGCCAGCGACACCCACCTGCCAGACAAGCGTCGCGAGCGGGCCCAAGAAATGGCCGAGTCCATCGACCTGTTCTGCCAGGGCTTCGAGGGTGCGCTGTTCGACCGACCAGGCACCCCTTGGCCGGAAAGCGATGTCACGATCGTCGACCTCGCCACCTATGCCCGCGAGGGCTATGAAGCGCAGATGTCGATCAGCTACATCAGCCTGATGAACACGGTGAACAACCTCGCCGAACGCGATCAATACCTCGGTCGTCCGATCATCATGGTCACCGACGAAGGTCACATCATCACCAAAAACCCGCTGCTGGCGCCCTTCGTGGTCAAGGGCACCAAGATGTGGCGCAAGCTCGGTGCCTGGTTCTGGTTGGCAACGCAGAACCTGGCCGACTTCCCCGACGCGGCACAAACCATGCTCAACATGATCGAGTGGTGGATCTGCCTGAACATGCCGCCGGCGGAAATCGAGGAAATCGCGCGCTTCAAGAAGCTCACGCCGGCGCAGAAGACCCTGCTGCTGTCGGCGAGCAAGTCCTCGGGCAAGTACACCGAGGGCGTGGTTCTGTCGAAGCAACTGGAGACACTGTTTCGTGCAGTCCCGCCAAGCCTGTACCTCGCCCTGGCCATGACCGAGCCCGAGGAAAAGGCCCAGCGCTGGCGGCTGATGGAAGCGCATCAGTTATCCGAGCTGGAGGCTGCGCTGCAGATTGCGGCGGACATCGATCGCTTGCGCGGCATGTCCTGAACTTCGGAATACCGATGTTCTGGGCCTGCTGAACAATAAAAATCGATAGGAGTACATTTGTACTCCTTCGGTGATTTTGGAAAATCCGCGGCCTCACCCTGGCGACTGAAGAAATCGAACGTACGAGTCTCGGTTTGTCCGTCCCCCTCCTCTGCCTGATCCGCGATGCTGCAACTCGGCGCATGGATGCACACCGTTGCCCCTTGCCGAGTGCTGCCGATGAACCTGACCGCCCCATACCGAACGCCACAGCCAAACAAACCCGGCCGAGGTCGCGCCTTCGTCGCGATCGCTTTGCTCCTGGCCGCTGAGCAGTGCCTGGCGCTGACCACCCCTGCCATCATTGCCTCGGTCGCGTCGCTGCAGTGTTTGGAGTACCGGATCGTCGGGATCTGCTACTGGCTGCTGTGTACTCCGTTCGGCTGTACGGTGCGAACCTCGCCCAAGGTCCGTCACTTCATTCCCGAATTGGTGGTCGCGAGCTATTCCGATACCGGCAGCAACCCCTGGGGCGAGATGTCTGCCTTGTCGGCACCGACACCCCTGTCGCAAGGCGGGGGCAACCTGATCACATCCTCGCCGCAGCGCAACAACCTGCCCCGCTTCAAGAATGTCGACGGCATCGGACATCCTGGCGGCGCTGCACTGACTGCCCTGGCCCACAGCTTCGGCTATGCATGTCCAAGCGGGGCGGTGCCACTTGCGCCCTACTACCTCAGCACGCTCGATCCACTAGCCTGGCGCCAGGCCATCCCCGAGTCCGTCTACCCGCAAGCGCTCATTCCGGGCATGCGTGAGATCGGTAGCCAGGCCCTCGGCAACATGTGGGGCAACGTCTACCCCCGCCAGGGTGTCTTGGTACAACCCGACGACTTCAAGGCCGCTGCGGTGATGGCGCAGCGCGCCAGCGATTTCATCACCCGTGTCGGCCAGCCGCACGTCTATTTGCCGCTGCAGCCGATGCCCTCTCCCGGCTATTGGCCGCCACAGCCGGTGATGGAGAACAACGTCAACAACCACCGCTGGCAGTTGCTCGCACCGAGGGTGCAGAGCACCTGCGCCATCTTCCCCAGCCCAACGATCCAGAGTGCCGAGGGCGCCTACGCCTGGTCGCTGTGGCGGCCGTACAGGTGCTGCCAACGCATGGGCCAGACCTTCCTGTTCAGCATCGACTTTGATGGAGGCCAGTGATGAACACCCTTTCATTCGGGTTGGTATGCATCTTCGTATGCGCCGCCGGCCACGCCGCCGAGAGCGGCTACCACCTGGGCGATCAGGCCCAGGTTCTGGACGACCGGGTGATGTACACCATCGGTGGCGGGTCGGCGGCGGGCGCGCCCTCCTCGCTCTACCGCCCCAGTGAACTCGGCGTGGGCCTGTCCTGGCGCGCGAACATGATGTGCGGAAACATGAACCTCTCCAACACCCTGCAGAACCAGCTCAACGGTGCCACCCAGGGTTTCCAGCAGATCATGGGCAACGTCATCCAGAACGCCACCCAGGCGGTGATGTCGCTGCCGGCAATGATCATCCAGCGCGCCAACCCCGGGCTGTACGAGCTGCTGAGCAACGGCGTGCTGCAGGGGCGCATCGACTTTGACCGTTCGAAGCTCACCTGCCAGGCGATGGCGGCGAAGATGGCCGACAAGGTGGATCAGGCCGGTTGGGGGGCACTGGCGCAGAACCAGGAAATGCAGCACAACCTGGAGCAGTCCGACGGTGATGCCGTTACGGCGGTAAAGGACACCGAGTCCAACAACGGCAACAACGGCGTCAGCTGGATTGGCGGGCAGAAAGCCGGCGGCCATGGCCAGGCGCCGATCCGGGTGACCTCGGACGTGGTCAAGACGGGTTACAACCTGCTGCACAACCGCTCGGTCGAAGACACCTCGACCGTCGGCTCAAGTTGTCAGAATGGCGCGATTTGCCAGGCTTGGTCGAGCCCCGACGAGGCTGCTGAGTGGGCCACTCGAGTGCTCGGCGAAACCGAGGTAAAGACCTGTAACGATTGCGAGACGCTGCGCGTGAGCGCGGGCGCCGGTCTTACGCCACTGATTCAGGAAACCTACACCCAGCACCTTGAGGGCTTGCAGCGCATGTTGTCAGGCGCTGAGGAACCCACCCCAGAGAACTTGGGCAAAGTCTCCAGCCCGTTGCTGCAGGTCTCACGCGGCGTCATCGAAGGCCTGCGCGATGACCCCGACCAGAACCTACTGGCCCGACGTTTGGCCAGCGAGACCGCGTTGTCGAGCGTGATCTACAAGGCAATGCTGCTGCAGCGCACGTTGCTGGCCGGCAGCCATGAACCCAATGTGGCGTCGGCGCAGCCCGCCACTACCGCCCTCAACAGCAACGTCGAAACGCTGGAGCGCGAGATCCGCCTGCTGCAAACCGAGTTGCAGGTGCGCCAAGCGCTGGCCACCAATACCGCCAGTCTGGTCCTCGATCGTCACGCCGGCGGCGCCGATGCCTCACGCAATATCGACCAGCGCGATCCACGCCCAGACCGCCTGCAGCGAGCGGATCAGGGAAGGAGCACGCCATGATGCCGTTTTCTGTGAGGAGCTCGGTCGTTCGGGGCCTGCTGATCCTCGGCGTCGTGATGGTCATGTTGCTGATTGCCTGGGTAGCGCTGCAACTGAGCGGCCCCCAGCTGGATTGGTTCGAGGAAGCACAGGGGCGTACGCCCTATTTCGCCTACTGGCGAACCCTACTGTACACCCTGATTTTCGCCGGCTGGACCGCGGCACTCCGCTTGCGGTCGCGCCCTGATGACCAGCACCGGCTCTTGCGCCTGGGCCTTATCGGATTCAGCTCGATCATCCTGGTCGAACTCTCGCGTGTGTGAGTTGCAGCCATGAACATGAGCACCAACAGTTACCTCGAGTATTACCTGTCGCTGCTGGCGTGGATCATCAACAACGGAATCTGGAACACACTGGCGGACACTGGGCTGTTTGCCGCGCCGTTTGGCGCGATCATCCTGCAGGAATGGTTGTCGGCCCGCCAACAGGGGGCCGATGAGGGCAACAAGGGCTTACTGTCGATCCCCCGCGTCGAGAACCGGCTGTGGATGAGCTACGTCGTCATCCTGTTTGGCTGCATGCCGTTTTTCCCGTTGAACCTTTCCTCCGTGACCTTCGAGGATGCGGCGAGCCAGCGCTGTGGCGTGTCGATGGCCAAGCCCGCCGACACAGCCTGGGGAACCACCTTCAATACCATCGGCGAGAAATCCGCCAACGTGCCGGTGTGGTGGTACCTAGTGCATGCCATGAGCAAGGGCATCACCGCCGCCGCCACGGCGTCGATCCCCTGCGCACCCGACATTCGCGCGATGCGGATGGAGATCGACAGCTCGCGGATCAATGACCAGTTACTACTGCAGGAGGTCGCCGATTTCACCCGCGACTGCTACGGTTTTTCACGCTCGCGGCTGTTTACCAACCGCCCTGAGCTGGACGAATCGCAGAGCTACGATGCGTCCTGGATCGGCTCAACCTACTTGCTCGACACGCCGGGTTACTACGACACGGATCGCTCGCGCACGCCACGGGTTGATTGGCCGTATGACGAGACGCGGGATACCTCTCTGCCCCGATTGGACAACGGTGCGGGTTACCCAACCTGCAAGCAATGGTGGAGCGATGCCACGGTGGGCTTGCGCGACCGCCTGGTCGCCGAGGTCGATCCCAATCTGCTCACGCAGTTGCGCGGCTGGCTGACCGGGCGCAGCTCGACCGAAATCGAAGATGCCACCCTCCGTGAACTGGTGAGCCCGCGCCAGCAGTCATTGAGCATGGCGCCTGGTCAGGTGTTCCAGGACTACGGCAGCAGTGCCCGAGGCGGCTCGTTGACGCAAGGGCTCAACAACCTCGCCACCAACACCGGCCTGGCCCTGGGCTCGTTCAGCAACTTCCCGGCAATGAATGCGCTACGCGCTGCTCTGCCAATGGTGCAGGCCTTCCTGATCATGGGCACGATCATCAGCCTGCCGCTGGTGCTGCTGATCAGCACCTATCAGCTCAAAGCGCTGATGACGATCACCTTCGCGCTGTTCACCCTGCATATGCTGACGTTTTGGTGGGAGCTGGCCCGCTGGATCGACTCGAGCATGCTCGACACGCTGTACCACCAGGTCTCTGTCACGGACCAGGCGCTTTTAACATTACCAACGGCAGGCTTCATGGATGGGACGGTCACTGCGCAAGTCATCGAGTATGTGATGGGAGTCATGTTTGTGGTGTTGCCGATGTTTTTCCTCAGCGTGATGAGTTGGGCTGGATATAACGTGGGCAGTGGCGTTCAAACTCTCTTAACGCGCGCAACGGAAGGAGCTCAGGCACAGGCTGAAAAAGGAACATCGCAGCTAATGTCGGCAGCCCGAAAATCGAAATGACTGATTACCTCGGGGCCCCATTGTCATCGTACATTTCTGGATACCTGAGATGATGTCGAGGGTGACTCATTTCATGTATCCCAGGTTGCCTATCTGTACTAATAGGCAGCGCCGCGATGGTCCACAGGGCAACCATTCCGATCGCCAGGAAGAAAGCGACTGATGCGACAGCAAGCAAGAGAATCAACTTAACAAGTTGCATGCCGACCCGGCGATACCTAAGCGGCACCTTCGCCAAAATCGATGAGTGCAATACGCTGGTTTCTAGCTGATTGACCAATCGTCCCGCTCGACCTGCGGCACGAATCAAGTACTTGCCGAAAGGAGTACGGCTGGGGCTTGAAGAAGCTGGGGCCGTCATTTTCGTACCTCCGTTTACTACGTCGTACTCGCGGCCAAACCGCTACAGATAATTTGGATCCAAGCTTAGCTTACTCCTCTCCCGCAGTTTTCCATGACCGTTGATCACTTGGTTTACGCTGCTGATCGCCAGTGGCACTGCATGGATCAGCTCACCGCACCCTTCTAAAAATCATCATTGACGCTACGCCAACTCGCTTGATACACCGGACCTGCAATCACTGGAAATCCAGCACCCCAGGTGGCCTCAACCTTCAAGGCCACGTCACTCCCGTGATGGTTGTCCCAAGGGCGATTAGCGTTCGGTGGCTCGCCCGGTTGCCGCTCCCGCGGTGATGAGCGCCCTTTCACATCGGCCTCACTGAGCCCTGCTCCGTTGAAGCTCCTTTTCCATTTCCGTGCTGGGAATTCTTCCCGCATGGGTGGCATTCCTCCGCACTGCCTGGAGGAAATCACCATGTTGCGCTTCACAGGAACTGAACTTCACGCTGTGTTGGCCGAAGCCGGCATCAATGGTTGCAGAGTGATACTGGTCAAGGATCACGGTGTCTACCTTATGTCCGAGATCGGCGAAAGCAAACCGGATGGCAACGGCCGTAAACGCGTGGCCTATGCCACTGGCTGCAACCCTGAGGTCGACGAATTTGATGCCTGGTGGAATCGAGCCCGCGATGAGTTCGGCGGCGATGATTTTGCCGAGTACTTCGACATTGACGATCCTGTTCTCGCAAGTCTTCGAGGAACAGCAGGATCGCTGGTGATTGAGGCCACCTCCACGCACTTGTACATCGCTGCCGAGGTTGCCCTAACTGGCAAATCCTGAGCGTTCTAGAGACACAGGCGATGTTCCAGAGAAGCACGATTTTGTGCCTCTCTGGGATATCGCTCATTTCAATCTCCACGCCAACAGCAACGAGCCACTCATCTGAAGTTTTGGGATGGAAAACCTTCTCTGGAAGCGGCTGGAAACTCGACCTGCTAGGCAGTCTGGATTGGGCATTGACCCCACAAGCAAGCGCGTTTTAATGCCTGGACACGCCCTGTTTTTAGTGAGGGTTGTGGCGATGGAACTAACCCAGGAGGCACAAGTGTCCAGGAATAACCGCTCCTTTCCCGCCATTGTCCTGAGCCCTGGGGTATGGCAATTCATCGCCGAGGTTGGTACTGCTACTGATGCAGTCGCGCAATCAGAACAGCGCTTGCAAGCCGTACTGGGCATCGCTCTGGCTTCGGTAGATCACCAGTTGCGCCAATCGCGCGAGTTGCTACTCGATCATGCTTCCCAGCGCGACTCACGCTCCTCGACGACAGCCACTCAGTTTCAGGTAACTCACATCACGCCAGAAACCGGCCCTGTTTTTCTGCACATCCGGTTGCCACATGAGATCGGTGTGGACATCTCGTCGGCCTGAACACCCGCACTACCACTGTCCATTTACCCCACCGGGAACCCTTCCCGGCCGGGCAGCGTTCCCCCTTTTTGCACTGGAGAACGTCATGTCCGATATCTACCTGGACGTCACCAACAAGATTGTCAACGCCCTGAATCAGGGGGTGATCCCGTGGATCAAGCCCTGGACCACTACAGGCTTGCAGAATGACTCGCCTTTTCCCATCAACGCGATTACCCGACGTCCCTACGCCGGCATCAACATTCCACTGCTGTGGGCCGAAGCCCGCCTGCGTGGGTACCGCCAGGATCTCTGGCTCACCTACAACCAGGCGCGCAAGGCCGGCGGCCATGTGCGCAAGGGCGAGCAATCGACCCTTGCGGTGCTGTACAAACCCATGAGCAAGGAAGCGCACGACGAAGAGGGTCAGGTCGTCCGCGATGAGCAAGGTAATATCAAGATGGTGCAGTTCGCGCTGCTGCGGACGCATTGCCTGTTCAACATCGAGCAGACCGAGGGACTTCCCAACGAAGAACAGCCATGGGATGAGAGCATAGATTCGACAGCGTTCATCGATCATGCCCCCGCCGAGCAACTGCTGATCGCCAGCGGCGCACGCATCGAACACCGTTACGGCGATAGCGCATGCTATCTGCCGATTCGGGATCTCATCCAATTGCCCACCAAGGCCCAGTTCGTGGACGTCGGCAGCTACTACGCAACCGCGTTACACGAACTGACGCACTGGTCGGGTCACCACGCCCGCCTCAACCGGGAAGGCATCACGGGCGGGCATGCGTTCGGCTCTGCGGCGTACGCCTTCGAGGAGTTGGTCGCGGAGATGGGCGCAGCGTTTCTCTGCGCCTTCACCGGCACCCAGGGCGAGTTGCGCCACGAGGAGTATCTGGCGTCCTGGTTGAAAATCCTCAAGGAAGATAAACGCACCATTTTCCGCGCCAGCGGTCAGGCACGTGAGGCGTCCGAGTACCTGTTAGCGCTGCAGTCGGATCAGGCCAGCGAGACGACCGAACGGCTAACGGCGTGACTTTTCACTTCAAATAGAAAGGCCCCAACCGGGGCCTTTGTTTTGCCTGCAACGCCGAGCATCGGCCGCTGCAATTGAGCTAGCGATTACTGCAGCCAGCTCTCGACGGTATCCGAGCCGTGTTCCTGCTTCCACTGCTTGAGGATCTTGTGGTTACCGCCCTTGGTTTCAACGACCTCACCACTGTGCGGATTCTCGTAGCGCTTGACCTCGCGCGGCTTGCGCTGAGCGCCAGTGGAGGCGGAGGCAGCACTCACACTCACACCTCTGGATGGGTCGAGAATGGTGATGACTTGGCGCAGGCTCATGCCGTACTGGTCCAGCAAAGCCTTGAGCTTTTGTTCAAACTCGATTTCCTGCTTCAGGCCGGAATCGTTTTTCATCGCGTCCAGCTGTTGAAGTTGAGCAGCCAGTTGAGCTTCCAGTGCTTTGAATTCGGCAAGTTTGGACATGTGAAATCTTTCCTAAGGTTGGGGCATGTGGGGCAATAGTACCTTAGGCAAAAGTACTAGCCGAGCGTTAATTAGCTCTTCATCCAACTTTTCATCCTTCAAATATGCACATATCTATGTGACTAATCAGTCCGGCAAGAACTGGCAAAGGTGACCCACTAATTCACGAGGCGCAGCACTGTTGCCGATCTTGAAAAGCATATCGCGCTGACTGCGTGGCAGCTGTTTCGCACAGCGCTTGGCTGCTGATCGAATGGCAGCATCGGTACCATGAATCCGGTCGGCCAGTAGCACGATCAATATGGCATCGCTCAACGTCATCAGGCTACCTTCCCCCAAATAATACCGGATAGTCTACCTCGCGAAAAAAGGACAGGCCATGCCGGTCCAGCCCATAACTCGATGCGCCAGGCTTCAAATTTTCGCGTTCGCGAAAAGGGCCTACAGGGTAAAGGGTAACGGCGGCAATGGAAGGGGCACAAGGGTAAAAGCTCTATCCGAAAGGCAAAAGGACCTTCTGAACGTAAAGCAGGTACCACGATGAAACGCAGGTGGTTCAAACGTAAAAAAGGCAATGCTGCAGAGCCCACGCTCGCTCCATCGCCTGAGGGATATTTCCTTCCACTGGCCCCTGAATCCCTGCTCTGTGCCGACCACCGGAAAAAGCTGTTGGAGCGCATCTGGCAGTACACAGCGCTCTCCGAGCCTCAGTTTGAACAGCTCTACCTTGATCCGATCCGCCGTTACGCCGCCTTTGTACAGCAACTCCCCGCCAGCGAAAGCCACCACCATGCCTACTCGGGCGGCATGCTCGACCATGGACTAGAATTAGTGGCCTGCAGCCTGAAGCTGCGCCAGTCGTACCTGCTACCCAGCGGCGCTGCGCCAGAAGACCAGGCCGCGCAGGCCGATGCCTGGAGCGCGGCGATTGCCTATGGCGCCCTGCTCCACGACATTGGCAAGATTGCCGTCGACCTTCAAGTGGAGTATCAGAGTGGGGAGGTGTGGCACCCCTGGCACGGCCCTTTGAACCAGCCCTACCGCTTTCGCTACGTGACCGGTCGCGACTACAAACTTCACGGCGCCGCTGCCGGGCTGCTGTACACACAGATATTGACGCCCCGCCAGCTCGACTGGCTCAGCAACTATCCAATCCTGTGGGGCCACCTACTGTTTCTGCTGGCCAACCACTACGAGCACGCCGGCATCCTCGGGGAACTGGTGATGCAAGCTGACCGGGTCTCCACTGCGCAGAACATCGGCGCCAACCCCACCAAGGCCCTTCAGGCACCCAAACACTCGTTGCAGCATCACCTGCTCACGGGCCTGCGTCACCTGGTCAAAAACGAGTTCAAGCTCAACCAGCCCGGCGCGGTCGGCTGGCTTACCCAAGACCATCTGTGGCTGGTCAGCAAGACCGCCACCGACAAACTGCGCGCCTTTCTGTTAGCTCAGGCGGTGGATGGCATCCCTTCCTCCAATATCGCCCTGTTCGATGAGCTGCAATCACATGGGCTGGTGGATGCGACACCAGGAGGCAAAGCGGTATGGAGCGCCACCGTAACAGACGATGTCTGGCAACAGCGCTTTACCTTTCTCCGCCTGCAGCCAAGTCTTATTTGGGCCAATGAGTCGAGGCCGGACTGCTTTGCAGGCACGGTAGAACCGATGATGGACGGTCCACTACAGACCAGCGAAGCCAAGACAGTTAGGCCGCAAACTGCTGAAGATGAGAAGCAGCCGGTCGCCTCTCCCCAAAGTCAGGATTTCGACTATCTCGAGGATTTGATGAACATGTTGCAAGAACCGAGCGAGCTCGAAACTGGACCAAGCGCGGGAAACCTGCAATCCACCGCTCCGCCATCCAAGGATGCCGAGGGGCTGGACTTCCTCGATTGGCTGCGCAAAGGGGTTCTCAATCATCGTTTGGTGGTCAACGACAGCAATGCCAAGATCCACACCGTAGACGGCACATTTTTCCTGGTCACCCCGGGCATTTTCCAACGCTACGCTGCCGAACACCCCGAGTTAGCCGAAGCAGACCCTCAAAGCGACGCATGGCGACGAATCCAACGTCACTTTGAAAAGCTGGATGCTCATCTAAGAAAGCCCAATAGGCAGAATATTTGGACTTGCAAGGTTCGAGGTCCTCGCAAAACAAGCTTATTAAATGGCTACCTCCTGCGAGAGAAAGCAGCCATATCTCGAGAGCCACCAACGGACAACCCATTCCTCACATTGATTAAATAAAGCAGCGGTGGAGCCTCCTTAAGTGCCCAGGGTTTGAACAATTCATACCCTGAACACATCAACCTAATCTTCCCCGCGATGACGAATAGCGTTCTCGATCCGCAAGCGGCCTGCGTGTGCGAGCCTCATAACACCGGCCTCTCTAGCAACGGCGTGGATCAAGGCTTCAGCCGCGTGCCCTTTGGTCTCCATTTAACCCACAAGTGCGGCCAATTCCTGCAAGCAGATTTCTACAAGGCTACGTACAGAGTCATCGTCACCAGGACGACGGAATACGACCGCCGAATCTGATTGGAGGCTGGCAGGCCAGAAGAACGTGCCCAGTTGTTCCTCCTCATGTGCCCTGAAATGAGCATGCGCAAGCTGATCGACACGATCTCGGATCCGCGCTCCTGTACGCACCCAGCCATGCGCTCGAGCAATACGCCGAGCTAAGACACTGTCCAATACGGGGCCTTCTTCATTTTTCATGGCATCGGATGGATCGATGGCGTCCAGATTGAGCGAGTTCAAGGTGATTCGGGAGAACGCCACACTCAGGATCGGTAATTCCTCCACGTGGCCAGTTGAACTGTTGAGCACATTATCGAGCGCCGTTACGATCACCAGATCATCAGGCAGGATCGCCAACAGCTCGCGAGCTACCCGCAGAGCGCAGCTACAAACGTAGTCTTGGTGCAGCTCGTTGAATCGGCCAACCGGCATAGCCTTAGTCGACAGCTTTCCACTTTTCAGGAGTGATTTGATCTCGCTCGGGATGACATGAGACCCATGGATCGCCAGACGTGCCTCAAGCAAACCGGACTCGTGAACGATCAGCCCTGATCGCCAGCAAGACAAACAACAATCAAAGTCTTCCAACCCCAAAATGAAACCGCCTGGATCGTTCAAAACACAAACAACCAAACACTAACCCCTACTATTTTTCAGCAACATCCGCACCAACCTCAATCAGAGTGAACCTACCAGAAAACAGCCAATCTAGTGCTTCTTTATTCTAGCCAAAAGCTCAAACAACACTATCCGCGACCTACAAACCGTGAACAGCACTGAACACTTTAAGTTCAACACCAAAACCTCTCCAGGAGATTTAATAGGCGGGCCATCACAACCCTGAATACGTCGCGATTCCTCTGACTACTCTAGCCTTGAATGTTAAATTAGCGCCCCTACAACCAAGATAACTTATTGATACTTTACCACCTAGACACCACCCCAGACAAATCTTAACAAACAACGCACCTCACCACACTTGAAACACAAACGATAAAGCACTAACTCAAAACAACTCGACATTATAGCTCACCATCAACCGAAGCTGATTCTGATCTGGAGTTACTTCACTATTCAGCTCTCCATAAAGCAAGCCCAGACCTAAGCCCCGTAACGGCCCGCTTCGGACTGCATAGGTAAGTATAATGTCAGTTTCTCGCTCACGAAGTGAGCTACCAGCGAAACTCTGAATACCCTCTGAATCTTGGTGAGCAACAGTCACATTCAAGCCTGGGATACCCTTCGCTGCAAAATCGTAGCTATACTGGGCGATCTGTGTGTCTTGACCAGCACGACCAAAATATGACTGCAACCGCTCGGCGATCAAGTATGTACTTGCACCTCTCGCTCCAAGGTCACCGCTCAGGCTGCCCTGATTAAGGTGAACAAAATCACTGTCATCCGATACGCTCTGATACCCCAGCATAAAACTGTGCCCGCCAACAGCATAGGTAAACGCCAAGCTCCAAGTATCGTTATCGATCTCACCACGGTGGTCAGGAGTATATCCCGCTATCTGATAGCCTGGTTCACCGGCAGCATTGGCTCCGATACCACGCGAACGAAAGTAACGCAGATCACTCTTCAAGCTTCGCCCTTCGGTAACTTTCCAAATATGGGAAACACCCAGAAACTGTTGGCTATAGTAATCCTCTAGGGCGGCTTGATAATACTGGAGCAAAAAATTGTCCCGTGTTCGGTAGTCGACCCCTGCGAAACGGAAGTCATTACTCTGTCGCCGTCCTCCCGCAACAGCCATACCAGTACGATCAGCTGAAGCGACTCCTGTAACTTGGGTGATCTTACCTGCCGTTAGCGTAATATCGTCTAACTCGCGTAAAGTCACCATGCCCCCTTGGTAGGTCTGTGGAAGAGGTCGAGTATCGGTAAACACGAGAACGGGTAACTTAGGCATCAACGTACCAACGCGCAGATCGGTTTTTGATGCCTTAAGTTTTAGCGTCGCCCCAAATCGACTCCACTGGTCAGCGGCATGGTCACCGTCAGAAGTAAGTGTGGTACTACCCTGATGACGACCCTTCCCACTATCCAGCTTCACACCCAACAAGCCAAGAGCATCCACACCAACTCCAATTTTTCCATCGGTATAACCGGACTCATACAACAATCGAAAACCCTGTCCCCACTCCTCGGCCTTCGAGGTTCCGGCATGTCCCTCTCGATAGTCCGTATTTATATAGAAGTTACGCAGATTAAGATTTAGCTTTGAATCTTTCAGAAAAGCACCAAGTGCAGAGGGCGCGCAAGCAAAACCAATCAAGAGAGGCAACGGATACAAAAGACCTTTAACTACGCTCACAATATCACCCTTTTATTCTTGTTTTTAGAGCACTAACCTCATACCAGCAGCGCGATCACCACCAGGCGAGAGTTTTGTTTGCGACTCAACTAATCACGAACGGAATCTATATGGACATCTACTCATTGGACAGATGCCATTTACTTTTAAAACCCACTGAGACCGCAGGCACAGTGCGTTTTCCTGATAGCTTGACGACCTCGCATGCCTAACAAAACAGCCTTCCGCCGAGTTAAATACAGCGCTGCCCCATAATTCAAATTTGCCGCCTTACTGCTGGAGGCACGGGACACGCGCTGCCTATTTCTCTGCATTGCTAGTTGCAATAAAATCTTTAAAAATATAAGCGTCTTAACGTGGTGCCATGCGAATGGCGCCGTCCACGCGGAGAGACTCGGCGTTCATGTAGCCACAATTGACGAGAAACTCGACGGTCCTCGCGAATTCGTCAGGCTCACCCAAGCGCTTAGGAAATGGCACAGATGCCGCGAGCGCCTGTTGCACGTTGTCAGGAAGACTTTGCATCAGTGGCGTACCAAACAGCCCAGGCATAACGGTATTGACTCGGATACCTTCGTCCATCAGGTCACGCGCGATCGGCAAAGTCATGCCTACAACAGCCGCCTTGCTTGCAGCATAACTGGCCTGGCCGACTTGACCGTCCTGTGCAGCCGCCGAAGCGGTGTTGATGATGACACCGCGGTCGCCATCGTCCAGCGGCGCAAGCGTCATCATGCCGGCGACCGATTTGGTGATACAACGGAAAGTGCCTAGCAGGTTAATTTGAATGATGCGATTAAATCGATCTGTAGTGCATGGACGAATTTCACCAGTCTTCTTGTCTCGGCTAACGGTTTTAACAGCATCGGCAGTACCCGCACAGTTAACCAAAATGCGTTCCTGTCCGATAGCAGCACGGGCTTTGGTAAATGCCTTGTCCACTTGCTCGTCAGAAGTCACATCTACATTGCAGTAAATGCCACCGATTTCGTTTGCCAGCGCCAAGCCTACTGTCTCGTTCATATCGAAAATGGCGACTTTCACGCCATACCTGGCCAAACGCCTTGCTGTGGCAGCCCCCAAACCAGAAGCACCTCCTGTGACAACGGCAGAAATGTCTGAATTCAGTTCCATGATAACCTCCTCGTTTGGTAACAAATATGCGTTACTGGCCAGTGAACTTGGGAGCGCGCTTGCTCAAAAATGACGCTTGCCCTTCTAGGTTGTCGGCTGAACGCAAAGCGACGAAGAAATTGCGTTTCTCATGTTCCAAACCTTGCGCCAGCGGTGTTTCGAAGCTGGTCAAGGCCGCATTTTTTGCGAGAGCCACAGCCAACGGCGAGTTGAGAGCGATTCGATCGGCCATAGCTCGCGCAGTGGACAACGCCTCTCCATCCACTGTCACTTGAGCTACGATTCCGGCATCACACGCCGTACGAGCATCGACAAAATCGCCAGTCAGCAGCAAGGCCATAGCTTTTGATTTACCTGTGGTGCGAATCAGGCGTTGGGTACCTCCCGCACCAGGGATGGCGCCCAGCTTGACTTCCGGCACACCGAACTTAGCTGACTCGCCAGCGATCACGATGTCGCATGCCAATGCCAGTTCCATACCACCGCCGAGCGCAAACCTTTCCACCGCTGCGATGACGGGTTTTGGGAAACTGCCTAGTTCCGACCAGAATGTGCCACCCGCCGCAGTTCGATCGCCCAACAACGATTCGGTACGAATTGCATCGAACGCCGTGATATCGGCTCCAGCGCAAAACATGCCCTCGGCACCGGTGACTATGACTACTCGCACAGTATCGTCGTGACGCAGTTGCGCAAACTGTGCACGGAGGCCTTCAAATACCAGGCTGTTCAAACTGTTCTTTGCGCTTGTGCGGTTGATGGTCAAAATAACCGTGGCACCTTCACGGCTGACAAGTACTTCGCTCATGATGGTCTCGTTCATTCCAGTCGCTCGATGATGGTGGTATTGGCCGTGCCCGACGCTTCACAGATAGTTTGCAGGGCATAGCGTCCGCCTCGGCGTTCGAGTTCGCACAGCAAGTCAGTAAGCATGCGGGCACCGGTGGAACCCAGCGGGTGGCCGATCGCTATCGAACCGCCGTTGACATTGAGCCGATCGTCCGGGATACCAAATTCCTGCTGGAACATAAGAGGCACTCCACCGAAGGCTTCGTTGACTTCAAACAGATCGATGTCGTCGAGACCCAGCCCAGCTTCCTCTAAGGCCTTACGAGTCGAGTCAAGAACAGCAGTGAACTGGATTACAGGATCTGCTGCGGCCACAGCGGTACTAACGAAGCGCGCTCGCGGCCTCAGCCCGTGTTGCTCGGCATAGCCGCGACTGGCAATCATAAGCGCGGAGGCTCCGTCGCTAAGTTGCGATGCGTTGGCCGCTGTGGTACCTCCGTTATCGGCAAACACCGGCTTGAGCTTGGCTATCTTCTCTAGGCTGGTATCCGGGCGCACACCTTCGTCGACGCTGATCAGCGCGCTATTCGGATCACTTGGATCCTCGGTGAGCCGGACCAATTGGGCACTAAAGTTGCCGGCTTGTGCGGCTTGGTGGGCACGCTGATGACTGCGTACGGCGAACGCATCCAGAGTCTCGCGTGTGAGGCCAAAACGCTTGTTCATCAATTCTGATGACACGCCTTGCGGAGTCAGTGGGGTACTCTGGTAACGTGCTAGCTCGCGCGGGCTATATTGCAATCCAAGCGGCGCTCCGGGCTTAAACGACGGAGGCATGGGAGCTTGCGACATCGACTCCACCCCCGCACCGATAACCAATTTGTAAGCGCCTGCCTGGATGCCATGCACTGCAAAACTCACCGCTTGCTGGCCAGACCCGCATTGCCGGTCGACCGTCACCGCAGGAACAGATTCGGGCAACCCTGCAGCCAACACGGCATGACGACCTAAGTTGCCGTGCTGCTGATCCCATTGAAGTACACACCCAACGATCACATCGTCTAGGTCTAATGGGTCAATACCAGATTGTTCCACCAACTGGCGCAGCGTTTCGGCCAATAGGTCCACGGGATGCCATTTATGCAAGCGCCCCCCGCGTTTACCCACGGGGGTGCGGACCGCACCTACGATGACGGGTTCAAGGTTATTCATGCTGGTTTCCTATCCAAGAAAGTCGGTGCTACTGGGCGTAGCGATCTGCCTGTTCAGCTCGTATACGTTTTTTGTCAATCTTGCCGACACTGGTCTTGGGGATGGCCTCGACGAACAAGATCTGGTCTGGCAACTGCCATTTGGCGAAGGCACTGCTGAGGTGTTCTTGCAGTTGTTCTGTGGTCACGTTATGCCGGGGCCTCAATACCACCATGGCCAGCGGCCGTTCCTGCCACTTTGTATGAGGAATTCCGACAACTGCGGCGTCGCACACGGCCGGGTGGCCCATGAGCAGGTTTTCCATGTCGATGGAGGAGATCCACTCACCGCCGCTCTTGATCACATCCTTGATACGGTCGGAGAGCTTGAGGTAACCGTTTTCGTCGATCGTTCCGACATCTCCTGAGCGCCACCAGCCACCCTCTAAGAAGCGATCAGTGGAGTCAGGCGTGTTGTGGTAGCTCGTCGTGATCCAGGGGCCACGTAGACAAATTTCGCCTGCTGACTTTCCATCATGCGGTAGGTCCTGGCCTTCCTCGCCTAGGATGCGGATTTCTACACCAGTAACGACCAGGCCCTGTTTGCGCTTAAGGTTCCACTGCGCGTCCAGCGTCAAGTGCTTCTTCAGGATGGGCTTGAGGCGGTTGAGAGATACCAGCGTCGTGGTTTCGGTGGCGCCATAGGCATGCACCACCTCAGCTCCAGTGAGTTCGTGGAACCCTATCATCATCGACAGCGGCGGCTCGCTGGCACCGGAAAGCATGCGCATGCGGTTAAAGTCTGGCTTGACCGGCAAAGTCTCGATGTACTGCAGCATGGGTTGGAAGATGGCCGGTGCACCGTTGGCGACTGTTACGCCTTCAGCAATCATCGCGTCCACCAATGGCCTAGTGTCCTCGGCGGCGTAACGGCCTGGTAACACGATCTTGTTGGCCACCAGTACCGCAGCTTGCGGCAAGCCCCAACACTGCCCGTGAAACATGGGCGTAATGAGCATGGTACAGTCGTCTAGCGTAATGCCAAGATTGGTGGCCATGGCCGTGGAATGCAGGTAGATGCCACGGTGCGAGTAATACACACCTTTAGGTCTGCCCGTTGTTCCGGTGGTGTAGCAGGCACTGTAGGCTGAACTTTCCTCGATTTCGGGCCAGTCAACCGTATTATCGGAGGCTGCCAGGAGATCCTCGTAATGCAACAGCGGCGTCAGGGAAGTCTTAAGCTGGGCTAACGGCTTGTCAGTCATGACGATCCAGCCCTTGATCTGAGGAGAATGTGCAGCGATTGACTCGGCCACTGGCAACAGTGATTCGTCCACACAAACGTAGGACACGTTGCTGTGGCCGACCACGTACCCCAGATCCTCGTTGCCCAGTCGCAAGTTCATTTGCAGCATCACCGCGCCCAGACCAGGAATCGCCCAGTAGAGCTCGAAATGCCGTCGGCTGTTCCAGTCCAAGATACCCACCCGATCACCTACCCTGACGCCAAGCGCGCGAAGGGCATTGGCGCTGCGGCAGATCCGCACATAGCAGTCGGCATATGTGTAACGAGCCCAGCCTCCATCTTGTGTACGGTAAACAATCTCTTGCTCAGGGTGAGTGCGAACGGCGTGCCGGATCAGTGTCGTAGTGTTGAGCTGACGCGTATCGCCCATGGTGGAGGGGCAGCCGCGAAGGGGCTGGGTGCGCCGGGCAGTATCCATCACTTTCTCGTCTCCTATATTGTTGTTGTGTTCAGTGCCTGGAACCGTGGGGCCGGAGAAACTTCGATGGCACCCGAAGGTGAGGACTGATAAATGCCCCGTGCTGCGTTGTGCGGATGTAGCACTGCTTCGGCCAAGCTGAGCACGGGAGCAAAGCAGGTGTCGCTGCCTTCAAGCAGTTCACACCAATACGCCTGGGGCTGACTGCGAATCAGAGTCGCGATGCGATCTTTGAGCGATGGCCACGTTGCTATGTCGTACTGATCGGTAGGATCCACGTCAGATAGACCCAGCTTCGACAGCAACAGTGCATGGAACCCAGGCTCCACCGCTGCGAGGCTGATGTAACCTCCGTCGGAGCAGGAGTACACGTCATAGAACGGCGAGTCGTGAAATGGGCTCGGCCGGTCGCTATCGATCTGTCCATTTGCACGGATCCAATGCACCAGTGTGCCTAACATAGCCACAATATCGACGATCGCTGCATCTACTACTCGGCCATGCCCGGAGGCACGCGCATCCACC
Source organism: Pseudomonas sp. NBRC 111119 (assembly GCF_001320125.1). Classification (NCBI taxonomy): domain Bacteria; kingdom Pseudomonadati; phylum Pseudomonadota; class Gammaproteobacteria; order Pseudomonadales; family Pseudomonadaceae; genus Pseudomonas; species Pseudomonas sp. NBRC 111119. The sequence goes on from NZ_BCAV01000016.1 coordinate 70,884, forward strand.
AAGGCGCAGGCGACGCCGAAGGCGAGGCCCAGAGCGCCGGCTGCGTCACCGAGTACGGTGGGCGGTACAATAGGCGCTTGCCCCTTGTGCGCCGACAATGACAGCAATCCTGTTAGCGCTACGTAGTTCAGGTCGTGACCGGCGGCCTGTGCGAGCGGGCCTTCCTGTCCCCAACCTGTCATCCGGCCATACACGAGCCTAGGATTGCGCGCCGCACATTCAACAGGCCCAATCCCCAGCCGTTCCATCACCCCAGGACGGTATCCCTCAATCAGTGCATCGGCCTGACTGATCAACTCCAGGGCGCGGGCCTTGCCGTGGAGCGACTTCAGGTCAACGACCTCGATCGTCTTTCCGCGGTGCAACGGGTTTGCCACTGTTCCACCCAGCCGCTGCGCCGCAGCCGCCTGCTCGGCTCGGGCAAGTACGATCACTTCAGCCCCCATGTCGGCCAGCATTCTGGCCGCCAGCGGACCTGGGCCGATGCCCTCAAACTCAACTATCTGGATACCATGAAGCGGCATATGCAGCAGCTGAAGCGCGCTCATAGCTTCCTCGCGATCAGTTCTTTCATGACCTCGTTCGCGCCACCATAGATTTTCTGTACGCGCGAGGCTGCGTACATGCGTGCGATTGGGTATTCAGCCATGAAGCCGTAACCGCCAAACAATTGCAGGCACTCGTCGGTCACGCGGCACTGCTGTTCAGTGCACCACCACTTGGCCATGTACGCCGCTTCGTCGTCGAGCGTTCCGTCCAGTAGACGCTGAATGCAATCGTTAACAAAAGTGCGCACAACGTGAGCGATGGTGGCTAGCTCGGCCAGTTTATGGCGCGTGGCCTGCATATCGAACAGCGGAGCACCGAAGATCTTGCGCTCCTTCGTGTATTCAATGGTGAGCTCCAACGCCCGATCAATGACGGCTGCAGCTGGTACTGCGATCGACATACGTTCATAGGGCAATTGGCCCATGAGTTGCTTGAAACCGTGCCCTTCGACACCACCAAGTAATTGATCAACCGGCACGCGCACGTCTCCAAAAAAGAGCTCGGCTGTGTCCGAGGCTGGCATGCCAATTTTTTCGAGCAATCGGCCTACGCGGAATCCAGGTAAGTCCTCGGTCTCCACCACGATCAGAGACAGTCCCTTACTACCCACCTCGCCGGTGCGTGCGACCACGATTAAAAGACTGCAAGTAAAGCCATTAGTGATGAACGTCTTGGCTCCGTCGATCACATAGTGATCGCCATCGCGGCGGGCACGTGTGGCGATGGCCTTGAGATCGGTACCGCAACCAGGCTCGGTCATCGCGATACCGGCCAACATCTCACCGCTGCTCAGTTTGGGTAACCAACGCTGTTTTTGCTCTTCAGTACCGAAGTCCATGATGTAATGTGACGCGATACTATGCACTGTGACGTTGTTAGGCATTTCAGCCTTAGTTAGCTCATCCTGCACTACCAGTTGATAAGCAAGGCTGGCTCCAGCACCGCCGTACGCTTCGTCCAATTCCGGTAGCAGAAAGCCCATTTCACCGAAGGGACGCCAGGTCTCGCGTGGGATATAGCCTTGTTCACGCCAGCCGGGCAGTTTGGGAGCCATTTCGGCGGCGATATAGCGGCGCACCTGTTCGCGAAAGGTCTCGATATCGCTGTCCATCCAGGAATGACGATGTAGTTGTGGCAGCATGAGAACGCTCCTCAAAAGAATGGTACGGTGGAGTATTAGGGCTTGGCCTGAAACAAGGGCCCGAGTTGCGTTGCAGCAAAACACTGCGAGTGCTGGCGAAGAGTTGAATCTTTGCGTTCTGAGACCATACAAGGCCCCTCGTTGGCATAGGGCTGCGCGACCTGCCTGCCAATACACTGTGAGTTGTCTTCTTGTACATGAGGGAAAAACCTGATACGTCTACCGGGTAGATAGGGGTAGCAAGCAGCAGCCCTACGGCGTAACTCGCTCGGCGACATTCCAAAGAATTGTTTGAACGTGCGACAAAAGTGGCTGGTGGAGTTGAAGCCCCAGCGGAAAGCAATCTCGGAGATCTGCAGGTGCTTGCAAGCTGGATCGGCGAGTGTCTGCCGACACGCATACAATCGGCTTTCCAAGATATGGCCGACCACCGTGGTATCGCTCTGCGCAAAAAGCGCATGAAGGTAGCGCACCGAAATGCCCTGTGCCGCAGCGATGCGCGTCGGGATCAAGTTATCTTCATGCAAATGCTGAGCGATGTAGGACAACACTCGCTCCCTCAAAGCATTCTTTGCCGTAAGTTTGCTAGCGCACGGCGGTTCGGGCAGTGCAATGTCCAGCAGCCCGATCACCGTGCGGCATAGAGTGAAGTGTGCAGAAGGCGGTACAGCATCGATCTCTTCGGACAACCCGACCAGGTGGCGGCTTAGCAACGAACCCACGCCTGTACGGGTATCGATACGACAAGCTGAAGGCGGCTGCTTGCGCCCCGGCAGATACTCGCGCAAAAGTTGCCACGGAATCATAAGAGACACACTGCATGCTCGCTCTAACACTTCATAGTCTTGCCGCCGATCAGAGCGCCAGACGAACATATCACCCGCACAGATCTGCTCACCCCATTGCCGCATCCGCACACGACCGCTCAGATGCAACTGCAGAGCTATGTAGAGCTCATCGCCCCATTGCGAATATGCAAGTGGAAACCGGCCAACGCAGGGATCGACCACAATGTGCACCTGGGAGACTACTCCGAGCCCATTTGCTCGCAACTTACGTTGAAACTCAGTAAGCTCCGCCGATGAGGATAGATTCCAACGCTGGAAGCAGCCTTGAAAACTATGTTCCATTGCCTCCAACGCATCATTCCTGCCATCGATGGAAACGTGGTTAGTGGGCAATTCCGTGAGTGACTGTTTTTGCACTTGTTGCCTCCAGAATTTTCTTCCAGGCGCAGTTGCCTATCAGCCCCGGTCGTCTGCACGTAACGCTTACGTTCGGTGCAACGGTGATGGCGCCACAGGCATGTAGAAGATCGTAGGAAACGGTGTCTAGTGCGGCAATGACGGATCGTCTCGATCAACTGACAAATTACCTCTTTCGACAAAGCATTGCGGGTGGCAGCCCCAACTTATCGAACCTACGCTAACCACTGGGCATTGATGTTCCACTGCAAACGCACGGAGATGGTGATGGATCTTGGTGCAATGCTTACCGGCAAGCAGGTGTTGGTAACGGGGGCCTCTTCAGGTCTGGGCGAGAACTTCGCCCGGCTGGCTATCGACTGCAAAGCCAATATGGTGATCGGAGCACGGCGCAAGAATCGGTTAGACGAATTCGCCAAGGAACTGGAGAGGCCTGGCTCCCCACAGATCAGCGTACTGGAAATGGATGTGACATCCGAACAATCCCTCGACCAAGCTTTCGCCGAGCTGGACATCTCGGGTGCCATCCTTGAAGTTGTAGTAAGCAATGCAGGGGGTTCCATCGGTAGTCTTTCGCTCGTACTTACAGCGAGCGATTCCACTCGTTGATAGCTATCAACGTACGCGGTGCACGGCTAGTTGCAACGTGCGCAACTCAACGCCGGGCAGACTCTGGGCGAGGAGGTTCGATCATTAATATTGCCTCAACACTAGGCGAACGTGTGATGCCGAGCCACATGCTATATTCGACTTCCAAAGCAGCTGTCGTCCACAAGACAAAGAGTTTGGCCCTCGAATGGGCACTGTATTTAATCTGAGTCAACGCAATCGAACCTGGCCACACTGACACAGACATTACTAATACCATGTAATACACTGACTATGGCAAGGCACTCATTAAGCGTATCCCAATGCGCCGCCTGGCTAATCCAGAGGACTTCAACGGACTTTTTCTATTACTCACACCCGAGGCCGGATCATGATTGACGGGGACATGCATCCCTGTCGACGGCCCTCACCTGTGTTCATCGCTTTGAAGACTTTAGTGGGTTTCTAATTACCTGGAAAGCATCGCCCTTGCCAAATTAGCAGCAGCTATATGCCTTTCTGAAACTACGTCGATACAGAACTAATACTGCCTCGTAAGTGATCGATAAACACCAGGTGCGCAACCAGTCCACGATTTGAAGGCCCGCTGAAATGCGGTACTGTCAGCGAACCCCAACTCGACAGCGATGGCGCTCAGCGTGGCATCAGTGCTGGTCAATCGAACAATCGCCATGTCGCGCCGCAACTCGTCTTTTAACATTTGAAACGATTTCCCCTCCACAGCCAGATGCCGCTGTAATGCACTGACTGATACATGCAACCGCTGCGCAGCATCAGCCAGATCAGGCCACGCAGGACACGCATGCTGCAATAGCATTCGCACGCGCGCGCTGGATGTTCGCTCATTTAAATGTGGTCCGACTAGATTACTTGGCGTGGCGCGCAGAAATGTTTGGAGTGCGACGGTGTCACGGCGCATCGGCTGCGCAAATGCCGTGGTTTCAAACCAGACCGCCGACCTCTCCTGCCCGAACCTCAAAGTACCAGTAAAGATTCGGGAGTAATCTGAGGCATGTGGAGGTGGTTGAAAGGCAAAATCGAATCTCTTAGGCACCAGGCGACCGCCGTGCAACCATACAAGCAGGCGCCAGAAAACCCGCAACAGCAGTCCATGCAGGAAATCGGAGTGCTCAACTGAGACGTCACGCGCACAAAGAGCTGCTCCACTAAGCGAGTCATCGGAAACCGGAACAAGATCAATATCATCCTGCAAGAGGGCGAAGGACTCGCTGACGCGCTCAAGGGCGGCCGCAACTGTCTTTGCCCCGAGCGTTGAACGAGCTATCAACGCGAAACTGCCACTACGCAACGGCCGACCACGTAGATAGCCCAGACATTCATCATTTAGGCTTTCCTTCACGGCGCTAAATAGCGCGATGTACTGCTCGACGGTCACACGCGACTGGCCCAGATGCAGAAGCGATTCGGCGATACGGGCCTGCGCCAGAACGCCACACAGCCAAGACTCAGTGGCTAGTCTTTTTTCGCGCGCACCATCAAGCAGACCATGCACGGCGAAGACAGGAACAGTGTCGACAGGTTTTAACATGATCGATGCAAGCAACTTTTATTGTTGGCACAGAACCCAAGCCTACACTAAATGACTCCGAATTGAGATGCCCTCTGCACAGCGCTACCCAAATAAGCATCCGTGCCGGTTGGCAGGGCAGATTCGCTTGCCCCTGCGCACACAAAATCAACTCACCATGCGCTAGCGGGCAAGACGCGTCCGGACTGAGTGCCCAGAATACTCCTCGGCAGCACATCCAAGAAACGATCGTAAGCGAGAATGAGCAAGTCAGCGCCGAGACGTCAGCGGGAGTCACTTCAAGGTTCAGTTGCCAAGTTGACCCCGGCTACGACGTGTTCTCCGCAATCCAGATCTGCTGATCGTCGCCGGTGCATCCCTCTCGTACAAAGTGAGCGAGATCGCGTGCCTCTTGTCACCCATGGGTATTCGGTACTTACGCTTTCGCACCACCTGTCCTCGGTACCGCGAAACTATCCGGAGCACTCGCCGTATAACTTAGCTACCAGGAAAGTATGTTATGTCTGGCAATAACGCGCCTACGAGCGACATACCGATTGAAGTGGTAATGCGCGGACGTCGTTCGGTTCGGGCCTTTCTGCCGACCGCTGTGTCCCAGGAAATGGTGGCTGACATTCTGTCGACGGCAGCCAGCGCGCCCAGCGGCACCAATACCCAGCCTTGGCAGGTTATCGCTGTAGCAGGTGAGGTCAGGAAACGCTTGTGTGACCGTGTGGTGGAGGCCTTCAACCATGAACAAGGAGAGCATCAGTCCGAATACGATATCTATCCGGCCGAGTTCGTGGAACCCTACCTGACTAGGCGGCGCCGGTGCGGTCTTGCGCTTTATGCTGCTGTCGGAATTTCTAAGGGAAACACGGCTGCAATGCGCGCCCAACATACGCGCAACTTTACCTTTTTCGATGCACCGGTAGGTTTGATATTTATTTTGGACCGGCGTATGGCCTTGAGCAGTTGGGTGGATTACGGCATGTTCTTGCAGAACATCATGTTGGCTGCCCGCGCTCGAGGGCTCGACACCTGCGCACAGATGGCATGGGCCCTCTACCCACGTATTTTGGGCGAAATTTTGGCAATCCCAGACCAACACATGGTGCTGTGTGGCATGGCACTGGGCTATGCCGACCCAGCGGCTGCAGAAAACAGCATGCGCACCGAGCGTGAGCCAGTCAAAAACTTCACACGCTTCTGCGGATTCTGAGACGCATGGTGGATCATGCATCCACATTAGTGCGATCGGCCTCCCCCTTCTCATCCATAACCGCTCAGCGTCGATAGTGCTGAAGTAGCACCGACCTCGACTGACTCTGCTAGACGCCTAATCGCCATTACAACGGGAGTTCACTATGTCTGTCTACACTGCACCCTTGCGTGACATGCTGTTCACGATGAAGGTAGTTGGAAACTTAAAGGCGATCTGTGCCCAGCCTGGCAACGAGGAGACTACGCCTGAATTGGTCGAGGCAATCCTGCAGGAGGCTGCCAACTACGCTGCCGGCATACTGGATCCGTTGAATCGTTCGGGAGACATACAGGGCGCGCGCTGGCACGATGGCGAAGTCACATCCGCCGAGGGCTTCCGCGAGGCCTGGTCCAGCTTTTGCGAGAACGGTTGGATCGGCATGCCGGCCTCCCTCGAATGGGGTGGACACGGCCTGCCGACGCTGGTGTCTACCGCCGTGCTGGAAATGTGGAAATCGTCCAACTTGGCTTTCAGTCTGTGCCAGATGCTCACACTCGGTGCCGTGGAGGCGATCGCTCATCACGGCAGCAATGCGCTCAAGCAGCGCTTTCTCGAACCTATGGTCGCCGGCCGCTGGACCGGGACCATGAATCTTACCGAGCCGCAGGCCGGGTCAGATCTCGCGGCACTGCGCGGCCGCGCCGTACCCGAGGGCGATCACTATCGTATCGTCGGCAACAAGATCTTCATCACCTGGGGTGAGCACGACATGGCCGAGAACATCGTTCACCTGGTGCTCGCTCGCCTGCCCGATGCGCCGCCGGGCGTGAAGGGCATCTCGTTGTTCCTATGCCCCAAATTCCTGATCAATGCCGACGGCTCTCTTGGTGAACGCAATGACTTAATCTGCACGTCCATTGAGCACAAACTAGGCATCCATGGCAGCCCCACAGCGTCCATGAGCTTTGGCGACGGCGGAGGTGCTATAGGCTATCTCGTCGGCGAGCCTCACCAGGGGCTGGCCTGCATGTTCACTATGATGAATCACGCGCGCCTAAACGTCGGACTGGAGGGCGTAGGTGTTTCCGAGCGAGCCTACCAGCATGCGCGCAGTTATGCGCTCCAGCGCGTGCAGGGAAAACCGACGCTGGCCGGTAGCAGTACCATCGCCGGCCACGCCGACGTGCGGCGTATGCTGATGGACATGAAGGCACGCACCGAGGCCATGCGCGCAGTGGCTTACTTCTGCGCCGGCCAGATGGATCGAGCAGCCGGCCACCCCGACGCGCAAGAGCGCACGCAGGCACAGGACCTAGTCGGCCTACTGACACCGGTAGTCAAAGGTTGGTGTACTGACAACGCAGAGGGCATCACTTCCGACGGCGTGCAGATACATGGAGGCATGGGTTACGTAGAGGAAACCGGTGCCGCGCAGTACTTCCGCGATGCTCGCATCACAACAATTTACGAAGGCACCACTGGCATCCAGGCCAATGACCTGATTGGCCGCAAGATCGCACGAGAGGGTGGACGCACGATAAAAGCGTTGTTGACCCGTATAGACAGCGATGCTCGCCGGCTAATGGATGCGCACGACCCTGAGTTGTCGCCAATCGGTCACGCCCTGATGAGGGCGGCCATGGCCCTCGAGGAAAGCGTCGACTGGCTGCTCATTAACAGTGAAACGCAGTCGCAGAACTGTGCTGCAGGTGCCGTTCCGTTCCTACGGCTGGTGGGCACAGTAATCGGCGGCTGGCTTTCGGCGCGCATGGCCGAGGCCGCCACGACACAATTGTCATGCACCCCGAGCGACACGGACTTTCTCCAGGCCAAGATCATTACGGCCACTCACTACGCGACGCACATTCTGGTAGGGGCCTCCACGCTACGAGACATCGTAGTTCATGGCGCTGCCAGCACATTAGCATTGACGGATGATCAACTCTAAGCCCGGAACACATAATGCAATCTGAACGACTATCATGTCGAAATCTGAAGATTGGGTATGAACACCTGCTCTCGCAACTCATCGGAGAATCCGTACTTTCTCGGCGACAACACGATTTACGGCGGTATCTCGCACAGTTTTCTGAAAACAGGTGTGATTTACGCACCGATCACGAACAGCTTTCCGGAGTAGTACACGGTCTATTCGGGGCAATAATTACGCGTCGAGGCGTCCGGCGGACGATATAGTTCATTTGCCGCGGCCGTCGATGTACACGGCCAATGCGCAGGCCGTGGCGGCCACGACCTGCGCCGACTCAAGGAAACCGTAGTTATCTATGAATTGTTTGATATGTGCGACGCAGGCTGAGTCCAGCGAGTGCCCCCGTGGATGGGAGGAACGCCGTTGCTCCCAATGCGGGCGTTATCGAATGTCCCAAGCTCTCATCCGAGTGATGATGGAAGAGGGACAGATTTTCGATACTGAGCGCATGCGGGAGTGGTTAGGAGCACGGCGAAATCTAGAGTCGGTTCCCATCATCGATCATTCCAATGCGATATTGGTCCGTTGAGCTGGAGAGTAGCCCGGTGCAAAGCAGCTTGCTGGATGACCTGCTCGACACAGACCTTGAAGCGATCGAGGCCGAGCTAATACAGCTCCTTCCAACTGCGTCGCAGGCCGAATCACTGCAATCCCCAAAACGCGCGCCCTTGCCGTCGCAATTTCCACGCACTGTGATTCGTCACGAACCCGAAAACACCCAGTGCGCGTGTGGCTGCTAACTCCAACGCATCGACGAAGACTTCAGCGAGAAGCTGGATTACACGCCTGGCGTATTTACCGTCGAGCAACACGTACGTGGCAAGTGAACCTGCCATCAGTGCGAAACACTGATCCAGACGACGGTGCCGGCGCAGGCTATCGACAAAGGTATCCCGACCGCAGGAATGGGAATGATCCGTATACCTATCTCAAAGATGTGCTGACGCGGCTGCCGACGCAGCGGGCCAGTGAGATCGGGCAATTGCTACCGCATCAATGGGTTCCGGCCTGACTTACGCAAAGTGAATTGGGCGGCCGCTTACAGTGCACTCACATCCTCAACGACCTCAACATTGGCACACAGACTCTTCCTTACGAGAAGCGTATGAGCATGAAAAGAGCGACTGCTAACGCGGAGCCTGCGGCAGTTGATACGTGTAAGAACACTGCGCGAAACTGTTACCACCAGATCTTGGTTGAGTCGACCTCCATGCGGACAGAGGGCGCTGCCTAGCTGCAAGAAGACACTGTCTAATAAAACCGTTCGTAGTCGTCCGTGAAGCCGCCAAGGACAGCAAGGACTGCCAGAACGGCAGTACTCATTTCAATAAGCAAGCGCGCGCGAACCGGATCATCCCAGCCAGCAGCACCATGCTTGCCGCCATGGAACAAGTTGTTGCGAACGGTCTTGACCGACTTAACAACCTTATCAAGATCAGATGTACATTTTTCAAAACTAATAGGCTGCCAAGCCAGTTCCAGATTGTCAGAGACGATCTGCTGGTCGGGAGGCGATGCAAGCAAAGCCTCGGCCTCCATCGATAGCTCATACGCCTCAGCGTGCTCTACGACAAAACATTTCCAACCTGGCTCTGCGCTGAGACCAGGTCTCTTGTTCTTCAAGTAGCGGTTTTCCTTGAGGCAGAACTCGAATCGAGAGAACCGATAAAAGAACTCAAACGCGATCCTCGAAAAATCATCCTCTATCTCATTTCTGCGCATGTAGCCTCCTGCTCTCCAGTGCGTATCAGAATCGGCTTCATATATTGAAACGGGAGCGAAAGAGCTGCCGCTCTCGCGTCACCGTAACGTGCATACCACAGACATCGCACACAATAGCCCCGTATGCCATGCCTGGGCCTCAATCGAGTAATGGAATTCGACCTTACATGAATCCGGGCCCTACACATGAAAATCTTGACACTGCACCCGCTATGCAATGGGCTCAAGAGCACGGGCCTCACAGAGACCTTTGAACTTAGCTTCGAGCTCATACGCATAGTACAAAGCATCTAGCCAAAAATCGCCGGTCTCAGGCGTCGTCTGAGCCAATGTCCTCAGTGTACTCCCATCGAGCTTTGGAAGGTGCTCGTTGACGACCTCGAATGCAAAAGAAGCTGATCCAAACGCCTTCTCCACTAAGTAAGACTCCATTGCGCCTACGATCTTTCTGCGTAAGCGCTTACGCACCAATGGCCTGTAACGTACCTTGGCACTGAAAGCGAGCTCGGAGTAAATCCAGGGAGACAACGTACGGTCACCCTCTGCAAAGCCCTCGTGACCTTTAATCGGGATCGAATTTTTGGTATTGAAAAAAATAAAGCACTCAGCCGCGTCAATCATTCGATGCAGCTCTTCATTCAACATCAAATAAAGTGAGGCTGCGACCTCATTACACTTTTCATAGGAAAAATTGGTAAAATCCCCGACCACTTCACTGTCGGAGTAATGCTTGTTGACTTTTAACAAGAGGTCACCAACGTAACCCCAAACGCATGAATCAACAAACACGCTGACACCTCGCTTCTCCAAGGACAAAGCAAACTCAATAGCTTTGCGCTCATCCCGGTGCGAATGTGAAAGGAAAATCTGGGCATCTTGCTGAGGGAAAATCCTCAGCGTTAGCTCCTTGACATCTATGATATCTTTGTTGTCGATCTGACCGATGACATAATCGGCCAGATCATTCACGACCACATCTCGCGCTTGATCACGAAAGTTATTAACCGCCGACCCACTAATCATCTCAAAAGGCTTGTAATTTTCAAGCTCAAAGCCGATGTACATATACAATCCAATGACTAGCCAATTTTGACTGGCACCAGCGTTCTTGGCTCAGCGACGCAGCCAGGACTCCAGAGTTTCAGCCGTGTTCGTCTTCTCCGTATAGACCATCCACAATTCATTTGGATAGCCTTTCAGCTTGCCCCAGACGATCCGAGGATAAAGCCCCATGTACTCCCACGACGACCAGCTATCGTCGCTTTCATAATCTGAAGCAGCAAAAATGGCTATTCGGTTGACACCCTTCTTACCATCAGCAACGCCCAATTCCCATGGAACCCAGCGACTGTCTTTGCTGTTAGGGCTAGTGAGCAGAACGAAGCGTTTGCAGTCCGTGATTCGCTTTTTCAGAAGCTCAGCAGTCTCTTCAGATGTGTGTTTCGGCATTTCTGGATCGACTTCGTCGATGTACGGCATTCCACCATGATTGGCGATGACTTCAATTGCCCCCATCACCAAGTCTTTATCTTTACTCGAGTGAGAAATGAACGTCATATTATAAGTGGACGCCATTGACTTGGCAAAAGTCCGGTTCTGCGTCGCCTGGGAGGAAATATTTCGAAGCTCAGATTTCGTTACGTTACGAACCATATTATTCTACTTTTAGAACTTCTCACCCATCTGGCGATGAGCAAAGAGTTCGGATTAGATCAAGACAAGGACTTACTATCTAGAGGTATCGTTCACAAAGGCATACAAACCAATCCTGCCCTCAGATACCCCCTCAACGTAAATCTGTGAATCATCCTCAATCACCAGCGGATACAGCCCGAGGTACTCCTGTCCGTTGTACCCTGATCGTTCGCTCTCTACCAGAGGCATAATCGCGACTCCGCCTGCCTTTTGACCGTCAAAATAGCCCAGTTCCCAAGGCATCCACTTGGAGTTCTCGGCGTTATCCGTGGCAATGTAGACCAAACTGGAACAATGCTGCATACGGTTGCGCAGTAGATCCGCTGTTTCCTTGTTGACCTGCGTACGATCGAGCTCCTCATCGTTCACCCAGTCGACATAAACCGTATAGTGCTTTTCCTCCAGAAGCTCCTTGACCCCGAGCACCAGATCTTTGTCGGCGATAGAGTGCGACAGGAAGATGTCAAACCGTTGGGTCGGATCATATTGCTCACTGGAATAGGACTGCGTGCCGGTAACCGACCCAAGCGTGACCTTGGTTCGCTTCGCCGCAGCTCGCGCCTGTTCTTTAGTAAAGAAAGCCACGTAAGCCTTGCTCCCTTATCTTTAAAGGGGTGCGCTTACGCGCACTCCTTGATGGCAGTTTCAATCCATGCTGGCAGGTTCGCTTTTATAGAACCGTAAGCATCATCTGCCCGGGGGTCGTAAACCCGTGGGCTGTACACCGTTCCGTTAGCCCGCTTGAGCGTCACGTAGTCGAAGGGGTTGAGGCCGTATGCCCCAGTGCCAGCATTTGGACACTTGAGGTTGTGGATACGAACACCAACCACAGGGATGCCCAACTCCCAGGCCTTCATGATCTCGAACTTCACCCATTTGCGTGATGCTGTCTCTTCACCAATCAGTACCACCAGGCAGGTCTTGCGCTTGAGATTCTCGGTGATCCAACGCTTGACCCCCTCCTCCGAACGCTTGATCTCCTCCCAGTGGTTTGGGCTCACGGGTTCATCACCATCGATCACCCCCATGTTGCGAATCTGCTGCACGCGCAACACATCCTTGCCGAAGTGGAAGCTATAAAACACGTTACGCTTCATCGCCTTATACCCCTTCCAGCTTCTTGATGATGGTGAGCACTGCAGCTTCGATGGATTTCGCACCGGCAGCCGGATCGTTCAGATTCTTAAGGCTTTCAGCCAGCCACTGATCATCAGGAGCGTACTTGGCCGGATCAGCCATGACCTTCTCTGCAAGCTCCTTGGCCTTGTACCCCGTAGCACCGATCGGCACCGGAACAACCCCCTGGCGCACAGCAATGTCGAACTCTCGCTCCACACCAGGCGCGCTCACGATCTCCCCGCCTTCAGTCTTGTTGCCGAAGACGAAAAGCGCGATGCCTGAGAGTGCGATCATCCGCTCACGGTATTGCTGCCATAGCACTTTCAGGTCCTGCCCCTGGGAAGCAACCTGCGGGAAGGGCCTCATCACAAGCTGGTCTTCTGAGAACTTCTCAGGGTTGGAGTAGATTGCATCCAGAGCACCGTTGATCACAGCGCTGCCCACCCCCCAGCCGAAGCCGTTCACCACCCGATAACCATGCTTCACCAAACTGGATGAGAGGGAGTGAATGAAATCCAGTGCTTCATCCTTTTTCCAGTCGCCATACTCCTCGGCGCTGCCGGAAATGAAGATGGTTTTCTTCAAGAATTGCTCTTCGATGGCGCGCAGGATCGCTGGGATATCGGCGTATTCGTCCACCAGCAGCGTCTGAATGCCGAAGCGTTTCAGATCCTGGATGTGCAGTTCCTGCTTACGCCGGCGGTACCGAGCCGCTTCTTCGTCTTCGTTCTCATACAGGCTGGAAGGCTCGCGACGCAGGAAGCAGAAATGCTCACGGCGAGCATGCTGCGGCACGTGCAAGCGACTGAGCACGTAGTCAAGGTTCGGATCCGTGAAACTGAACCCGATGAAAAGGAACGTTTTGGAGATCAGATCGCCGCTCAAAGCCGTCACAAAGGCTTCGTGGGTCTTGTAGTACTGCTCGTACTGTGATTTGTAGAGGATCGCTTGGGTCGGGGACAACGCGTCACCGTGCATCTTGTAAACCACAGCATCACGCTTGGGCCGGGTGGTCAACAAGTCATCAATCTTGTGCTTCACATCCGGTACACGCTGATGCTTCCTCAGGGAGTCCTCAATCAGTTGGTCGTAGTTGGTTGTCCAGTAGGTACGAATGGGCAACCGCGCCAGGATCTGATGCGAAGTTGACGGTTCCGCATGCTCAGAAAACTCTTCGATAATACGACGAGCCAAGCCACCCGAGCCGCTGCGCTCGTTCACATGGAACTGGGCGAGGGCCACGAGGTCGTGCTCTTTGTCGACTGACAACCCTACCTCTTCGGCCACCTCGCGCATCAGCTCCGGCCAGTTCACAAAACCACTGTTCCTGGAGAGCCCTGCTCCTGCAAAAACTGCTGCAACACCTTCGTTCAAGTCACGAACGTAGCGCCTGATGAAAATCTCAATCTCTGGTGAAAATTTCTTACGCATGAAACGACTTCCCAAAGTAGCACGCCGAATACGGCAAAACTGCGGCGACAGAGCCTCTCGACGCAGATCCATGAGCCGTTACCCAGCCCGCCAAATAACGCTACGCCAATATTTACGCTATTCGCTGCTCTACCAAGGTCGTCTTGAAAGGAAATGAGAAATAGTGAAGCCCAAGCGCCAATAAGCTGGCGCCAGAAACACATGCAGAACTGGACTTTTTTATAATTAATAATCCAACTCATCTGAATTAAACGCCTTGGAATATTGGTACCGTGACGGTCCAGTACCTTTTTCGAAACGATAAAGGGGTAAACCATCAACGTACTTGGTGGTCAGCAGCATGGTCGGACGAGTACTCGCATACAAAAAGTCCCCTGTCTGAACCTGGCTTGGAGGTATCTACGAAACCAGGGATGGTTCATTCATACGCATTATTTACATACAGGCTCCTTTGCCAAGATGCTCTTTATTTCACTCTAAAGACTACTGGTTTTATTAACACCTGAGCCAGTTGTACCCGAGCAACACAACTGGCCACGGGTACTTACGCTAAGTCATTGTGACGGTGGATCCAGTGGGCAGGGATGAGCCCGTCGTCTTTGCTCTGCCACGCCGCTACGGGCACGGTGTCAGCGACCTGTCCCCAGATGTCTGGGCCCGCATGTTCAAGGACAATGATCTGGATGAAATGGCCGGCACGCTTGAGGCCTTCAGCCAAGACTTCGAAGATTCGGCGCGTGGCAACGACATCCGCTGGCCGGGCTTGATTCACCGCTTCGAAACCCGCATCCAGTGCGTTGATGCCACCGGTATTGCTTGGGAAATAGACCTGGCTCGGTTGGTCGATCACGATGAAGCTGAAAGGTGGGAGCTTGCGATTCTCCTCCTTCGACAGGTATTCATGAATGCCTAGGAACGTCGCGATGTGATAGCCCATCCAGTTCGCACCACTGCCGATTTCCCAGAGAAAATCCCGCTGGCCGTGGGAGTCGAAGCGAAGCGTGAGCTCTTTCCGATCGAGATAAATCTGAGCGCCAGGCGTTCCGTTCAAGCCGAACTGATCCGCATAGTCCTCGAACATCGGGGCCAGCTGGGCATCGACCTTCCGCTCTTGCTCAGCCATGTCAGTCAACGACATCTGGAAGTTGTAATGCCGAATCAGGCTTTCCAGCTCGGTCATGCGCTTGGTCAGACCCTCGTCTGCTTCAGCGCCGTCCAGTTGTTTGATTAGCCGGCTGATCTCACCCGCCACATAGTAGATCTGGCCAATGGCATTTCGGGTACGCTCATCCTCTTGGATCAAGCGACTCTGCTCTCGCATCAAACGCGACAGCTCACGCTCCTCCTTGGCGCGCTGCCGTTTCAGCGTGGCCAGTTGCTTGTCGACGACGGGATTGTCCTTGAGCGCGTCCGAAATCCGGGTAACCTTGTTGACCTTCTCTTCCAGATTCTCGATCACCATAGGCAAGGCGTTGGTGAACGAGCCACAGGCCACGCAGTGCCCACCGTCAGAGACGCTCTGTTTGAGCCAGTCGAGACCAATGACATGGGACTTCTCAGTATCAATGGCCGCGACGAATCGCTTGCTGTTACGTGCCAGGTGGTCGAAGCCATCGATCTGGGCATCAAATTCGTCAACGATACGTTGTTGCTTCCCGACTTCCTCGATGATCACCTTCAGCTTTTCTGAGATATGCAGTCGTTGAGGTTCCAGAAGTGTCTGCTCAAGCCGTCCTTCATGGGTCGCGATGACGACCTTCTTGAGCAGTTCGACTTTCTGAGCGCCCTGGGTGCTGGTGCGCTCAAGCAAGCCCAGCTGAATGCAGCGATCAAACAGTTGGTCGACGTCAGCATATTGGCTCGCCTTGGCCGCATCGTGGACTGCTAGCTGCTTGCGCAGCCGATCTTGCTCGCGCTGCGCTTCATCCCGACGCCGTTCGTTCATGATGTAGTTTGCATCCACCATACCGAGCGCGTAGGGCATGGCTCGCGTCAGGCGCTCCTTGTGAGCAAACGAGTCGGTTTTGAAGAACAGGGTGTTGGGGTTTGCCACGATGTGCTGAGGCAGGAAATTGAACGCTGCCATGTCGCGATAGGAGCTGCGGCGATCAAAGCTGGACGGCTCTTCCTCATCGGAGTGGGGCAGGTCACTGACCCGAACCATGCCATCAAAGGCGGCTTTGTACTGCGCCAGGGAATGGGTACGGTAAACGGAGTCCGGGATCTGTTCATCGTCCACCTCCAGCATGCAAAGCTCGTTGGAGCCTTGGGAGTTTCCTGGAGTGCGTCGCGCGACGATGTAGGTCGTACCGAGAACGCGGATTTTCATCCCGAACCAATCCACTGTGTCGCGGATGATGCCGATCGGAATATGGCACTTGGTCGCGCCCAGCACGTAGTCAATGATGTGCACAATTGACGACTTGCCGGTGCCGCTCAGCCCGTAAATGATGTTGATCTTCCCGTCTTGAAAGGGAATGACTCGTGGCTCCAAGCCAGGGCAGCGTGGCCAGAGGATGACTGCGTCAATCGTGAATTTCATTGGGAATCCCAAACAAGAGCTTGTACAGGTTTTCTGTCGTGTCGGTGGCAAACCACTTCGCCAGTTTCTCAGTGGTCTGCAGCATGGCCGAGGGAATGGTGTTCTTGATGCCTCGTGGCCAACGGTCGACCAAGACTTGGAAGCTGGTCTCACTCCCCTTGGTGCCGATCTTTCCAATCAGGCGCGAAGAAACGGCGAGATTGAGCCCTTGTAGGGTGGTAGCCGCATGGGCGGACACCCTTCGCTGCAGATCAATTTTCAACACCGGGGTCTCCCTGAGCACAGCACCCAAGGTGGAGCGGCTGGTGCGCGGGCTCAACGCATCGCGTGAGCGCTGATTCCACACCAAGGGCAGCACCAACATCAGTTTCGGTAGATCCGGGGTTTGCCCAAGCCCTGCCTCTTGGTATTCGCCTATGAAGTGTGTCAGCAGAAAGCAGGCCAATGACGAGTTGTGGATCAATTGATGATCCAGATACACCTCACTCATGACTCCTCCTCCGAGGTCGGCGCTTCACGGTGCCAATGAATGGGGGACTGTGTTCCATCGGCATTGGCCATCCGGTGGTAGGTGCCGCTGAACAGGTACTGAGCCGTGGAGCTCACCCGTCCCACTTTCATGGGAAAGGTTTCTGGAAACAAGGTTTTGGTCATCACAGACCTGTAATCAGCCGTGTCGTAGTCATCCAGCGACGTCATATTGTCCAGCTGGTGGCGGTCGTTGATCGCTTCCCAGCGATCACTGAGCACACGCTCAGCTACATCAAAGTCCTCGGCCAGAACTCCACCTGATTCCAGGAGGCGGATGCGCTCAGAGTAGGCGGCACAGTAGAAGCCGAATTGCTTCATCAGCAGGTTTTTCGGCATGTTGATTTTGGTGAGTTGCTCCACGAAAAGCATGTCCGCGGGGTCGATCTTCTCGGCCCACTCTGCGAACTCGGTTTTCTCGAAGGGCAGAGGTTCCCAAGGGCCATTCATGAACGCTTCAACGAGCGTTTGACGCTTGTTGTAGTAAGGCTGAGCGGTCGTCCAGAAAGGCTTGCGGGCTACCCAGGATTCCTGGCAACGGTCGAACAGGAAACCGACCAGACCATGGTAGATGTCCTCAGCATTCGCCACTGCGTCTTCCGGGAGGTGGAGGGACGCGATCACCCGCTGCTTCATCTGGGCATTGAGTTGGCCGTCCTCAATGGACATGTGCTCGATCAGAAATACCAAGTCGGCGTCCGAGTAGGCGATGACATCCCGAGCGATCTCGCCAGGCTTGCCTGTCATGCCGCCGGCATGCGTTCGAAGCGCAACGACCGCGTCTGCCACGTCTTGCTTTGAAAGGGCATCAGAAAGCCGCATGGCCAGTGTGCCTTTCTTAAGCACTCGGTTCGTGACGAGGAGAAACTGCAACTCGTCATGCTCCTTCCGAGCAGCCGCTAACCCGTTCAACCAGATGCGGAGTGTCTTCCACAGGTTTTTACTGCTGTCTTGCAGTGGGTTTTTGTGGGGCCGGACAGACAGCTTCGCTTGTTCTGACACACGCCGAGAACCTGTAGCGGTCTGGCTGATCTCTTCAACATCATCAGCCGTTTCAATGCCGAATCTGGTCTGCGCGTTGGGGGCCGTGAAGATTCGGTACAGCGCGCGTTCGTACTGGTAGCCATACCCCGCTGCGCTGGGGCTAGCATCTGGATCCTTCATCCTTCCATCTCTCAGTCCATACCCGTGTAACGGTGGGGCCGAGCCCCCATTTTTCTTTCCATGGCACAGCGAGTACAGGAATGTACCGACGGAGATGTCATTTGGCCATAAATTTGAGGGGCTAAATCGCCCTTTCGCCTGGGCGGGCCAGGATGACCGGATGAAGCTCAAGAGCTTCACCCTGGCCGGCGAGAGCTTCCTCATGGCCGGCTATCATTTCGCCGTGAAATCGGCCTTCCGCCGCGCCCGCGAACTGACCGTCAGCGAAGAAGCCAAGAAAACCCTCTACACCCTGGGGCGCATCCATCAGGAGCAGGGATCCTTCGCCGAGGCCCAGAAATACTACGAAGTGGTGTTTACCCTCAGCCCCGACTACCTCGACGTCGACGCCCGGCTGCAGCACCTCCGACGCCAGGGCGCACAACCTGAAGGCCTGCGCCCAAGCGACGACAAGGACTGGTACGCCAACCTGATCCTGGAACTGCTCGACCCCGCCGCGCAACGCGGCTTTACCCCAAGCACCGTACGGGCCACCCAACTGGCGGGCGTTGCCGAACAGCGCGGGCGGCTGCTCTCGGTGATCGCCGAGTTCGCGCAGGACAAGGCCGCCGATGCCGCCGATGCCGCACTGGACTATGACGTGGCGGCCTACATGCGCTACGACTGCTCCGTGCCTGAGGACGAAGCCAAGAAATCCCTCGAGCTGGTCAACATGCTCGACTGCCTGCCGCGACCGGCCGCTACCCGACCCTGCTGGCCCGACAAGGCATCCAGGCCTTTCGCGTCGACCTGGAACCCAGGGCGGTCGAGTATGCCCGGCAGAAGACCGGCGGCGCGCTCAATCCGGACTTCCACCAAGGCGACGCCAGGGCGCTGCCGTTCGAAAGCACTCAGTTCGACCTCATTACCTGCATGATGGGCACGGCGGCGCACTTCCCAAGGCAAGACTTCTCCAGGGTCATGTCGGAAATCCATCGCTGCCTGGTGCCGGGCGGGTTCTGCGTGATCTCGACCTGGGACATCGAGTGTCCACACCTGACCTACCTTTCGATCTACTCCCACGAGCAGAAGGAACTGATGCGACAGAACGCCATCAGCCGTGGCGAGGCCATTGAGATCGCCCGGGCGCAGGGCTTCGCGGTCGAGGAAATCCGTCCGCTGGGCCTGCTCCCCGAATCGCTGGGCTACGAGCTCGACCTGCAGCAGGACGGGCCCGCCAGGATCCACAACCTGCTGGACATGGATCTTGCGCTGAAGGCCAAATTCCCGAGCCTGCACGGCCAGATGTACATGCTGATCATCCGCAAGACCTAAGCCGCCCGGCCAATCGGAAAAACGCTAGCCTTCAACATTTTCAGGACGTTCGTGCCTCTCTCCTGTTGTTGCTCATTGCCTTCGTCGATGCTTCCGGGCGCGGCCTCTTCCTCGCAGGCGCCACGTTCTTCTATACCTAGGTGGTCGGCCTGAGCAGCGTCCAGGTGGGCATCGACCTGGCCCTGGCGGGGCTTTGCGGGCTCGTCTGCACGGTGCCCATCGGCCGGATCGCCGACCGCCTCGGCGCTGCCCGGGTGCTGGCGATGCTGCAGGTCTCCCCTCCCAACATCGCTTGGCCTGGGTGATCATCGAGCGAATGCAGACCGCCGTCGGCATGGCGAGCGTGCTCAAAAGTCGCCATTCTCGATCGTGCATTCTTCTGGGGGTATCGACGGGTATTTCTGGGGGTACATTTTTTAATTCGCTAACCCAAAATACCGCCCCAGAGCTCTGTCCAAATGTTCTTCGGAAAGCGTCTGCATGTGGCAGTGATCCAAGGCGAACCGCTGATGCAGAAGGCGATGGACGTTCTTCTGAAGTTTCATGAGGCGCAGGGGGGGCTACCTGTCGATCAAGTCGAAGAGCTGCGCGTTGAAGCTGAGTTCTTTTTCCAGGCCGTCAGTGCCTATCAATTCCGAGTGTTGGCCGGTGCGGCCTCTACCCTTCAATGAGGGGATTCCTGCTGGGATTCGCAGGGTTGATCTCTCCCGCTCAGGTGCCATCCGCGCCAGTCACAAGCTCACCTTCATCGCTCCGCAGGGTTGCAGAAATCCTCACACGTTTAGGCCGCAGGCTTGGCGAAGGACGATTGCGCGCGCCATACACCACCGGCTGTAGTGGCATCGCGCCCAAAAAGCGGACGTCTTTGATGCGTTAGGGCATAATGTCCTAATGGGCGGTCTGCATGCAGGAGCACGCGATGCGCCACCCTGGGCCGGAGCAGTGCGACGCGCCTACTTACTAGATGTAGAACCGATCGTGCAGGTGCAGAGATGGCTGAGACCCAAATCGAGTGGACGGACTCCACATGGAATCCTGTTGCGGGCTGCTCAATAATTAGTGATGGGTGCAAAAACTGTTACGCCATGGAAATGGCCAAGCGCCTAGAAGCGATGCGCGTTGAAAAATATGCTGGACTTACTAGAAAGTCTGGCAAGCGCACAGTCTGGAACGGTGTAATACGCGAAGACGAAAAATCATTAGCCATTCCTTACAGCTGGAAAAAGCCGCGGAAAATTTTTGTCAACTCGATGAGCGACCTATTCCACGACGACGTAAGCGATGAGTTTATCCTTAAAGTCTGGAATGTCATGCGCGAAACACCGCGCCACAGCTATCAAATTTTGACAAAGCGCCCTGAGCGCATGAAGAACATATTGCAGAGCAAGATCAAAGACATTCTACCCAACGTTTGGATAGGCACCAGTGTTGAAAACGCCGATGTCCTAGATAGAATTGATAGTCTTCGCGACATACCTGCAAGCATTCGATTCATTTCGTTCGAGCCGCTCATAAACTCAGTAGCCGGCGTCAATCTTAAAAACATCGACTGGGCAATCGTTGGCGGTGAAAGCGGACGATCCGCACGACCAATAAAAGAAGAGTGGATTGACGAAATTTACGAACAATGCTTGATCAGCGAAACCGCATTTTTCTTCAAGCAATGGGGCGCTTGGGGAAAAGACAATAAGAAAAGATCTAAAAAAGATAATGGCAGAGAGTACCGTGGTCGTACCTGGGACGAAATGCCTATCACAATCCTAGGCGAGCTGGGGCAGGCTTCAATCTGATAGGGAATTCTAGATCGAATGGCTGGAAAACTGTATGAATGGCTCTCTGGAGCTGTTTTAGATGATCATTCACGCCGAAAACACAAAATACTTAGAGAGTATTTCTTTCAGTATTTAACCGTGAGATGCCAACTTCCTCAGCAGTCACGATTTAAACTAGCGGTAATTGATGGGTTCTCTGGTGGCGGTCGGTACCAGTGCGGAGCAGCTGGGTCGCCAGTCATTTTCATTGAAGAGTTGAAGAGAGCTCTGCGCCATATAAATATCAACCGTGGATCACAGGGGCTTGGACTGGTAACTATTGAGTGTTTTTTGATACTCAATGATGCAGACAAAAATGTCACTGCATTCCTACAGGAAAATCTAGCACCTATAATCGCCGAGGCCAAAGATACAGAATCTAGACTTATCCTAAATACCGTATTTTTCAGCGAGCCATTCGAACAGCTTTATCCAAAAGTCAAAGAACTCCTATCAAAATATCGCTGCCGAAACGTTCTTTTCAATTTAGATCAGTGCGGCCATAGCCATGTCGATAGAAAAACGATCCTCGACATAACTCGATCAAACCCATCGGCCGAAATTTTCTATACCTTTGCGATCGAAGCGCTGGTTTCATATCTAAAAAAATCAGACCCCACAATGCTAATAAGCCAGCTAGCCCCAATTGGTTTAAGGGAAGACGACATTAGAAATCTCGAAAACCATCTAACCAAAAAAAGTTGGCTTGGTGCGGCGGAGCGACTAGTATTCCAGGCATTCAAAGAGTGTGCTCCTTATGTAAGCCCCTTCTCCATCAATAATCCGTCAGGCTGGAGATACTGGCTAATTCACTTCGCCAACTCTTACAAAGCCCGCCAAGTCTACAATAACATTCTGCACGACAATAGTAGCTCTCAAGCCCACTTTGGTAGATCGGGCCTGAACATGCTCTCTTATGACCCAGCGGAAGATGGCTCACTTTACTTATTCGGCGAGTCAGATCGAGAAAATGCTCGAAATGAACTCCAAGAAGATATCCCTCGGATCATATCTGAATCGGGTGATGCCGTGTCTGTTAGCGATTTCTATGCAAGTATCTACAACGAGACGCCTGCTCATACCGACGATGTACATGCTGCTATCATCCAAAGCCCCGAAATTGAGGTTATCACTCCTGGGGGCGGCACCCGAAGAAAGCCGAATACAATCACGGTAAATGACACTTTGAAATTCAAGAGCCAAAGAACATTCTTCCACATGCTGTAAAACAGCTTAGCCGGCATAAGCTCCCACTTATGCCGGCTTCTCAACAAACCTGAATCTGACCACCTCCCCGCCGACCCACTCACTGACTTACAATATTCGATTTTTAATCGATAGTAATTCTTTATAAATCAAAATTTCCGTAGCTTCCGCGATTGATCCGAAGGCGCTATCGTAGTTACGCGAAAGTTGGTCGCAAAAATCACGACACCAGCTTGCTTCTCCAACTCGACAAGCAGCGTTGAGCGTATGGCGTCGACCTCGTTATCAATGCCTGGGTAACCAACGACAAGCGTTTACCCAACAACGCATCGGCCTCGCTCAGGAACAACACGGCGTCTTCGGCACATACCGACTCGAATAGCTGGGCGATGTTCTTTGAGGTGCCCCCACAAACTTGCTTTCAAGGTCGGCAATTCTCGCGCTGATAAGCCGGTTACCGATGCTTCCGGAAAACGCTTCGGCGGTCAGCGTCTTGCCAGTATCTGGAGCGCCATGAAAGTTGAGGATAGTACCGCTGCCACACGGATCAACCTCAGCGAAACTCCAGATAACATAAATGGTGTGATGGTGACAAATTTTCACCAATGCCTTGTCAAGCTGCTGCTTGACTGCAGGTAAAGGTACAGCCTTGGTCATTAGACACCTCTCTGGGGCGAGCATTCTCGCCTAAATGGGTGTCCGGAGTTAGTAGACCACTACAAATAAACCAAACATTCGGACCATTGTAAGCCATACAAAAAAGAATGACGAACACGAACTATGCTATTTGTCGCACCCGAATCAGTGAAGCCAAGGTAGTCTCAAAATTCTCTGTTTGCACCACATCTAGCGGTATACGCCCTCTCAGCCTATCGTGTGGCTCACTGAGCAGACGGTAGACTTCCCAGGCTTCGAGTTGAGGCAACGACTTGAAGATTGCCAGAACCAGCTTATGCTTCACCGGATCCAACTGCCAGTCTGGAATACGCTGGCCCCGATTCCCCAAGCTAAGTGACAGCAGACGTCGTGCCTTGATATCACGGTTGATTTGATCTCGCGATTTTCCAGCCAGCCGTGCAAAAGAGAGAAGAGGTAAATTGGTCGCTGCTTCGTAGATTTCAAGCATCTCCGCACGCTCTCTTTGGATATCAGAAACCAGCCGGACGGCAGACACTTCCGACGCGCCGAATCGATCCGCTAAAGCCTTACTACCTTCAACGTCTAACGAACTCATTTCTGGTTTCATGCCACTGCGTACGGGAGGGAGAAGTAAACTCTGTAGCCCGAACGACAGCTGCGATACCCCCTCCAAGCGAATAGTTAACGGTGAGGCTGCCGCCTTGGTATGTCCTTGCACCCAGAGATCTAATCGGTTGGCCCAGTCTTGCATCATCGTACGGCGTTGCTCAACGTATTCCGCATGGTTGTACGCTGAACTCACCTTGTCCGGATCAGCATGTGACAGCTGCGCATCGATCCAGATCTTCGGGTAACCGATCTCGTTGAGTGCCGTTGAGATCGTCGCCCTCACGCCGTGCCCCGTGAGCCGGTCAGCAAAGCCCATACGTCGCAACGCACTGTTCAGGGTGTTCTCGCTGATGCGCTTGCTCAGATCGCTTCGATGGGTGAGCAAATGCCGTTGAGCGGGCACCACCTGATCGAGCAACAGGCGCACGACTTCGGCCGCCTGGATAGACAGCGGAACGATATAGGGCGGCACCTTGGCGGTTTGGCGGCGCGTGTTGCGCATCTTGAGCTGGAGCTGCTTGACCACTTCCGGCGGGATGATCCAAAGCCTACGCTCCAGGTCGAACTGGTCAGGGGTCGCCAGACGCAACTCACCAGTACGCACGCCGGTCAACAGCAACAAGCGGATACCGAGTTGCGTCTGCTGCGAGCCGCGGAACGCACGCAGCTTACCCAGGAAGTGCGGAAGCTCCTCCATGCGCAGGAAGGGATTGTGCTCCACCGGCGGCTTGGGCACCGCCACCACATCGAGATCTGCGGCAGGATTGTGTTCAAGGCCCGCTATGCGTACCAGTGCGTAGCGGAACAACTGATTGAGCCAGGTCCGGCACTTCTCCGCAGTCGTGAAGGCTTTCCTGCATTCGATACGGCTGAGCAGATCCATGAGTACATGCCGATTGATCTCATGGATCGACTGCTCGCCGATGTAGGGCTGAATGTCTTTGGCAAAAATGCGCAGTATCTGCGACAGCGTGCTCTGTCGCCCTTCTTTGAGACTCAACCTGCGAAAGGCAATCCACTGCTCGAACACCGCATCGAAGGTCTGATCATTGGCAAGGCGCAGGGCCACACGCTGCTGCTTGCGTTGTTCACAGGGATTGAATCCCTGAGCAATCAGCGCTCGTGCCTCATCTCGCCGCTCCCGCGCGTCACGCAACCCCACCTGCGGGTAACTGCCGAAGGACATGCGCTTCTGCCGACCTTCCCAGTAATAACGGAAATGCCAGATTTTGCTGCCCTGGGCAGTGACGTTGAGGAACAAGCCATCACTGTCTGCGAGCGTGTACTCCTTGGCAGTGACTCGAGCATGCCGAATCGCCATTTCCGTGAGTGCCATGGTGACCTCCTGAACCTGTCAGAGGCCAAATGCTCGTCTCGTTACCTACCCTGCTCCACCGGAAAACCGAATGAGCCGATTTCCAATTCTGGACTCATTTCTGGACTCATTTTGTCCGGCTACCCCCGGTTTTCGGTGGTTTTCGCTGGAACGAAAAAAGGGCCTTTCGGCCCTTTTTCAACGACTTACAGACTTCCATGGAACTCTGTAGATCTATAACTGGAGCGGGAAACGAGACTCGAACTCGCGACCCCGACCTTGGCAAGGTCGTGCTCTACCAACTGAGCTATTCCCGCGTCGTGATGGGTGCCATTTTAGCGATATCCAAAACGGCGTCAACCCCTTGATTCAAAAAAACTTTTATTTCTGCTCCGAGCCTTCGCGCAAGTGCGGCCAGGCGGCCAGCAGGTAATGCACCATCGACCACAGGGTGAGCCCCGCCGCCACCAGCAACAACCCGTAACCCAGAATCACCCAGAAGGTAACAGCCGGTGGGTTACCCAGCAGAATCACCAACGCCAGCATTTGTGCGGCAGTTTTCCACTTGCCCAGGTTGGACACGGCCACGTGCGCCCGCGCGCCCAGTTCGGCCATCCATTCACGCAGTGCCGACACCACGATTTCGCGGCCAATGATAACGGCCGCTGGCAGGGTGAGCCAGAAGTTGGCGTGGGTTTGCACAAGCAGCACCAGGGCCACGGCCACCATCAACTTGTCTGCCACCGGGTCGAGGAAGGCACCGAACGGGGTGCTCTGCTGCAACCGACGCGCCAGGTAGCCATCCAGCCAGTCGGTGGCGGCGGCTACGGCGAACACGCTGCTGGCCGCCATGTAACTCCAGTGGTACGGCATGTAGAACAGCAGGATGAAAATCGGGATGAGCAGAACGCGTAGAACGGTGAGCAGGTTTGGAATATTCATCGGTACGACTGGCCGCGGGTTGAACCCGGCATTCTACTCGCTATGCAGGCTGGCATAAATCGACTCGGCAAGCTTTTTACTGATGCCCGGGGCTTTGGCGATCTCGTCGACACTGGCGCGGTTGAGCTCTTGCAGGCCGCCGAAATGTTTCAGCAGGTCGCGCCGGCGCTTCGGGCCGACACCGGCCACATCTTCCAGGCTGGACACCCGCCGTGCCTTGCCGCGCCTGGCGCGGTGGCCGGTAATGGCAAAGCGGTGGGCTTCGTCACGGATCTGCTGAATGAGGTGCAACGCCGGGGAATCACCTTTGAGGGTGAATTCGTGGTGCACGTCGTTCAGGTACAGGGTTTCGAAGCCAGCCTTGCGGGTGACGCCCTTGGCAACGCCCAGCAGGGTCAGCTCGCTGAAGCCCAGCTCCTGCATCACGTCGCGGGCCATGTTCAGCTGGCCTTTGCCGCCGTCCACCAGCAGCACGTCTGGCAGCTTGCCCTCGCCGTCGCGGATGCGGCCATAGCGGCGGGTCAGCGCCTGGTGCATGGCGGCGTAGTCGTCGCCTGCGGTGACGCCTTCGATGTTGAAGCGGCGGTAGTCGGACTTCACCGGGCCTTCAGGGCCGAACACCACGCAACTGGCCACGGTGGCTTCGCCACTGGAGTGGCTGATGTCGTAGCACTCCAGGCGCTGGGGCACTTCGTCCAGGCCCAGCACTTCGGCCAGGGCGTCGAAACGGGCCGCCATGTGCTGGCGGTTGGCCAGGCGCGCGTTGAGCGCCTGTTCGGCATTGGTCACCGCCAGCTGCTGCCAGCGGGCGCGGGTGCCGCGCACCCGGTGGCTGATGGTGAGCTCGCGGCCGCGCAGGGCGTGCAGCGCCTCGGTGATGGTGACGAAGTCTTCGTGCACCACGTTGACGATCAGCTCGCCCGGCAGCTCGCGCTCGGGGTTGCCCACGTAGTACTGGGACAGGAACGCCGCCATCACCTCGGCCACGTCCTCCTCGATGCCCACCTGGGGGAAGAAGTTCTTGCTGCCCAGCACCCGCCCGCCGCGCACGCTGATCATGTGCACGCAGGCGCCGCCCGGGTTGACGAAGGCGGCGATGACGTCGACGTCGCCCGTGCCGCCCTCGATGTACTGCTGGTCCTGTACGCGGCGCAGCAGGCCGATCTGGTCGCGCAGCTCGGCGGCCTTTTCGAAATTCAGGGCCATGGCGGCCTTTTCCATTTCGGCGTTCAGTTCGTTGCCCAATTGCTGGCTGCGCCCTTCCAGAAACATCACCGAGTGGCGCACGTCTTCGGCGTATTCCTCGGGGGTGACCAGGTTGGTGCAGGGGCCCTTGCAGCGTTTTATCTGGTACTGCAGGCAGGGCCGGGTGCGGTTGGCGTAGTAGCTGTCTTCGCACTGGCGCACCGAAAATGCCTTTTGCAGCAGGCTCAGGCTCTCGCGAATGGCGCCGGCACTGGGGTACGGACCAAAGTAGCGGCCCTTGGCCTTCTTGGCGCCACGGTGGATGCCCAGGCGGGGGAATTCGCCATCGGACAGGAACACGTAGGGGTAGGACTTATCGTCGCGCAGCAGAATGTTGTACGGCGGCCGCCATTGCTTGATCAGGTTCTGCTCCAGCAGCAACGCCTCGGTTTCGTTGGCGGTGATGGTGGTTTCTACCTGGGCGATACGGCTTACCAGCGCAGACGTTTTGGGCGCCAGGCCGGTTTTGCGAAAATAGCTGGCCAGGCGCTTTTTGAGATTCTTGGCCTTGCCAACGTACAGCAGCCGGGCGTCGGCATCGAACATCCGGTAAACGCCCGGGCGACCGCTGCAGGTCGCCAGGAATGCGCTGGCATCAAAAACTTGGGACATGAGGTTTACAGGCTTGCGTCGACCATACCGTGGCGAACGGCCAGCAAGGTCAGTTCGACGTCGCTGGTGACCGAGAGTTTTTCAAAGATCCGATACCGGTAAGTATTGACGGTCTTGGGCGAGAGGCACAACTTGTCGGAGATGATCTGCACTTTCTGGCAGCCGACAATCATCAACGCGATCTGGATTTCGCGCTCAGACAGCGTATCGAACGGTGAGCCCTGGGGCTGGAACGATTTCAACGCCAACTGCTGGGCAATCTGGGGGCTGATGTAGCGCTGGCCGGCGAAGGCCAGGCGAATGGCCTGGACCATTTCGTCAAGGCCGGCGCCCTTGGTCAGGTACCCTGCTGCGCCGGCTTGCAGCAGGCGCGTGGGGAACGGGTCTTCTTCGCAGACGGTAACGGCAATTACCTTGATGTCCGGGTGGCTGCGCAGCAATTTGCGGGTAGCTTCGAGGCCGCCGATGCCGGGCATTTTCACGTCCATCAGCACCACGTCGGGCTTCAGCTCGCGGGCAAGCTTGAGCGCCGATTCGCCTGAATCACCCTCACCCACCACCTGCAGGCCGTCGATATCGGCCAGCATGCGCGTAATACCGGTTCGTACCAGATCGTGGTCATCGACCACCAAAACCCTAATCAAGCACACACCTCTTCAGCAGGGCGATTGGATCCCGCCACCTTAACAAAAAATTTCACAGCGGGCCTAGCGCCTTGCTTCCGTCAGAAACGGCTGACGGGTGGTGCCTGATCGCCTGGTGCCCTGCTGCACTTGCCTGTCGTCGGCCAAACGCCCCAACAGGTGCCAGATCGCCGCCTGGTCGTCGCTCGGCAACTGGCGGAACGCACTCAGCAGGCCGGTTTCGCCCGTGCTGAGGCCCGCCAGCGGGGGCGGTGTGCGCTGGCCACTGAGCACATAAAGCGCGTCCACCCCGCTGGCTGCCACTGCTGCCAGGTAGTCCGCACGCGGCGTGCGTTCGCCGCTTTCGTACTTGCCCTGAGCGTTGGGTTCAACCCCGCCGATGTCACCGAATACTCGCTGGGTCATGCCCAGCCTTTCACGTTCTTCCCGCAGGCGCGGGCCGATTCCATTCATCCGGGCATCTCCTTATCCCTTGGCATGTGCATGGGGGCCAACCCCCACATGGGTCCATGGGGCCACTATGCCGATGCAACCCATCTACCACAAGCCACCCTGGCGTTATTGGTCGATCACGCGCTGCATGCGCACGAAGCATTCGTCCTCGCCCATTTCCACGAAACCGTGGCGCTGGTACAGGCCCCTGGCAGGGTTGCTGCGGAACACCATCAGCCGCAGCAAGCCCAGTTGCCGTTGGCGGCTCCACTGGGCCAGGGTTTCCAGTACCCAGGCACCCACGCCGCGGCCCCGGTGCGCTGGCAACAGGTGCAGCTCGCGAATGAACAGCGCCTGGCGGTCCTGGCTCAGGCTGCAAAAACCCAACACCGTATCGCCCTGGGTGACCAGCCACTGCTCGCGCCAGCCCCAGGCTTGGTCGAACGCCTGCTCAACCCACAGCAGGTCGTATTCCCGGTAATAGGGCAGCATGGCTTGCCGGGTGAGGTTACGGGCGAAATCCAGGTCGTGGTCAGTGGCGGGGGTCAATTGCAGCGCCATTCACTTGCCCTTTATGAAAACCTGCAGTGTGAAAGGCCGGGTAGCCGAACCCTTCGTGCGGCCATCATTGTGCAGGCATCCTCAGTTTCAACCTAGCACCACCTGCTACCTGCGGCCTGGGTATTTCATTGACCGAGGTCACGGTGACATCAGCGTATGTTTTTATGCTGGGGGCCATTCGGCACCTTCGCCCAATGCCAACTGGAGCCCCCATGGCAACCCCGTCACTGGCCATGCACCCGCAACTGGCCCAGCGTGATTCGCGCCCGCAACTGCAACATCGGCCTAGGCGCGCCGCTGTACTGCTGTTTTTCGGCATACTGCTTGCCTGCATTGCCTACACCGCCTGGAGCCTGAAGCAGGATGTAACCGCCAGCGGCACCGTGGTCACTACCTTCACCCCTTTTGTGCTGCTTGGGCTGGCGTTGCTGATCGCCCTGGGGTTCGAATTCGTCAATGGCTTCCATGACACCGCCAACGCGGTGGCCACGGTGATCTACACCCATGCCCTGCCGGCACCCGTTGCGGTGGTGTGGTCAGGGTTGTGCAACTTCCTCGGGGTGCTGCTATCAAGCGGCGCGGTCGCATTCGGCATCGTCGCCCTGCTGCCGGTAGAGCTTATTCTGCAGGTTGGCTCCACCACCGGTTTCGCCATGGTCTTCGCGCTGCTGCTGGCGGCCATTATCTGGAACCTTGGCACCTGGTGGCTTGGGCTGCCGGCCTCGTCGTCCCATACGTTGATCGGCTCGATCATCGGTGTGGGGGTGGCCAATGCCCTGATGCACGGGCGGGCAGGCACCAGTGGCGTGGATTGGGCGCAAGCCAGCAAGGTGGGCTACGCCCTGCTGTTCTCGCCGCTGATTGGCTTTGCCTGTGCCGCGCTGCTGCTGGTGGCGCTGCGGGCGCTGGTGAAGCGCAAGGCCCTGTACCAGGCGCCTGAAGGCAACACACCACCGCCCTGGTGGATTCGCGGCGTGCTCATCCTTACCTGCACCGGTGTGTCATTCGCCCATGGCTCCAACGATGGGCAAAAAGGCATGGGCCTGATCATGCTGATACTGGTGGGTACCTTGCCCATGGCCTATGCCCTCAACAAGACCATGCCGGATGACCAGGCACAAGGCTTTGCTGCCATAGCGCAGGGTACCCGGCAGGCGCTTGGCAGTGCCGCGCCCATCCAGGGCGACCCGCGCCAGGTGCTCACGGCGTTTCTGGTTCAGCCGCAGGCCAGCCCGCAACTGCTGCCAGCGCTGGCCGCGCTCAGCGGCATGATTGGCGAGCAGGTCGCAGGCTACGGCTCGCTGAAGCGGGTACCCGCCGAGGCCATGGCCAACATACGCAATGACATGTACCTGGCCAGCGAAAGCATCCGCCTGATCGACAAGAACCGGCTGGTAGCGCTGGATGCCACCACTGCCCAGCAACTGAAACAGTTCAAGGCGGCACTGGACGACGCTACCCGCTACATTCCGCTGTGGGTCAAGGTGGCGGTGGCCATCGCCCTGGGGCTGGGCACCTTGGTGGGCTGGCGACGCATTGTGGTTACCGTGGGCGAGAAGATCGGCAAGCAGCACCTCAGCTACGCCCAGGGCGCCTCGGCAGAGGTAGTGGCCATGTGCACCATCGGCGCGGCAGACATGTTCGGCTTGCCGGTATCCACCACCCACGTGCTGAGTTCGGGCGTGGCCGGCACCATGGTGGCCAGCGGCTCAGGGCTGCAGAAACGCACACTGCTGAACCTGCTGATGGCCTGGGTATTGACCCTGCCCGCCGCCATGTTGCTTGCCGGCTGCCTGTACTGGGTGTTGAGCCAGGTGTTCTGAACGCCTTCAGCTGTGCCCGTGGGCCTTGAGCCTGAGCTTGTCGGTGTCTACCCGTACGAAAACAGAATCGGCGGTAACGGTTAGCGTATCGCCGGCCCACACTTCGCAGACCACCCGGCTCTTGCGCCCCACTTCCCCCTCTACCCGGGCCTTGAGCAACAACTCGACGCCCATGGGCGTGGGCTTCAGGTAGTTCAGGCCGAGGCTGCCGGTCACGCAGTCGATGCGGGGCAGGCTGCCAGGCTCGCGCCCTTCGCAGCGGTAGTGGTAGGCCATGGCCGTCCAGTTGGAGTGGCAGTCCACCAGCATTGCCAGCAGGCCGCCGTAAACCAGGCCGGGCCAACCGGTAAATGTGCTGTCGGGGGTGTGGCGGCAGACCAGGTGAATACCGTCTGTATCCCAGTGGCTTTGCACGTGCAGGCCGCTGGGGTGGGCGCAACCGCAGCCGTAGCAGATACCGTCTGGTGCAGCCAGGGCCTGCAGGCAAGTGAGGGTGTGGTTCATACGCTTCCTGTGCTTGTTGGAATGGGGGCGCGCAACGCCCCCATTAAAGCAGAAGCCTCAAGCCGTTTGGGCAAGCTGCGCGCCGCGCCGCTGGGTCAGCGACACCAGCAGAATGAACGCCGTCACCGCTGCCGTCATCAGCGTCTCGTAGCGGTAGGCGTCGCTGAACAGCATGTACCCCAGCACCATGACGATGGTGCCGATCACCAGCCAGGTCAGCCAGGGGAACAGCCACATCTTCAGCTCCAGCGGCCGCCCTTCCCGTTCGGCGCGGGCCCGCATGCGCAACTGCGACACGGCGATTACCAGGTACACCAGCAAGGCGATCGCACCGGTGGTAGACAGCAGGAAGCCGAACACCTTGCCCGGGAACACATAGTTGACCAGGCACCCGGCAAAGCCGGCCAGGGTAGAGAACACCACCGCCACGGTCGGCACGCCGGAGCCGGCGATGCGCCGGGTAACGCTGAGCGCCTGGCCGCGGGCACCCAGCGAATAGAGCATGCGCGAGGCGGTATACAGGCCGGAGTTCATGCAACTGGTCACGGCCACCAGCACCACCACATCCACCAGCAGCTTGGCACCGGGCACATTCAACACCTCCAGTGCCCGCTGGAACGAACCCACCGCTTTCAGCCCGGGGTCGTTCCAGGCCACCAGCGACACCACCAGGAAGATCGATGCCAGGTAGAAGATGGCGATGCGGTACACCACCAGGTTGGTGGCACGGCGGATCTTATCCTTGGGGTTGGCCGTTTCGTCTGCAGCAATGGTGACGATTTCGGCACCGAAGAACGAGAAGATGGTAATCAGCACACCGCCCAGTACAGTGCCGAAACCGTTGGGCATGAAGCCGCCCTGGTCCCACAGGCGGCTGACCCCGGACACCTGCGCCAGCGGCCAGAAGCCGGTGACGGCCAAGGTGCACACCACGATGAAGGCGATGATCGCCACCACCTTCACCAGCGCGAACCAGTACTCGAAGGCCCCGAAGTTCTTGACGCTGACCAGGTTGGTGCCCGATAGCACCAGCATGATCACGAAAGCGAACAGCCAGGACGGCACCTGAGGGAAGTACGCATGCAAGATATCGGCGCCGGCAATGGCCTCCACCGGAATGATCAGCACCCAGAACCACCAGTACAGCCAACCGATGGTAAAACCGGCCCACGGCCCGATGGCTTCGCTGGCGTAGGTGGAGAATGAGCCACTGGTGGGGTTGGCAATGGCCATTTCCCCAAGCATGCGCATCACCAGCAGCACCAGCAGGCCGGTCATGGCATAGGAGATGAGAATCGCGGGGCCTGCCGTGGCAATCGCGTTGGACGAGCCGATGAACAGGCCGGCGCCGATGATGCCGGCGATCGAAATCATCGACACCTGGCGGGACGTAAGGCCATGTTGCAGTGAACGCTGTTTCTTATTGTTTGGGGAAGCCATGAGAACCCTCTACTGGATCGGCCATGCTTTTGATGGATCCGGGCCAGTATTCAACCTGCGACGGGGGGCAACAAACGACCTTTTAGAAGTATGTGATTCCGCTAGGGAATGATATGGGTACCCATGCCCTCATCACCGGCTAACAGAACCCCACTACATCAAAGAAGCCCGGCGCTCAGCTTGCCCTTCAGCTCAATTTTGCAGGAATACACGGAATGACCCCAATCGAATAATTCGTTTGCGCGGCTACCAGCCAAAAGGCTTGGATAAGCACCTGACCGACCACAGGTGCCCGTCCCCATGCTCCAGGAAAGTATCAGCCAGTCCATTGCCATCGTTCACCCCATCACCCTTTCCCATGGCCGTAACGCCGAAGTGTGGGGCACCGACGGCAAGCGCTACATCGACTTCGTCGGCGGCATCGGCGTGCTCAACCTGGGCCATTGCAACCCAGCGGTGGTGCAGGCCATCCAGGCACAGGCCGCCCAGCTGACCCACTACGCATTCAACGCCGCCCCGCACGGCCCCTACCTGGCATTGATGGAGCGCTTGAGCCAGTTCGTGCCGGTCAGCTACCCGGTGGCAGGCATGCTGACCAACAGCGGTGCCGAAGCGGCCGAAAACGCCCTGAAGGTAGCCCGCGCGGCCACCGGCAAGCGCGCGGTCATTGCGTTCGACGGCGGGTTCCACGGCCGCACCCTGGCCACCCTGAACCTCAATGGCAAGGTGGCGCCCTACAAGCAGCGGGTCGGTGAATTACCGGGCCCGGTGTACCACCTGCCCTACCCCAGCGCCGACACCGGCGTTAGCTGTGACCAGGCGCTGGCGGCCATGGAGCGCTTGTTCAGTGTGGAGCTGGCCGTAGAAGACGTGGCCGCGTTCATTTTCGAACCGGTACAGGGCGAAGGCGGGTTCCTGGCCATGGACCCTGGGTTTGCCCAGGCGCTGCGCCGCTTCTGTGATAGCCATGGCATTCTGCTGATCGTTGACGAGATCCAGTCCGGGTTTGGCCGCACCGGCCAGCGCTTCGGCTTTACCCGGCTGGGCATCGAGCCCGACCTCGTGCTGCTGGCCAAGAGCATTGCAGGCGGCATGCCGCTGGGGGCGTTGGTTGGCCGCCAGGCGCTACTGGCCGCGCTGCCCAAGGGGGGCCTGGGCGGCACCTACTCCGGCAACCCGATCGCCTGTGCGGCAGCGCTGGCCAGCCTGGCGCAAATGACCGACGCCAACATCGCGACCTGGGGTGAGCACCAGACCCAGGCCATTGCGCAGCGGTTCGAGCAATGGAAGGCCAGCGGGCTGTGCCCGGCGCTTGGCCGGCTGACCGGCGTGGGGGCCATGCGTGGCATCGAGCTGGTGGACGCCGAGGGCAAGCCGGCGCCCGCCCAACTGGCCAAGGTGCTGGAAGCGGCGCGGGCCAAGGGGCTGCTGCTGATGCCCAGCGGCAAGGCCCGGCACATCATCCGCCTGCTGGCACCGCTGACCATCGAGGCCGCGGTGCTCGAAGAAGGCCTGGATATCCTCGAGCAGTGCCTGGCGGCGTTGAACTGAGGCTTACAGGCCCAGCTCTTCAGGGGTGAGCATGTCGGACTCGAACGCGATCCAGCCACCTTCGAGTTCGGCGTGGCCGTTCACGATCGGGCCGTAGTAGGTGAGGCCATTCTCCAGGGTGACGCAGATGTGCGTGGCTGGCTTGTCCGGGGCAGCGAGGGTGCCTACGAAATGCACCTTCTTCAAGGTTTCGGTCACTGCCTCCAGGCCCACGCGCATGGCCGTATTTTCTGACGCTTCGGCGTCGCCGCCACGGTCTTCGGCGCTGATGGTGACGGTGGCGGTGTACGGGTACTTGCTGCTCAAACGGGTTACCTCAGGGGGTGGGTAGGGTTGTAGGGGCGTAGAGTACGGCAGGTGGTTGGGGTTGTCTCTAATGACCTGATCACGGGGCCAGCTATGTTGCAGCCAGCCCTGCAAAAGATGATCTGCCTGCCCCGATCTGTTAGGGTGCCCGCCGATGCACGCCACACCACACGAGGATACCGAGTGAGCGCCGAAGAACCCCTGATCGCCGACCTGTTCGATGTGGACAAACGCCTGTCCCTCAAGCCTGTGGTGGATTTCAACAGCTACCTGCGCAATGCCTTCGGCGAAGGGCCGTGCCGCTGCCACCGCTGCACCGAAGGCCAGGACCAGGCCAGCTACAGCCTTGCGCACAACTTTACCTTCGACAACCGCCAATGGCACCGGCGCTTCGCCAGCACCTGCGCCAGCGACGTGGCCCAGGTACTGAAAAAGGCCTGGCTATCGTACACCAAGGCTGACCTGGGCCTGTTCGGCCCGCTGGACCTGACCACCGTCAAAACCTTCACCGAGGCCAGCCTGCACCCACGCCTGCTGGCCCTGTTGCCCGCCAGTGGCCTGGCCCGCGAAGTGGACGGCCAGTGGCAGTTGCAGGCCCCGGCCGACTGACAGCCAGGCGGTACGGCAGGATCCCCCGCATCTGCTAACGTGGGGGGATCCGCCTCTGCGCAGGTAGTCTGTCATGGCCCGCACAACCCCCATCGAGCTGTACCGCAACATTGGCATCGTTGCCCACGTGGATGCCGGCAAAACCACCACCACCGAGCGAATCCTGTTCTACACCGGGGTCAACCACAAGATGGGCGAGGTGCATGACGGCGCCGCGACCATGGACTGGATGGCCCAGGAGCAAGAGCGCGGCATCACCATCACTTCAGCCGCCACCACGGCGTTCTGGCAGGGCTCGGCCAAGCAGTTCGCCCACAAGTACCGCTTCAATATCATCGACACCCCCGGCCACGTCGACTTCACCATCGAGGTGGAGCGTTCGCTGCGCGTGCTCGATGGCGCGGTGGTGGTGTTCAGCGGCGCCGACGGGGTAGAGCCGCAGTCCGAAACGGTGTGGCGGCAGGCCAACAAGTACCATGTGCCACGCCTGGCCTACATCAACAAGATGGACCGCCAGGGCGCCGACTTTCTGCGGGTGGTCAAGCAGATCGACCAGCGCCTGGGCCATCACCCGGTGCCCATTCAGCTGGCCATTGGCAGCGAAGAACACTTTATGGGCCAGATCGACCTGGTGAAGATGAAAGCCATCTACTGGAACGACGCCGACCAGGGCACCAGCTACCGCGAAGAGGACATCCCCGCTGAGCTGCAGGCGCTGGCTGATGAGTGGCGTGCGCACCTGGTGGAGGCTGCTGCCGAAGCCGACGACGCACTCACCCTGAAGTTTCTGGAAGGCGAGCCGCTGACGACCGACGAAATCAAGGCCGGCCTGCGCAAGCGCACCCTGAACAACGAAATCGTGCCCACCGTGCTGGGCTCATCGTTCAAGAACAAGGGGGTGCCGCTGATGCTCGACGCGGTGATCGACTACCTCCCTGCCCCCTCCGAGATCCCGGCTATCCGTGGCACCCACCCGGACGACGACACCAAGCACCTGGAGCGCCACGCCGACGACAACGAGCCGTTCTCGGCCCTGGCGTTCAAGATTGCCACCGACCCCTTCGTCGGTACGCTGACCTTTGCCCGGGTCTATTCCGGCGTGCTCAGCTCTGGCAATGCCGTGCTCAACTCGGTGAAGGGCAAAAAGGAGCGCATTGGCCGCATGGTGCAGATGCACGCCAACCAGCGTGCAGAAATCAAGGACGTGTGCGCCGGTGACATTGCCGCGCTGATCGGCATGAAGGACGTGACCACCGGCGATACCCTGTGCGACCTGGACAAGCCCATCGTGCTGGAACGCATGGATTTCCCCGACCCGGTGATTTCCGTGGCGGTAGAACCCAAGACCAAGGCCGACCAGGAAAAAATGGGCATCGCCCTGGGCAAGCTGGCCCAGGAGGACCCGTCGTTTCGCGTACGCACCGATGAGGAAACCGGCCAGACCATCATCTCCGGCATGGGCGAGCTGCACCTGGACATCATCGTCGACCGCATGCGCCGCGAGTTCAACGTGGAGGCCAACATCGGCAAGCCGCAGGTGGCGTACCGCGAAAAAATTCGCAACACCTGCGAGATTGAAGGCCGCTTCGTTCGCCAGTCGGGTGGCCGTGGCCAGTATGGCCATTGCTGGATTCGCTTTGCGCCGGGTGACGAAGGCACCGAGGGGCTAACGTTCATCAACGAGATTGTGGGCGGCGTGGTGCCAAGGGAATACATCCCGGCCATTCAGAAAGGCATCGAAGAACAGATGAAGAACGGCGTGCTGGCCGGCTACCCGCTCATCAACCTGAAGGCTGCGGTGTATGACGGCTCCTATCACGACGTGGACTCCAACGAGATGGCCTACAAGATCGCCGCCTCCATGGCCACCAAGCAACTGGCACAACAAGGGGGCGCGGTATTGCTGGAGCCGGTGATGAAGGTAGAGGTGGTCACCCCAGAGGAGTACCAGGGGGACATCCTGGGTGACCTCAGCAGGCGCCGGGGCATTATCCAGGATGGTGATGAAACGCCGGCCGGCAAGGTCATCCGCGCGGAAGTGCCGCTGGGCGAGATGTTCGGCTACGCCACGTCGATGCGCTCGATGAGCCAGGGCCGGGCGAGCTTCTCCATGGAGTTCACCCGCTATGCCGAGGCACCGGCCAGCATCGCCGACACCCTCGTCAAGAAAAACCGCGGCGGGTAGGGGCGGTTTTAGCTGTAAACAGCCCGCCCTGAACCGTTAATGCTGCTCCCCTGCCCGCTTCAACAGCTTCTTGCACCGCTCAGACAGGTGCACCACCCGCAAATGCTTGCCGGCCTTTGCATAGCGTTCACGCAGGGTTTTCAAGGCGGCAATGGCCGAGTAATCGACAAAGCTCAGGTGCTGGCAGTCCAGCGTAACCTGGGCGGGGTCGTTGGGCGTGTCGAACTGGTTGAGAAACGACGTAGTGGAGGCAAAGAACAGCGTGCCATGCACCTGGTAACGCTTGCCGCCCTCCCCGTCATCATGGCTGTCGGCATACAACTCCCGCGCATGCTGCCAGGCAAAGTTCAGCGCCGCGACAATGATGCCGAACAGCACAGCCATGGCCAGGTCGGTCAGCACCGTGACGATGGTCACCGCAATGATTGCCAGAACGTCGCTGGCCGGCACTTTGTGCAACACCCGCAGCGATGCCCAGGCAAACGTCTGCTGGGCCACCACGAACATCACGCCCACCAGCGCGGCCAGCGGAATCCGCTCGATCAGTGGCGACAGAAACAACACGAACAGCAGAATCATCACCCCGGCGACCACCCCCGACAAGCGGCCACGGCCACCGGAACTGAGGTTGATCACGGTTTGCCCGATCATCGCGCAGCCGCCCATGCCGCCGCACAGGCCAGACACCATGTTCGCCGCACCCAACGCCACGCACTCGCGGTCGGGGTAGCCGCGGCTCTCGGTGATTTCATCGGTAAGGTTCAGGGTGAGCAGGGTTTCCAGCAGGCCGACCATGGCCATCAGCACCGCATAAGGGGCAATGATGCGCAGGGTTTCCAGGTTCCAGGGCACATCGGGCAGCGCCAGCGGCGGCAGACCACCGGCAATGTGCGCCATGTCACCCAGGGTGCGGGTGGGCAGGTCGAGCAGGTACACCAACAGGCCCACGCCGAGGATCGCCACCAGCGCCGGGGGCACCGTGCGGGTCAGCTTGGGCAGCCCGTAGACCACCAGCATGGTCAGGCCCACCAGCCCGGCCATCAGGTACAACGGCGTGCCCGTCAACCATTGCTCGCCTTGCTTGAAGTGCTCCAGCTGGGCCATGGCGATAACGATGGCCAGGCCGTTGACGAAGCCCAGCATCACCGGGTAAGGCACCAGGCGCACCAGTTTGCCCAGGCGCAACACACCGAACAGGATCATCACCACACCGCCCAGCAATACTGTTGCGAGCAGGTATTGGGCGCCGTGCTGCACCACCAGCGCCACGATCACCACGGCCATCGAGCCCGCAGCACCGGAGATCATCCCCGGCCGGCCACCGAACAGCGCAGTCAGGGTACAGATGATGAACGCGCCGTACAGGCCCATCAGCGGGTTGAGGTGGGCCACCAGGGCAAAGGCGATGCACTCAGGCACCAGCGCAAACGAAGTCGTCAGGCCGGCCAGCAGGTCGGCACGTTGGTTGGCAGGTTTCATGAGCATCCTGTATTGCGGCCCGCGAAGGGCAGTGAAAAAGCAGGGGCGCGATGTTACGGAATTTGTCTGACAGCGGCCACCGTTCATCGTTAGCGGCCTGCCCGGGGTGACACCTACGCCAAACTGCCTTTCACCAGCCACTCGGCCATGGAGGCATCTTCCAGCGCGTACTCGCCACGGTTGGCCTTCCACACCAGTTCCTTTTCGCGCAACGCGTCCAAAGCTTTTTGTACGTTCGGCGTGCTGGCATTGGGTTCCGCCTGCTGGCGCTCAAGGGTGCGGTTTACGTCGGCCAGGGTCTGCTCGCTGAACGGCGTGAAAGGCTGGCCGGCCAGCGCCCGCCCAGCCATCACCGCCAACACCGCCTGCTGCAGCGGCGACAGGTCGTTCCAGGCACTTTCGTAGTCGCTCCACACGCCGGCTTGGTGGTTCAGCGCCCCCGTACGCAACAGCGCCCCCAGGTTCCCCGCCGCGCCGAGCCCCACGCTTACCTCAGCCAGCAGCTTGCCGAGCATTTCTGGCCGCCGCCCTACCCGCTCGAAGGCATCCTCCAGGTCATCGACCTTGAACTGGTTGCTGTCTGCCAGCCGGCTGTTCCACACCTGGGTGATGAACTCGACAAAATCACGCCCCAGCAAGGGAAACGGGGTAATGCTGGCGCCGTAGAACGGCTGTTTGCTCTTGAGCACCAGGTTGGCCAGCTTGTCGCGGCTGGAACCTGTGAATACCAGGCGCAAGCCGTCTGGCCGGTCACCCCGGTTAAGCTGGTCGCGCGCAGCCTTCAGGGCAAACATGGCATTCAGCCCGCCTGCGCTGTTGAGTGCATGCTGGGCTTCGTCGATGATCAGGATGACCATTTGGCCAGCCACCTGGTGCAGCACGGCCAGTGCCTGTGCCAGGGTCGTGCCGGCAGGCAGTTGCGGCCGGGTAAAGTCCCAGCTCAAGGTACGCAGCAGGTTGATCTTGTCGATGCCGGCCTTCTTCGCCGTTTTGGCCAGCGTACCCTCGAAGCCAGCCAGTGCCGTGCCGATGGCCCCGCTGATGAGTTCGGCCGGGTCCGTATCGCGGTCCGACCACAAGTCGACGTATACCGGCAACCAGCCGCGCTGCACGCACGCCGGCACAAGGTCGTTGTTGAGGAAGGTGCTCTTGCCGGTGCGCCTGGGCGCGGCCAGGAACATACCCGAGCTGTAATCCACCAGTGATTCACCGGCAAGGTCGCGCACCAGGGTCTCTGCCAGCGCGGTACGGCGGAAAATGGGGCGGGACGGGCTCATAGGTTTATCCTTTATTATCTAGCGGACTATATTTTATAGCTTAACGGATAAATATAGATAATGGGGCCTGGATCACTCAGGCTCAGCCACAGTGCTTTAGATTTGCCAACATGCCTATTCCACCATGCGGGGATCAACGCCATGCCGCTACGCCCTCTTGCCTTCGGCCTGCTGCTCATTGCCAGCTTTGCTGCCCACGCCGCCACCGAGGTACTGCCACTGCAACACCGCAGCAGCGCCGAACTGCTGCCTACCGCCAAGGCATTCATCGGCGGGGATGGAACGGTGACCGCCTTCGAGAACAAGCTGGTAGTGAACGCCAGTACGCAGCGCATCGATGATTTGCGCACCTTGTTGCAGCAGCTGGACACCGCCCCGAAACGCCTGCTCATCAGCGTGGACAATGACGACAGCAACTACCAGGATAACCGCGGCAACGGCCAGGTCATCCGCCACAGCACGCAGAACCGCGAAGGGGGCGTGCAACAAATCCAGGCCAGCGAGGGGCAACCGGCACTGATTCAACTGGGCCAGAGCATCCCTATTACCCAGGTGGGCACCGATGACTACGGGCGCCTGCGCAGTGATACCCAGTACCGCAATGTAACCCAGGGTTTTTACGTGACCCCAAGCCTGAGCGGCGACACCGTCAGGCTGCAAATAAGCACCAATAATGACCGAATGAGCAGCGAACGTGCTGATGTAGTGAAAGTACAGAGTACCGACACGACCGTCACCGGCAAGCTCGGCGAGTGGTTGCCCCTGGCAGGGTACAACCCGCAAAGCATCGCAGGGCGTAGCGATTCAAGCCGCACTTACGGCACGCAGCGGGGGGATAGCATGACGCTGCGGGTGAAAGTGGAGCTTCTGGAGTGAATCCAGGCCACTCAAGGGCTCGACCAACGGCCTTGAAACTGACTGACGAGTCGTATTAGACCAAAGATGTAGTAGACCAAAAAAAGCACTACAAAACGTTTGACAGGCTCTTTTTACCAAGGGCATGATGGCCTCGCTCCCGCTAATCAGGGGCCCTGAACGGGGCCTTCGAGGTGCACTCCGCTCACCCCAGGGGTAACCTCGCGTCCACACGGCCCACAAGGCGGTTCGACAGGATTGCGACTGCAACGAAGAAGTTGTCCCGAGGGACGGAAGCGCATCACCGCAGTACTGGCAACCGCAGCGCTGGGCAGCAAGGCAACCACGAGCCGACCTGCCGAAGCACATGTTTGCCTGGCCTGCACACCCTTCCCCTTCGCGCCTTCACCTTCGTCGTCGCACGCCTGCATACAGGACAACCGCCTGGCCCCTGACCGGCCCCGAGCATCAGCACAATTACCCCAAGATCGATGCGACGAGGTTTATTTCCATGGCACTGACACGCGAACAGCAAATTGCAGCCCTCGAAAAAGACTGGGCCGAGAACCCGCGCTGGAAAGGCGTGACCCGTACCTACACCGCCGCCGATGTCGTTCGCCTGCGTGGCTCCCTGCAGCCGGAGCACACCCTGGCGCGCCAGGGTGCCGAAAAACTGTGGAAGCTGGTCACCCAAGGTGCCCACCCGTCCTTCCGCCCAGAAAAAGACTTCGTCAACTGCATGGGCGCCCTCACCGGCGGCCAGGCCGTGCAGCAG
The DNA here is from genome assembly GCF_001320125.1 of Pseudomonas sp. NBRC 111119. NCBI lineage: Bacteria > Pseudomonadati > Pseudomonadota > Gammaproteobacteria > Pseudomonadales > Pseudomonadaceae > Pseudomonas > Pseudomonas sp. NBRC 111119. The sequence continues at coordinate 113,445 of NZ_BCAV01000016.1, forward strand.
GTAAAAGCCGGCATCCAGGCCATCTACCTGTCGGGCTGGCAGGTTGCTGCCGACAACAACTCGGCCGAGTCGATGTACCCCGACCAGTCGCTGTACCCGGTTGACTCTGTACCCACCGTGGTCAAGCGCATCAACAACTCGTTCCGCCGCGCCGACCAGATCCAGTGGAAGGCCGGCAAGAACCCGGGTGACGATGGCTACATCGACTACTTCGCGCCGATCGTGGCCGACGCCGAAGCCGGCTTTGGCGGTGTGCTGAACGCCTACGAGCTGATGAAGAACATGATCGAGGCAGGCGCTGCCGGTGTGCACTTCGAAGACCAGCTGGCCTCGGTGAAAAAATGCGGCCACATGGGTGGCAAGGTACTGGTGCCTACCCAGGAAGCTGTTCAGAAGCTGGTGGCTGCGCGCCTGGCTGCCGACGTGGCGGGTGTGCCCACCATCATCCTGGCCCGGACCGACGCCAACGCTGCCGACTTGCTGACCAGCGACTGCGACCCGTACGACCAGCCATTCGTCATTGGCGAGCGTACCCGTGAAGGCTTCTACAAGGTGCGCGCCGGCCTTGACCAGGCCATCGCCCGCGGCCTGGCCTACGCGCCGTATGCCGACCTGATCTGGTGCGAAACCGCCAAGCCAGACCTGGACGAAGCCCGCCGCTTCGCCGAAGCGATCAAGAAGGAGTACCCGGACCAGATCCTGTCGTACAACTGCTCGCCTTCCTTCAACTGGAAGAAAAACCTGGACGACGCGACCATCGCCAAGTTCCAGCGCGAGCTGTCGGCCATGGGCTACAAGCATCAGTTCATCACCCTGGCGGGTATCCACAACATGTGGCACGGCATGTTCAACCTGGCACATGACTACGCCCGTAACGACATGACCGCCTACGTGAAGCTGCAGGAGCAGGAATTCGCTGACGCCAGCAAGGGCTACACCTTCGTGGCGCACCAGCAGGAAGTGGGCACCGGCTACTTCGATGACATGACCACCGTGATCCAGGGTGGGGCGTCGTCGGTGACGGCGCTGACCGGCTCTACCGAGGAAGAGCAATTCCACTGATAGTGGGTTGCGGTTGAATGAAGGCCCGGGGCTTGCGAAAGCCTCGGGCCTTTTTTGCATGGCGCCAGATAGCCGTTATTTGCGCAGATGTGGCCGGTTTGGGTTGTGCGGCGGCGCTCGCTCTCACAAGCGCCACACCTCTTCCGCCAATCACATACCAGCCCCACCCCAAAAGCCATCCCCGGCAAAACCCAGGATCAGGTCTATGCTTGAGACAACACAACCTGACCCCTCAACCGACAAACCATTGACCTGGCGCGCTACCCGCCCGGTCAAAAACTGCTAGAACACGCGCTTTTCGCATTTGCAAGTAGGGGACTCGGCACATGAACTTTACAAGGTGCAGAACAGCCAAATTACAGTGCACCAAGTCAAATGATATTAATTATCATTCCGAAATTTGTAATTCGTTACCACTCGCAAGAAACATAATTAACAAAACCGCCCGCAATCCCCGAATCTCAAGGCTTTCAGCCAGTTACAAAGGTGTTTTGTACTAAATCCTACGAATAAATTTGCCACAGAAATTTTACTTGCACCGGGTTTACCCATAAAATCAGCGCGATTGATTCAGCTGCGACATTTGGTCACTGCGTCTGCGACACCAGGTCGCCGTACTACTTAATTCAGACTGCAGAGCTGGGTCTCTGTATAAGGAACTCAAGCATGTCCGATTCGGCAGGACTCATCGCCCACAACTGGGGCTTTGCCATCTTCCTTTTGGGTGTCGTCGGCCTGTGTGCCTTCATGCTCGGCCTGTCCAGCCTGCTCGGTAGCAAGGCCTGGGGCCGCGCCAAGAACGAACCCTTCGAATCCGGCATGCTGCCTGTTGGCAGCGCCCGCCTGCGCCTGTCCGCCAAATTCTATCTGGTCGCGATGCTGTTCGTGATCTTCGATATCGAAGCCCTCTTTCTCTTTGCATGGTCTGTGTCCGTCCGCGAAAGCGGCTGGACCGGGTTCGTCGAAGCACTCGTTTTCATAGCAATTCTGTTGGCAGGTCTTGTCTACCTATGGCGCGTCGGGGCTCTTGATTGGGCTCCCGAAGGGCGCCGCAAGCGGCAAGCGAAGCTGAAACAATGAGGCTTTGGCATGCAATACAATCTCACCAGAATCGATCCGGATGCGCCCAACGAGCAGTACCCGGTCGGTGAGCGGGAAACCGTCACCGATCAACTGCTAGAGGACCAGGTCCACAAGAACATCTACATGGGGAAACTCGAAGATGTGCTGCGTGGGGCGGTCAACTGGGGCCGCAAGAACTCCCTGTGGCCATACAACTTCGGCCTGTCCTGCTGCTACGTGGAAATGACCACGGCCTTCACGGCACCCCACGACATCGCCCGCTTCGGCGCCGAAGTCATCCGGGCCTCGCCGCGTCAGGCCGACTTCATGGTCATCGCCGGTACCTGCTTCGTGAAGATGGCGCCGATCATCCAGCGCCTGTACGAGCAGATGCTCGAACCCAAGTGGGTCATTTCCATGGGGTCGTGCGCCAACTCCGGCGGCATGTATGACATCTACTCGGTCGTTCAGGGGGTCGACAAGTTCCTCCCCGTGGATGTCTACGTGCCTGGCTGCCCGCCACGCCCTGAGGCGTTCCTGCAGGGCCTGATGCTGCTGCAGGAGTCGATCGGCCAGGAACGACGCCCGCTTTCCTGGGTAGTGGGTGATCAAGGCATTTACCGTGCCGAGATGCCCGCCCAGAAAGACCTGCGTCGTGAGCAGCGCATTGCCGTCACCAACCTGCGCAGCCCCGACGAAGTCTGATCCAGCGACCTGCCGCCCGCTCCTCAAGGAGCCGGCGGCCTGGCTTCATTCTTAACGCTGACCCAAAGCGACCGAGACCATGACAGCGGACAACGCTATTTTCATTCCGCCCTACAAGGCAGACGACCAGGATGTGGTCGTCGAATTGCATAACCGTTTTGGCGCCGAAGCATTCGTCGCCCAGGAAACCCGCACCGGCATGCCCGTGCTGTGGGTCAAGCGCGCCCAGCTCAAAGAGGTGCTCAGCTTCCTGCGCGGCGTCGCCAAACCGTACAGCATGCTGTACGACCTGCACGGCGTTGACGAACGCCTGCGCACCCAGCGCCGTGGCCTGCCGGCGGCCGACTTCAGCGTGTTCTACCACCTGCTGTCCATCGAACGAAACAGCGACGTGATGATCAAGGTGTCGCTCAGCGAAGGCGACCTGAACCTGCCTTCGGTCACCAGCATCTGGCCGAACGCCAACTGGTACGAACGCGAAGTGTGGGACATGTTCGGCATCGACTTTGCCGGCCACCCGCACCTGAGCCGCATCATGATGCCGCCCACCTGGGAAGGTCACCCGCTGCGCAAGGACTACCCTGCCCGCGCCACCGAGTTCGACCCCTACAGCCTGACCCTGGCCAAGCAGCAGCTTGAAGAAGAGTCGGCACGCTTTAACCCAGAGGCCTGGGGCATGAAGCGCCAGGGCGCCAACGAGGACTACATGTTCCTCAACCTGGGCCCCAACCACCCTTCGGCCCACGGTGCCTTCCGCATCGTGCTGCAGCTGGACGGTGAAGAGATCGTCGACTGCGTACCGGACATCGGCTACCACCACCGTGGTGCCGAAAAAATGGCCGAGCGCCAGTCCTGGCACAGCTTCATCCCCTACACCGACCGCATCGACTACCTGGGCGGGGTGATGAACAACCTGCCTTACGTACTGGCGGTCGAGAAGCTGGCCGGCATCCAGGTGCCGCAGAAGGTCGATGTGATCCGCATCATGCTGGCCGAGTTCTTCCGTATCACCAGCCACCTGCTGTTCTTGGGTACCTACATCCAGGACGTAGGCGCCATGACCCCGGTGTTCTTCACCTTCACCGACCGCCAGCGCGCCTACACCGTGATCGAGGCGATCACCGGTTTCCGCCTGCACCCGGCCTGGTACCGCATCGGTGGCGTTGCCCACGACCTGCCGCGCGGCTGGGACAAACTGGTGAAGGACTTCGTCGAATGGCTGCCCAAGCGCCTGGACGAGTACACCAAGGCGGCCCTGCAAAACAGCATCCTCAAGGGCCGTACCATCGGCGTCGCGGCCTACAACACCCAGGAAGCCCTGGCGTGGGGCACCACCGGTGCCGGCCTGCGTTCCACCGGTTGCGACTTCGACCTGCGCAAAGCCCGCCCGTACTCCGGCTACGAGAACTTCGAGTTCGAAGTACCGCTGGCCCACAACGGCGACGCCTACGATCGTTGCATGGTCCGTGTTGAAGAGATGCGCCAGAGTATCCGCATCATCGACCAGTGCCTGCGCAACATGCCGGAAGGCCCGTACAAGGCGGACCACCCGCTGACCACGCCGCCGCCCAAAGAGCGCACCCTGCAGCACATCGAAACCTTGATCACCCACTTCCTGCAAGTCTCGTGGGGCCCGGTGATGCCGGCCAACGAGTCGTTCCAGATGATCGAGGCGACCAAGGGCATCAACAGTTACTACCTGACGAGCGATGGCGGCACCATGAGCTACCGCACCCGCATCCGGACGCCGAGCTACCCGCACCTGCAGCAGATCCCTTCGGTGATCAAGGGCAGCATGGTCGCCGACCTCATTGCGTACCTGGGCAGTATCGACTTCGTTATGGCTGACGTGGACCGCTAAGCATGAACAGCACGCTTATCCAAACCGACCGTTTCGCCCTGAGCGAAACCGAGCGCTCGGCCATCGAGCACGAAATGCACCACTACGAGGACCCGCGTGCGGCGTCCATCGAAGCCTTAAAGATCGTGCAAAAGGCACGTGGCTGGGTGCCGGACGGCGCCATTCACGCCATCGGCGAAGTGCTGGGCATCCCGGCCAGCGACGTGGAAGGTGTGGCCACCTTCTATAGCCAGATCTTCCGCCAGCCCGTTGGCCGCCACATCATCCGCGTGTGCGACAGCATGGTCTGCTACATCGGCGGCCATGAATCGGTCGTCAGCCAGATCCAGAGCGAGCTGGGCATCGGCCTGGGCCAGACCACTGCCGACGGGCGCTTCACCCTTCTGCCGGTGTGCTGCCTGGGCAACTGCGACAAGGCCCCGGCCCTGATGATCGACGACGACACCTTTGGCGACGTGCAGCCTGCCGGCGTCACCAAGCTGCTGGAGGGTTACGTATGACCATTACTTCCTTCGGCCCGGCCAACCGCATTGCGCGTTCGGCCGAAACCCATCCTTTGACCTGGCGCCTGCGTGAAGACGGCGAACCGGTCTGGCTGGCCGAGTACGAGTCCAAGAACGGCTACGCCGGTGCCCGCAAGGCCTTGGCGCAGATGTCGCAGGACGACATCGTGCAGGCAGTCAAGGACTCCGGCCTCAAGGGCCGGGGTGGTGCTGGCTTCCCCACGGGCGTCAAGTGGGGCCTGATGCCCAAAGACGAATCCATGAACATCCGCTACCTGCTGTGCAACGCGGACGAAATGGAACCCAACACCTGGAAGGACCGCATGCTGATGGAGCAACAGCCCCATCTGCTGATCGAAGGCATGCTGATCAGTGCGCGGGCCCTGAGGGCCTACCGCGGCTATATCTTCCTGCGTGGCGAATACACCACCGCCGCCAAGAACCTTAATCGCGCCATCGATGAAGCCAAGGCCGCCGGCCTGCTGGGCAAGAACGTGCTGGGCAGCGGTTTTGACTTCGAGCTGTTCGTGCACACCGGTGCCGGGCGCTACATCTGCGGCGAAGAAACCGCACTGATCAACTCGCTGGAAGGCCGCCGCGCCAACCCGCGCTCCAAGCCGCCCTTCCCTGCCGCCGTGGGTGTGTGGGGCAAGCCGACCTGCGTGAACAACGTCGAGACCCTGTGCAACGTGCCGGCCATCGTCGCCAACGGCAACGACTGGTACAAGGCGCTGGCCCGTGAAGGCAGCGAGGACCACGGTACCAAGCTGATGGGCTTCTCCGGCAAGGTGAAAAACCCGGGCCTGTGGGAACTGCCATTCGGCGTGACTGCCCGCGAGCTGTTCGAGGACTACGCCGGTGGCATGCGCGACGGCTTCACGCTCAAGTGCTGGCAGCCGGGTGGCGCCGGTACTGGCTTCCTGTTGCCCGAGCACCTCGACGCACAGATGTATGCCGGTGGCATCGCCAAGGTGGGTACCCGCATGGGTACGGGCCTGGCCATGGCCGTGGACGACAGCGTCAGCATGGTTTCGCTGCTGCGCAACATGGAGGAGTTCTTCGCCCGCGAGTCGTGCGGCTGGTGCACTCCATGCCGTGATGGCCTGCCATGGAGCGTGAAGATGCTGCGCGCCCTGGAAAAAGGCCAGGGCCGCGCCGAAGACATCGAGACGCTGCTGGGCCTGGTCAACTTCCTCGGCCCAGGCCGTACCTTCTGTGCTCACGCACCGGGTGCCGTCGAGCCCTTGGGCAGTGCCATCAAATACTTCCGGTCCGAGTTCGAGGCCGGTGTCGCGCCAGCAAGCGCTGCCGACACCCTGCGCCCGAACCTGGCCCAACCGATTACGGTTGGCGCATAACAAGATGAAACGCGGGTGGTCCGTGCCACCCGCCGGCCTTGCAGGCGCGCGCAGGTTTGACGCGAGCCGCGGGCCCACCGATTTCCATTAGCCACGCCCGCTCACGCGGGCCAACGAAGAACTTTGAACAATGGCCACTATCCACGTAGACGGCAAAGCGCTCGAAGTCAATGGTGCAGACAACCTGTTACAGGCCTGTCTGTCGCTCGGCCTCGACATCCCCTATTTCTGCTGGCACCCGGCGCTTGGTAGCGTTGGCGCTTGCCGGCAGTGCGCGGTCAAGCAGTACACCGACGAGAACGACACCCGTGGTCGTATCGTCATGTCCTGCATGACCCCTGCCTCCGACGGCACCTGGATCTCCATCGAAGACGAAGAGTCCAAGGCGTTCCGCGCCAGCGTCGTTGAATGGCTGATGACCAACCACCCGCACGACTGCCCGGTGTGCGAGGAAGGCGGTCACTGCCACCTGCAGGACATGACGGTAATGACCGGCCATAACGAGCGCCGCTACCGTTTCACCAAGCGTACCCACCAGAACCAGGACCTCGGCCCGTTCATCGCCCACGAGATGAACCGCTGCATCGCCTGTTATCGCTGCGTGCGCTACTACAAGGACTATGCCGGTGGTACCGACCTGGGCGTGTACGGCGCTCACGACAACGTGTACTTCGGCCGGGTCGAAGACGGCGTGCTGGAAAGCGAGTTCTCCGGCAACCTGACCGAGGTCTGCCCGACTGGCGTATTCACCGACAAGACCCACTCCGAGCGCTACAACCGCAAGTGGGACATGCAGTTCGCCCCGAGCATCTGCCATGGCTGCTCCAGCGGCTGCAACATCAGCCCCGGTGAGCGCTATGGCGAACTGCGCCGCATCGAGAACCGCTTCAACGGCTCGGTCAACCAGTACTTCCTGTGCGACCGCGGCCGCTTCGGCTACGGCTACGTCAACCGCACCGACCGCCCCCGTCAGCCGCTGCTGGCCGACGGCACCAAGTTGGGCCTGGATGCTGCACTGGACAAGGCCGCCGACCTGCTGCGTGGCCGTACCATCGTTGGCATCGGCTCGCCACGCGCCAGCCTCGAAAGCAACTATGGCCTGCGTGAGCTGGTGGGCGCCGAGTACTTCTACTCGGGTATGGAGGCCGGCGAGCTGGCCCGCGTACGCCTGGCGCTGAGCGTGCTGAACAACAGCCCGTTGCCGGTACCGACCCTGCGCGACATCGAAGACCATGACGCCGTGTTCGTGCTGGGTGAAGACCTCACTCAAACCGCCGCGCGCCTGGCCCTGTCGGTGCGCCAAGCCACAAAAGGCAAGGCCGAGGCCATGGCCGAGGCGATGAAAGTACAGCCTTGGCTGGACGCCGCCGTGAAGAACATCGGCCAGCACGCGCTGTACCCGCTGTTCATCGCATCCCTGGCTGAAACCAAGCTGGACGACGTGGCCGAAGAATGCGTACACGCCGCGCCAGCCGACCTGGCCCGCATCGGCTTTGCCGTGGCCAACGCCATCGACCCAAGCGCCCCGGCCGTTGCTGGCCTGGACAGCGAAGCCCAAGCCTTGGCGCAGCGCATCGCCGACGCACTCGTGGCTGCCAAGCGCCCACTGGTGGTCGCCGGTACCTCGCTGGCCGACCCGGCGTTGATCGAAGCGGCTGCCAACATCGCCAAGGCGCTGAAGCTGCGCGAGAAAAACGGCTCCCTGAGCCTGGTGGTGCCCGAGGCCAACAGCCTGGGCATGGCCATGCTCGGGGGCGAGTCGGTAGACGCTGCACTGGATGCAGTGATTGCCGGCAAGGCTGACGCCATCGTGGTGCTGGAAAACGACCTGTACGCCCGCGTACCGGCTGCCAAGGTCGATGCTGCCCTGGCGGCGGCCAAGGTGGTGATCGTGGCCGACCACACCAGAACCGCCACCGTCGAGCGCGCCCACCTGGTGCTGCCGGCTGCATCGTTTGCCGAAGGCGACGGTACCCTGGTGAGCCAGGAAGGCCGTGCCCAGCGCTTCTTCCAGGTGTTCGACCCGCAATACCTGGACAGCAGCATCCAGGTTCACGAAGGCTGGCGCTGGATGCACGCCCTGCGTGCCACCCTGCTGAACAAGCCCGTGGACTGGACCCAGCTGGACCACGTGACCAGCGCCTGCGCCGAAGCCGCCCCGCAACTGGCCGGCATCGTCAACGCTGCGCCAAGCGCCGCGTTCCGCATCAAGGGCATGAAGCTGGCCCGCGAACCGCTGCGTTATTCGGGCCGTACCGCCATGCGCGCCAACATCAGCGTGCACGAACCGCGTACCCCGCAAGACAAAGACACCGCGTTCGCGTTCTCGATGGAAGGCTACTCGGGCTCTGCCGAACCGCGCCAGCAAGTGCCGTTCGCCTGGTCGCCGGGCTGGAACTCCCCGCAGGCGTGGAACAAGTTCCAGGACGAGGTCGGTGGCCACCTGCGTGCCGGTGACCCGGGCGTGCGCCTGATCGAATCCCAGGGCGATGGCCTGAGCTGGTTCACTGCCATTCCGGGCGCCTTCAACCCGGCCCGTGGCAACTGGACAGCCGTGCCGTTCTTCCACCTGTTCGGCAGCGAAGAAAACTCGTCGCGCGCCGAACCGGTGCAAGCGCGTATCCCGGCTGCCTACGTTGCACTGGCCAAGTCCGAAGCGGACCGCCTGGGTGTCAACGAAGGCGCCCTGCTGAGCCTGAACGTGGCTGGCGTGGCCCTGCGCCTGCCGCTGCGTATCAATGAACAACTGGGCGCAGGCCTGGTGGCATTGCCCAAAGGCCTGGCCGGCATCCCGCCTGCCATCTTCGGGGCAACCGTCGACGGCCTGCAGGAGGCAGCACAATGAGCTGGTTCACCCCGGAAGTAATCGATGTGATCCTCAGCGTCTTGCGCGCCATCGTGGTGCTGCTGGCGGTGGTGGTGTGCGGCGCGCTGCTCAGCTTCGTCGAGCGCCGCCTGCTGGGCTGGTGGCAGGACCGTTACGGCCCGAACCGCGTCGGCCCCTTCGGCATGTTCCAGATCGCTGCCGATATGCTGAAGATGTTCTTCAAGGAAGACTGGAACCCACCCTTCGTCGACCGGGTGATCTTCACCCTGGCACCGGTGGTGGCCATGAGCGCCCTGCTGATCGCCTTCGTGGTCATCCCGATCACCCCGACCTGGGGCGTGGCCGACCTGAACATCGGCCTGCTGTTCTTCTTCGCCATGGCGGGCCTCTCGGTGTACGCCGTGCTGTTCGCCGGCTGGTCGTCGAACAACAAGTACGCCCTGCTGGGCAGCTTGCGGGCATCGGCACAGACCGTCTCGTACGAGGTGTTCCTGGGCCTGGCGCTGATGGGCGTGGTGGTGCAGGTGGGCTCGTTCAACATGCGCGATATCGTCGAGTACCAGGCACAGAACCTATGGTTCATCATTCCGCAGTTCTTCGGCTTCTGCACCTTCTTCATCGCTGGCGTCGCCGTGACTCACCGTCACCCGTTCGACCAGCCGGAAGCGGAACAGGAACTGGCCGACGGCTACCACATCGAGTATGCCGGCATGAAGTGGGGCATGTTCTTCGTCGGTGAGTACATCGGCATCATCCTCATCTCCGCGCTGCTGGTCACCCTGTTCTTCGGCGGCTGGCACGGCCCGTTCGGCATCCTGCCGCAACTGTCGTTCCTGTGGTTCGCGCTGAAGACCGCATTCTTCATCATGCTGTTCATCCTGCTGCGCGCCTCGATCCCGCGCCCACGCTATGACCAGGTGATGGACTTCAGCTGGAAGTTCTGCCTGCCGCTGACCCTGATCAATTTGCTGGTGACCGCTGCGATCGTGCTTTACAACACGCCAGCCGTCGCGGCCCAGTGAGGATTTGACCCATGTTCAAGTATATCGGCGACATCGTTAAGGGCACCGGTACCCAGCTGCGCAGCCTGGCAATGGTGTTCTCCCACGGGTTCCGCAAGCGCGACACCCTGCAGTACCCCGAAGAGCCCGTGTACCTGCCGCCGCGCTACCGCGGCCGCATCGTGCTCACCCGCGACCCCGACGGCGAAGAGCGCTGCGTGGCGTGTAACCTGTGTGCGGTCGCCTGCCCGGTGGGCTGCATCTCGTTGCAGAAGGCCGAGACCGAGGATGGACGCTGGTACCCGGAGTTCTTCCGCATCAACTTCTCGCGCTGCATTTTCTGCGGCCTGTGCGAAGAGGCGTGCCCGACCACCGCAATCCAGCTCACTCCGGATTTCGAAATGGCCGAGTTCAAGCGTCAGGACCTGGTGTACGAGAAAGAAGATCTGCTGATCTCCGGCCCCGGCAAGAACCCTGACTACAACTTCTACCGTGTTGCGGGCATGGCGATCGCTGGCAAGCCGAAAGGCGCTGCGCAGAACGAAGCCGAGCCGATCAACGTGAAGAGCTTGCTCCCATAAGGACAGAAAGATGGAATTCGCTTTCTACTTCGCATCCGGGATCGCCGTGGTTTCCACCCTCCGGGTGGTCACTGGCACCAACCCCGTGCACGCCCTGCTCTACCTGATCATTTCGCTGATTTCCGTGGCGATGATCTTCTTCTCCCTTGGCGCGCCGTTCGCGGGCGCCCTGGAAGTGATCGCCTATGCCGGCGCCATCATGGTGCTGTTCGTGTTCGTGGTGATGATGCTCAACCTGGGGCCGGCCTCGGTAGCCCAGGAACGTGGCTGGCTCAAGCCGGGCATCTGGGCCGGGCCGGTGATTCTTGGCGCCCTGCTGCTGCTCGAGCTGCTGTATGTGCTGTTCGTCGCCCCAAGCGGCGCCGCCATCAGCGGCACCACCGTGGGCCCGAAGGCCGTTGGCATCAGCCTGTTCGGCCCCTACCTGCTGGTGGTCGAACTGGCGTCGATGCTGCTGCTGGCGGCAGCGGTCACCGCCTTCCACCTGGGCCGCAATGAGGCGAAGGAGTAAATCATGGGTGCTATCCCTCTCGAACATGGTCTGGCGGTCGCCGGCATCCTGTTCTGCTTAGGTCTGGTTGGCCTGATGGTCCGCCGCAACATCCTCTTCGTGCTCATGAGCCTGGAAGTGATGATGAACGCCTCTGCCCTGGCGTTCGTCGTCGCCGGCGCCCGCTGGGTGCAGCCTGACGGCCAGGTGATGTTCATTCTGGTAATCAGCCTGGCAGCCGCCGAGGCCAGCATCGGCCTGGCCATCCTGCTGCAGCTGTATCGCCGCTTCCACACTCTCGACATCGATGCTGCCAGTGAGATGCGCGGATGAACCTTCTCTTTCTGACTTTCGTCTTTCCCCTCATCGGCTTCCTGCTGCTGTCGTTCTCGCGCGGGAGGTTCTCGGAGAACCTGTCGGCCGTGATCGGCGTGGGTTCGGTAGGCCTGTCGGCGGCCACCGCCGCCTATGTCATCTGGCAATTCAACGTCGCCCCGCCTGAGGGTGGCGCTTATAGCCAGCTGCTGTGGCAGTGGATGTCGGTGGACGGCTTCGCGCCGAACTTCACCCTGTACCTGGATGGCCTGTCGGTCACCATGCTGGGCGTGGTCACCGGTGTCGGCTTCCTGATCCACCTGTTCGCCTCCTGGTACATGCGCGGCGAAGCCGGTTATTCGCGCTTCTTCTCGTACACCAACCTGTTCATCGCCAGCATGCTGTTCCTGATCCTGGGCGATAACCTGCTGTTCATCTACTTCGGTTGGGAAGGCGTGGGCCTGTGCTCGTACCTGTTGATCGGTTTCTACTACAGCAACCGCAACAACGGTAATGCAGCGCTCAAGGCGTTCATCGTCACCCGTATCGGCGACGTGTTCATGGCCATCGGCCTGTTCATCCTGTTCGCCCAGCTGGGTACGCTGAATGTGCAGGAACTGCTGGTGCTGGCACCGCAGAAATTCCAGGCCGGTGACACCTGGATGGTGCTGGCAACGCTGATGCTGCTCGGTGGCGCGGTCGGTAAATCCGCCCAGCTGCCATTGCAAACCTGGCTGGCCGACGCCATGGCGGGCCCTACCCCGGTTTCGGCACTGATCCACGCCGCGACCATGGTAACCGCTGGCGTTTACCTGATTGCCCGCACCAACGGCCTGTTCCTGCTGGCGCCAGACATCCTGCACCTGGTAGGCGTGGTGGGCGGCGTGACCCTGGTGCTGGCCGGCTTCGCCGCGCTGGTGCAGACCGACATCAAGCGTATCCTCGCCTATTCGACCATGAGCCAGATTGGCTACATGTTCTTGGCCCTGGGCGTAGGTGCATGGGACGCCGCGATCTTCCACCTGATGACCCACGCGTTCTTCAAGGCCCTGCTGTTCCTGGCGTCCGGCGCGGTGATCGTTGCCTGCCACCACGAGCAGAACATCTTCAAGATGGGTGGCCTGTGGAAGAAACTGCCCCTGGCCTACGCCAGCTTCGTGGTTGGCGGCGCTGCGCTTGCGGCCCTGCCTATCGTGACCGTGGGCTTCTACTCCAAGGACGAGATCCTCTGGGAAGCCTTCGCCAGCGGTAACTCCGGGCTGCTGTACGCCGGCCTGGTGGGTGCGTTCATGACCTCGCTGTACACCTTCCGCCTGATCTTCATCGCCTTCCACGGCGAAGCCAAGACCGAAGCCCATGCGGGCCATGGCATCAGCCACTGGCTGCCATTGGGCGTGCTGATCGTGCTGTCGACCTTCGTCGGCGCCTGGATCACTCCGCCACTGGCTGATGTACTGCCGCAAAGCGCCGGCCATGCCGGTGGTGAAGCCAAGCACGCACTGGAGATCACCTCGGGCGCCATCGCCATTGCCGGTATCCTGCTGGCGGCGTTGCTGTTCCTGGGCAAGCGCAGCTTTGTCAGCGCAGTCGCCAACAGCAGCCTTGGCCGGGTGCTGTCGGCCTGGTGGTTCGCCGCCTGGGGCTTCGACTGGATCTACGACAAGCTGTTCGTCAAGCCTTACCTGCTGATCAGCCACCTTCTGCGCAAGGACCCGGTCGACCGTACCATCGGTTTGATCCCGCGCATGGCGCGCGGCGGCCACGTTGCCATGAGCAAGACCGAGACTGGCCAGCTGCGCTGGTACACCGCTTCCATCGCCGTAGGCGCAGTGCTGGTACTTGGCGCTGTGGTAGTGGCCGCGGTATGACCATGAACCTTGCGAACCTTGCGACCCTGCAAAAGGAAATGAACCCGTCATGATTTTGCCTTGGCTGATCCTGATCCCCTTCATCGGCGGCTTCCTGTGCTGGCTGGCTGAGCGCTTCGGCGCCACCCTGCCACGCTGGATCGCGCTGCTGACCATGTCCCTGCTGCTCGGCATCGGCCTGTGGCTGTGGGCTAACGGCGACTACACCCTGGCCCCCGCTCCGGGCGCCGAGCCTGCATGGGCCCTTGAATACAAGGTCCAGTGGATCCAGCGCTTCGGCATCAGCATCCACCTGGCGCTGGACGGCCTGTCGCTGCTGATGATCCTGTTGACCGGCCTGCTCGGCGTGCTGTCGGTGCTGTGCTCCTGGAAGGAAATCCAGCGCCATGTCGGCTTCTTCCACCTGAACCTGATGTGGATCCTGGGTGGTGTGGTCGGCGTATTCCTGGCCCTGGACCTGTTCCTGTTCTTCTTCTTCTGGGAAATGATGCTGGTGCCGATGTATTTCCTCATCGCGCTCTGGGGTCATAGCTCGGCAGACGGCAAGAAAACCCGCATCTACGCCGCCACCAAGTTCTTCATCTTCACCCAGGCCAGCGGCCTGATCATGTTGGTGGCGATCCTGGGCCTGGTGCTGGTCAACTACAGCAATACGGGTGTGATCACCTTCAACTACAGCGACCTGTTGAAGGCTGACCTGCCGGCCGGTACCGAGTACCTGCTGATGCTCGGCTTCTTCATTGCCTTCGCGGTGAAGCTGCCGGTGGTGCCCTTCCACTCCTGGCTGCCGGATGCCCACGCCCAGGCGCCCACCGCGGGCTCGGTGGACCTGGCCGGTATCCTGCTGAAAACCGCCGCCTACGGCTTGCTGCGTTTCGCCCTGCCGCTGTTCCCCAACGCCTCGGCCGAGTTTGCGCCCATCGCCATGACCCTGGGCCTGATCGGGATCTTCTACGGTGCCTTCCTGGCGTTCGCCCAGACTGACATCAAGCGCCTGATCGCCTTCTCCAGCGTTTCGCACATGGGCTTCGTGCTGATCGGGATCTACTCCGGCAGCCAGCAGGCCCTGCAGGGTGCCGTCATCCAGATGCTGGCACACGGTGTTTCGGCTGCCGCGCTGTTCATTCTGTCGGGCCAGCTGTACGAACGCCTGCATACCCGTGACATGCGCCAAATGGGGGGCCTGTGGCACCGCATCGCCTACCTGCCGGCCATCAGCCTGTTCTTCGCCGCAGCCTCCCTGGGCCTGCCGGGCACCGGTAACTTCGTGGGCGAGTTCCTGATCCTGCTGGGTAGCTTCGTGCATGTACCGTGGATCACGGTCATTGCCACCACTGGCCTGGTGTTCGGCTCGGTCTACTCGCTGATCATGATCCACCGTGCCTACTTCGGCCCGAGCAAGGCCGACACCGTGCTGGCCGGCATGGACGCTCGCGAACTGATCATGGTCCTGGGCCTGGCAGTGCTGCTGATCCTGCTGGGCGTGTATCCGCAGCCGTTCCTCGACACCTCTGCCGCCACCATGAGTGGCGTGCAGCAGTGGCTCGGTTCCGCTTTCACTCAACTCGCTTCGGCCCGGTAAGAGCGCTATGGAATTCACCACTCAACACTTCATCGCATTGGCGCCGATGCTGATCACCACTATCACCACGGTGGTGGTGATGCTGGCGATCGCCTGGAAGCGCAACCACTCGCAAACCTTCCTGCTGTCCACCGTGGGCCTGAACCTGGCCCTGCTGTCGATCCTGCCGGCGCTGAAGGTAGCCCCCCTGGCGGTTACCTCGCTGGTGACCATCGACAAGTTCGCCTGCCTGTACATGGCGATCATCCTGGTGGCAACGCTGGCGTGCGTCACCCTCGCCCACGCCTACCTTGGCGATGGCGCCAAAGGCTTCCCGGGCAACCGCGAAGAGCTGTACCTGCTGCTGCTGATGTCGGCACTGGGTGGCCTGGTGCTGGTCAGCGCCAACCACCTGGCCGGCCTGTTCATCGGCCTGGAGCTGTTGTCGGTGCCGGTGTACGGCCTGGTGGCCTATGCCTTCTTCAACAAGCGGTCACTGGAAGCCGGCATCAAGTACATGGTGTTGTCGGCGGCAGGCTCGGCTTTCCTGCTGTTCGGCATGGCGTTGCTGTACGCCGACGCCGGCAGCCTCACCTTCGACCAGCTGGGCAAGGCCCTGGCCGCCACCAGCATGCCAAGCCTGCTGGCCCAGCTGGGCCTGGGCATGATGCTGGTCGGCCTGGCCTTCAAGCTGTCGCTGGTACCGTTCCACTTGTGGACCCCGGACGTGTATGAGGGCGCTCCTGCCCCGGTTGCCGCGTTCCTGGCCACGGCCAGCAAGGTGGCGGTATTCGCCGTGGTGGTACGCCTGTTCATGCTGTCGCCTGCTGCAAGCAGCGGTGTCTTGAGCACGGTGCTGGCCGTGATCGCGGTGGCATCGATTCTGGTCGGCAACCTGCTGGCGCTGACCCAGAGCAACCTCAAGCGCCTGCTGGGTTACTCGTCCATCGCCCACTTCGGCTACCTGCTGATCGCCCTGGTTGCCAGCAAGGGCCTGGCCATGGAAGCCATGGGCGTTTACCTGGTGACCTACGTGATCACCAGCCTGGGTGCCTTTGGCGTTATCACCCTGATGTCGTCGCCCTACGCTGGGCGTGATGCGGATGCGCTGTACGAGTACCGTGGCCTGTTCTGGCGCCGCCCGTACCTGACCGCCGTACTGACCGTGATGATGCTGTCGCTGGCGGGCATTCCGCTTACCGCAGGCTTCATCGGCAAGTTCTACATCATCGCCACAGGCGTCGAGTCGCAACTGTGGTGGCTGGTGGGTGCACTGGTGGTGGGTAGCGCCATTGGTGTGTACTACTACCTGCGCGTCATGGTGACCCTCTACCTGGTAGAGCCAAACCTGCGCCGTCACGATGCCCCGTTGAAGTGGGAGCAGCGCACCGGTGGCGTCATGCTGCTGGCCATCGCCGTGCTTGCGTTCGTGCTCGGCGTGTATCCGCAGCCGTTGTTGGACCTTGTTCAACAAGCCAGCCTGCAACTGATCGGCTGATCGGTCCGGCAACACGAAAACACCCCGCTTGTGCGGGGTGTTTTTGTATCTGCGCCATCAAGGTGGTGCGCCATCCATGGCCACATCGTTGCGCCTCACTCACCGTGGCAGCTCAGCGCTGTATCCGGTAACGCCGCCTTGCGCAAGTCGCCCTTGGCTGGCGGCAGGTAGACGCCGGGGTTTGGCATGCCGCTAGGGGACAACTCGTGGGTCATCTCGAACTCAGCGCGCACTGACCAGCCGCACGCCTCGGTGGTGCATTGCAAATAAGCAATTCGCAAGAAAATATGACGGCCTTCGCTGGTACGTATGCGCATGCGGCTATGGCAATGCGGGCAGACCAGTTTATAAGTACTCACGAGAAGTACCTGCTAGCATTGTCCATGCCCCTGCGATGCAGGCATGATCCGAACACCACGTAGGTTTTGGCTGAATGCAGGGCTGGGTGGCTCATCTTCAAGTTCCTCATGCGGGAATCCTCCTAAAAAAACACAGGGCTGTATTCATAACGAGTAGTTTAAGCCCATGGAATATCATTAAACCAGTGATGGATATTTGTTATGAGTACTCATGTACTTGCTGCAGTGATGGACCGCCTCAAGCAGCTGACCGGTGCCCAAACTGACGCGGAGCTTTCACGGGCGTTGTCGATCAGCCCGCAGACATTGAGCAGCTGGAAAGTACGCAACAGTATCCCGTACTCCCTTTGCATAAAAATTGCTACGCACTATGCGTGCTCTCTGGACTGGTTACTGCTGGGCAGAGACCAGGCCGGCTTTAGCCCTCAAGACGACGCTGCGTGGGAGTCGGATTTGCTGGGGCGATTGCGCAGCCTGTCCCCTACTGACCGGCAAGCCATCTTGCTGGTGATCAAGGACAAACAACGGATACAGCTGCTGGAACAGCGGCTGACCGAACTGGGCATGCACCTTGGCAGCAGTGGCATCCCTTAACCCCGTCGCCGCCAGCGCTGAATCAGCTCGCGCGGGTCCAGTGAATCCAGCCAGACCATGACCTTCAGGCTGATGGGTATGACCACAACAGCCGCGACGAAGGCCGACATGCCAGGGGTCAGCAAAGGCGCCACGGATGAAACCAAGGGTTCGAACAGGTGCCCTACCCCCACTGTCACGAACACCAGCAGCATTTTCTTGCCCAATGTAAGCCGCTTGGCCGTGTTGGTGATGAGCCGATCCCGGGCTGCGCTGACCAGCAAAGCGCCAAGCAAGGCGGCGAACAACACATTGGCCTCCCCGCTCAGCAGCTGTATCACCGCCTGGGATAACCCCCCTGCATCGAGTCGTTCAGCCATGGTGAACACCCCGACGCGATGAGCGTACATAGGGCACTCCCAGGTAATGCATGATTGCCGCGTCCACGAAGCACAGGTAACACACCCGCAGCGCACGCCCATGGTCATGCCCGCACACATCATCCAGGCGTTTGTAGCCCAGGCTGCGCAACACGGCCCGCCAGTTGGCAAACTCGCGGGCGGCCTCGATCACGGCGCAACGAGCGGCCACCTCGATTGCTGCATCACCGGTGCTTCGCTGCAACCTCAGGCGCTTGCGGAGCTTATTGAGCTCAATGCGTGGCCAGAACGGGTCGTGGCAGTCGGCAGCCCGTGCAGTGTCTTGATGATTCATGACCGTACCTCACGCTTCGGCCAACAGGCCGTAGCGAATGGCCTTGATCACAGCCCCTACCCGGGTAGGCACGTCGAATTTGCGCAGAATGTTGGACACGTGGAAATTCACCGTCGACTCCTTGCACCCCAGTATCTGCCCGATTTCCCACGAACTCTTGCCATAGGCGCACCACAGCAGTACCTGCTGTTCGCGGGGTGTCAGGCGTGCCGGGGCGCTTGTGGGTTCGCCGGTGGGCGCGCTTGTAGGGGTTGATGCGACGGATTGTTGCGGACCTCTTGCATCGGTAACCATGTTCGAACTCCAGGGTGGTTTGCGACCGGCGGTGCTGCCGACCTGTCGCCACCTTACGAAGCAAGTGCGCGCCCGCTCTAGCGACGGGCTTTGTAAAGAAACTTCGTACACTTGCGCGCTACCAAGAGTGCGAGAGATTTACTGGCTTTCGACGTGCTCCGAGCGCCATTTCGCTCGTCTCAACGCAGTTGTTCACCCGCTATCTACCTGGAGCCCTACAATGCGTCGCGTTTTGTCCCTACCCCCCTGCGTGGGCCTGCTGGGTGCGTTCATGGCTGCCCAGCCCGCGCAGGCAGCTGCACCGGTCGAACTGGGCCAGGTGTTGATCACCGAGGAGGAGCAGGACGACCTGAGCGCCGCAGGTGAACGCTTGCGGGCCATACCGGGCGCCAGCAACCTGGTGGACATGCACGGCGTTGGGCAGGGCCGCGTGGCCAGCAACCAGGACGTACTGGCCTACCAGCCGGGGGTATTCGCCCAGTCGGCAGGCAACGATGGGATCAAGCTGTCGATCCGTGGTTCGGGCATCAACCGGGCGCCAGGTGCTCACGGCTCGGGCGTGTACACGATGTTCGATGGCCTGCCCTTGACTGGCCCAGGCGGCACCCCCTATGAGCTGTTCGAACCCTTGTGGTTGAGCCGCGCCGAAGTGCTGCGAGGCGCCAATGGCTTCGACCAGGGTGCCTTGGCCCTTGGCGGTGCGATCAACTATGTCACCCACACGGGCCGCGACGCCGCGCCGTTACAGGTGCGCTACGAAGTGGGCAGCCGCGGCTACCAGCATCGGCATGTCAGCTCGGGCCAGGTGCTGGGTGACCTCGATTACTACGTAGCCCTGACTGACGTTGAGTACAACGGCTACCAGCGGCACAGCAGTGGCAGTGCCAAAGGGGTTGCCGCTAACGTTGGCTACCGCTTCAACCCGAACCTGGAAACGCGGTTCTACCTGCGTTACCGGGAAACCGAAAACGAACTGGCCGGCCGCCTGACCAAAGACCAGATCAAGCACCACCCGCGGGCAGCCAACCCGGGCTACCTGGCACGCGATGACAGCCGCCCGCAACCGGGCAGCACCTGGGTGGGCAACAAAACCACCTTCTACCTCGATGACGACGCCAGCCTTGAGGCTGGCCTGGTGTACCACGACTACCCCATGGACCTTCGCGAAGGGCCCATGCGCCTGAAGGTCGCCTACACCGATGTCAGCGGCACGCTCAGCTACAAGCGCCGCGACACGGTGTTCGGGCGTGAAAGCAAGACCACCATCGGCTGGCGCACCACCAAGCACCTGCCCAACAGCGGCGCATCGCAGTTTGCACGCAATGGCCATGTGTTCGGCGACCGCACGCGTGACTTTACCTATCAAGGGTCCGATACCGTGCTGCACCTGGGTAACGACCTGGAACTGGTACCCAACGTATGGCTGACCACGGGGCTTGCCGCCATCTATACCCGCCGCGAGAGTGACGTAACCTACCCCGCCCAAGGCGGCAAGGTGTCGATGCACGACTGGGACTACGCGCCACGTGTGGGCCTGCGCTACGACATACGCCCCGACCTGCAGGTGTACGGCAGCCTCAGCCGGTCGGTAGAGCCGCCGCACCCGTGGTCATTGATCTGGAGTTCGCCAAGCGTCGGCGGCAAGCAGATCCAGCCGATCAAGATGCAGAACCAGACCGCGACCACCCTGGAGCTGGGTGCCCGTGGCGACTCCGCACTCGGTCGCTGGGAGCTCGCCTGGTATTACTCGCGGGTCCGCCATGAGCTGCTGGCAGTTGAAGTGGTGCCCAATTTCACGTCCGAATTCAACGCCAGCGCTACGGTACACCAAGGTGTGGAAGCTGGCCTGCAGAGCACGTTGTGGGAAAGGCCAGGCACAGGCAAGCTCAGCGCGCGCCAGGCCTACACGTTCAGTGATTTCCACTACCGTGACGACGACCGCTTCGGCGACAACCGCCTGCCCGGCATCCCCATGCACTACTACCAGGCCGAGCTTCGCTACGACTGGCCGAGCGGGTTCTATGCCGGCGTGAACACCCAGCTGGCGTCGAAAGTGCAGGTGGACTACGCCAACAGCAACTATGCCGATGCCTACGCGATCATGGGGGCGCGGCTGGGCTGGGACTCGCCAAAGCAGGACTGGCAGACTTGGCTGGACCTGCGCAACCTGGCCAACAAACGCTACGCCGCCACGGTGACCCCGGCGTACAACGATGCAGGCAGGGACAACCCCCGCTCCACGCCCGGTGAAGGTTTTGGGGTGTATGCAGGGGTTTCTTACAGCTTCCGCTAACAGACCGTTACACCCGGGAGCGCCGCCATGCGGCCCTCCTGGGCGTCAACAGCTATCAAACAGCGCGGTTCAGCTTCACCCAAGAGGCGAACTTGTCGATGAACGCCTGCAAGAATGGCCGGGTCTTGTCATTGAGCTTGCCTGACTCGTCGAACAGGTTGGCCGCGCCGCCGATGTAGGCCTCTGGCATCTGCATACAGGGCATGTCGAGGAATACCAACGCCTGGCGCACGGCGTGGTTGGCGCCAAAGCCGCCGATGGCACCCGGCGATACACTGACGACCGCCGTGGGTTTACCCGCCCAGGCGCTTTGCCCATAGGGCCGGGAGCCGACATCGATGGCGTTTTTCAGGCAGCCCGGTATCGAGCGGTTGTATTCCGGGGTGACGAACAGCACTGCATCGCTATGACGGATATCATCGCGGAAACGGGTCCAGGCCTGGGGTGCCGCGTCAGCCTCGACATCTTCGTTGTACATAGGCAGGTCGCCGATTTCGACGATTTTCAAGGCCAGGCTCGAGGGGGCCAGCTCCGACAAGGCGCGGGCGACCTTACGGTTGTAGGACTCCTTGCGCAAGCTACCGACAACGACAGCAACCGAATACACCTGGGTCATGGCGATCTCCATACTTCACGGGTTCAAGGGACGATGTAGTTATAGATGACCCTTTTCAGGCGCTTTGGTTTTTTTTCGGGCGCACGAAAACTTCCCTGACCGTTCCACGGTCTATTACTGCATACATTTCTTACGCAATTCAGAGGGTTCCACCCAAATGGCAGCAGTAATGGTCGGCCAATTCCATGCCCGTGACGCCGAAGGCCGCATCTACCCCGTGCACGAGTTTCAGGAATCGACCCTGCAACTGGACGGCAGCACGACGGGCGCCCCTATCACCACCTATCGCCTTGCCATCGGCGACCGGGTCAACCACCTGGGTGAGAACCGCTTCGAGCTGGTGCGTACGGGTATCGAGATCATCCGTATTCCGTGAGGCGGGCGATGTGCAGGGGCTGCCTTACCCCTGTCCCTGTGGGAGCGGGTTTACCCCGCGAAGCAGGCAGCGCGGAGCATGGCACCGGCTTCGCCGG